>NZ_JAYXUH010000002.1:0-514070 GCF_036040035.1 Photobacterium sp. S4TG1
AATAGATCCCGGAACGCATTCAATGCGCAGAACAAAAGCAACTCTCATCTACGCAAAAACTAAAAACATACGTGCTGTACAGCTGTTACTTGGCCATGTGAAGTTAGATAATACTGTTCGATATTTAGGAGTAGAGATTGACGATGCTCTTAATATTTCAGAAAAGATAGGCTCATAAAGCATGTCGGCATAAAATTAAATCATATGTCACCTTTAGGTCGTAAATATAAAAGCATATAAATAACATGTAGATGGCGACAACATTAATATATTTAATGTCGTATTTATTCCTTAAAATACGTCTGTAAGTTATACTCACTGCAAGTCAGAGTATGGAGGTTCAAATGACTACAACTGAACGTATTTATCAAAAGATAAAACGTTCAAGACGTTATGTTTTTGAACGTAAAAACTTTGAAGGTGTGGCTTGTTATGATCAAGTCGGTCGCGCTTTGAAACAATTAGTAAATCAAGGCGAATTAATGAAAATCGGCTATGGCCTTTACACCAAATCACGAATGAATAGTTTAACGGGTAAGCCAATACCAACTCATCCAGGTGGGACGGATGCGCTTATGCGAGAAATCCTTAAGATGAAAGGTGTAGACTTTGAGATCGATAGTCCGTCTCTTCAAAGCTTATCGGGTGAAAACACTCAAATCCCTTCATCCATCAATTACTCATGGAACTCAAAACAGTTTAATCGAAAACTGGTAGTGGGTAGCCGTGTTATACACTCTCCAAATTAACCATGAATAAACTGAAACAGCAGTTTCTTGAGGTTTCCGATGCCTTAGCGCTCGGAAACCCAGCCATAATTGAGAAAGACTATTGGGTTGTGGCACTACTAGCACAACTTGAAAAACTCATCATAGATTCTCATCAACGGGTCTTTTCTGGCGTAACTGCTTTGCCTCATTTAAGCGCATTGCTGAACGACTAATTAAAACAATTTAACGCTATTAGAGAATAACTAAATGCCAACTACCCCAATCAACCAAGACGACATCAATAAAACGGTATGGAGTGCCTGTGACACCTTCCGTGGCACCGTAGACCCATCAATCTACAAAGACTTCGTACTAACTATGCTGTTCTTAAAGTACATCTCAGATGTGCGCCAAGACAAAGTCGAAGAGCTAACAGCGCAGTTTGGTGACAACCAAGCCATGATTGAAGCGATGCTGGCGAGCCAATCATTCAAAATCCCAACAGGCTCAACATTTTGGGATCTGTATGAGCATCGCTTTGAAGTAGGTAATGGCTCTCGTATCGACCAAGCTTTACATGCAATTGAAGAAGAAAACGGCACCAAACTCAAAGGTGTGTTCCAAGACATTAGCTTTAACACCGATAAACTGGGTGATGAAAAGCAAAAGAACGACATTCTGCGTCACCTACTGGAAGATTTTGGTAAACCAACCCTAAACCTACGCCCTAGCCGTGTCGGTTCATTGGATGTTATCGGTAATGCGTATGAGTTTTTAATCAAACACTTTGCGGCTAGCAGTGGTAAATCGGCAGGTGAATTCTATACCCCGCCAGAAGTATCGGATCTACTGTCTATCATTCTTGAGCCACAACAAGGCGATGAGATCTGCGATCCTGCTTGTGGTTCAGGCTCGCTATTGATGAAGTGTGGTAAGCAAATTCAAAAGAACTTTGGCGGCTCTAAGCAATACGCTTTGTTTGGTCAAGAAGCGATTGGCTCAACATGGTCACTGGCTAAAATGAACATGTTCCTGCATGGCGAAGACAACCACCGTATTGAATGGGGCGACACCATTCGTAACCCTAAGCTGCAAGATGCCAACGGTGGCTTACTGCACTTTGACGTAGTAACCGCAAACCCACCATTCTCACTAGATAAGTGGGGACATGAAGACGCAGAAAGCGATCACTTTGGTCGTTTCCGTCGTGGTGTGCCACCAAAAACCAAAGGCGACTACGCTTTCATCTCGCACATGATTGAAACCCTAAAACCAGAGACAGGCAGAATGGGTGTGGTTGTGCCTCATGGTGTGCTATTCCGTGCATCGAGTGAGGGTAAAATCCGTAAACAACTGATTGATGAAAACCTATTAGATACCGTGATTGGCTTACCTGAAAAACTGTTCTTCGGTACAGGCATTCCAGCGGCAATTCTGTTGTTCAAAAAGCACAAAACAGACAACAAGGTGTTGTTTATTGATGCCTCGCGTGAGTTTAAATCGGGCAAGAACCAGAACGTATTAACGAGCGATAATATTCAAAAGATTGTTGATACTTACAAAGCCCGTCAAAGCGTGGATAAGTACGCTTACCTTGCCACATTAGAAGAGATTGCCGAGAACGACTACAACCTCAACATTCCTCGTTATGTGGATACCTTTGAAGAAGAAGCGGAAATTGATTTGATGGCAGTACGTAGTGAGCGTTTGACGCTACAAACTGAGTTAGCCGACCTAGAAGTGGAAATGGCGGGTTACCTAGAGGAGTTGGGTTATGGTGCCTAATGGTTGGATTAAAACTGATCTCAATCCCTTTATAGATATCAAACATGGTTTTGCCTTTAAGAGCGAATTCTTTAGAGAAGAAGGTAATTATGTTCTTTTAACTCCTGGTAGCTTCTATGAACCAGGTGGCTTTCGCGACCAAAAGAGCAAAACTAAGTATTATGTGGGTGATATTCCAAAAGGGTACTTACTATCAAAAGGCGAGTTACTTGTTGCTATGACCGAACAAGCTGCTGGGCTTTTAGGGAGTACGTTGTTTGTCCCAAGCCATGATCGCTATTTGCATAATCAACGGCTTGGTCTGATTCAAATAAAAGATAAAAATGGTATTTGCCCTGAGTTTCTATATCTAACTTACAATTCGCCATATATTAGAAAACAAATTGCAGAGCAATCTACAGGAACAAAAGTAAAGCACACATCGCCAGATAAGCTTAAATCAGTGATTTGTTTGTTACCCTCACTCCCAGAACAACGCAAAATCGCTCAAATCCTTTCTACATGGGATCGCGGCATTGCAACCACTGAAAAACTGATTGATGCCAGCAAACAGCAGAAAAAAGCCTTAATGCAGCAGTTGTTGACGGGTAAAAAGCGTTTAGTTGATCCTGAAACGGATAAAGCGTTTGAGGGGGACTGGGAATCTAAATCACCGATTAGTTTGTTTAAGCTTTTTAGCGGTTTTGCGTTTAAGAGTTCTGATGCGACAGACTCCGGTGCGAAATGGTTAAAAATTGCAAATGTTGGGATTGGAGAAATTAAATGGGACGCAGATAGCTTTCTACCGAGACACTTTTTATCTGAATACAAAAAGTTTTTACTAACTAAAGGGGATATAGTTGTTGCCCTTACTCGACCAACTATTGGCAACAAATTAAAGGTCGCAAGGCTAACCAAAGAAAGTGATACATCTTTGCTAAATCAAAGGGTAGCAAAAATAGTATGTAAAAATAATGTTAATTCAGAGTTTATCTTTCAAGTGCTTCGTAGTGATCAATTTGCTCACAGAATCAATATTGGACTACTTGGTACTGATCCACCTAATTTAAGTGTCAAAGTTCTTGACGATTTTGTAATTGCCGTTCCTCCATATCAAGAACAACAAAAAATCGCTTCAGTCCTCACCGCTGCCGATAAAGAAATCGAGTTGCTAGAAGCCAAACTTGCGCACTTCAAGCAAGAGAAAAAGGCGTTGATGCAGCAATTTTTAACAGGAAAAAGGCGCGTCTCCCTGTCATCTTAGTGCGAATAATCACAGGGCTTGTGTGTTCAAGCCCTATTGTTCAGATAGGTTTACTGTATCCATTGAAACAAAGGACATGACACATGACGACACCCTCTTTGCCATCTTCAACCCCATTGCTCGATAATATTCGCACATTACTGACCGCAGGCCGTAAACAGGTTGTTCACGCGGTAAATAGCGCAATGGTGCAAACCTATTGGCAAATTGGTCGCTTGATTGTTGAAGACGAGCAACAAGGGCAAACTCGTGCTGAATATGGTAAAGGAACGCTGAAAGCATTATCCGCCTCACTCACTAAAGAATTTGGCAAAGGGTTTGATAGCTCTAACCTGCGTAATATGCGTTTGTTTTATTTGGCTTATCCAAATTGTGACGCAGTGCGTCACGAATTGAGTTGGACCCATTATCGCAGTTTATTGCGAATCGATAATCCACTCGCACGTCAATGGTATATGAACGAAGCCATTAGCCAAGCATGGTCGGCTCGTGCATTAGAACGCCAAATCGGTGCGTTATATTATGAGCGATTACTGTCAACGCAAGCCAAACAACAAGATCTGCAACCCGTTATCGATGAAGCCAACCACAAAACGACCGCGCTGGCATTAACAGTAAAAGACTATCTGCGAGATCCTTACATCTTTGATTTTTTAGGGGTACCGAGCGTTTCATTACAAGAAAGTGAACTTGAACAAGCTCTGATTGATAACTTACAAAAATTCTTGCTGGAACTGGGTAAAGGGTTTGCGTTTGTTGAACGCCAACAGCGTATTGTCACCGAGGATGGTGACTTTTTTATTGACTTGGTGTTCTACAACTTCCATTTGAAATGCTTCCTGCTTATTGATCTTAAAATGCATAAACTTAGCCATCAAGATGTGGGGCAAATGGATATGTATGTTCGCATGTATGAAGAGAAAAAACGCCGTAGTGACGATAACCCGACCATTGGCTTAATTCTGTGTACTGACAACAACCGCACCGTTGCCAAGTATTCGGTGCTGAATGACAATGAGCATCTGTTTGCCTCGAAATACATGTTAGAACTGCCGAGCGAAGAAGAACTGCGTCACCAATTAGAAAAAGAACGCCAACAGTTATTGGCGCAACAAGGACAGACTGACAATGACTAACCCTCATTTACCCAATTTCAAAGAAGAGCAGAGTGCCAAGATCCCTGCACTCGCACTTTTAACTAACCTTGGTTATCAGTTCATTCCACCGAGTGAATGCATGGCTATGCGTGGCAACAAAGCCACCGTTATTCTGCCATCGGTATTGCGCAAGGTTCTGAGCTTTAAAACCTATTCATTTATGGGTAAAGAACGCCATTTATCTGAATCAGCCATTGATAAAATCGTGCAAGAGTTGGCTAACCCTGCAATGAATGAAGGGCTAAAAGCGGCCAATGAAAAGCTTTATAACGCGTTAACTTATGGCATTAGTGTCACTGAGTTTGTGGACGGTAAAAAAGCCAGCCCAACCATCCAAATCATTGATTGGGAAACACCTGAAAACAATCAATTTCATTTCACCGAAGAGATGGACGTAGACAATACTCAAGGAACAACCTACTACACACCCGATATTGTATGTTTTGTTAATGGTTTGCCGTGGGTAGTGATTGAAGCAAAACGTCCTAATTCGTCAAAGACAGGGAAGCCCACTATTGACGAAGGTATCTCTCAAACGATTCGAAATCAAAAGCAAGACTTTATTCCAAGCTTATTTGCTTATAACCAACTGGTGATGTCTGTCAATGGGCATGATGGACGCTACGCAACATGCGGAACATCAAGTAAATTTTGGGCAAAGTGGAAAGAAGAACAAATCATAGAAAGTACCTTTGAGCGTCTGAAAAACACAGCGCTGAATGAAACCCAACTAAATGCGATCTTTAACCATCGTGCAGCAGCGATCAAAGATGAATATCTATCACTGATTGCAGGCGGTGATTTGGTGGTGACGGATCAAGATCGCTTGTTGGTTTCGCTACTTCATCATGATCGTCTGTTAGAAATGACGCGCCTATTTACTCTGTTTGATAAAAAAGTAGGTAAGATTATTGCGCGTTATCAGCAAGTGTTTGGCATTAAAGCCTTAGTGGAACGTATCACCTCTTTTGATGACAAAGGCGCACGTAATGGTGGTGTTATTTGGCATACCACAGGCTCTGGCAAATCATTTACGATGGTGTTTTTATCCAAAGCCCTTATTTGGTTAAAAGAACTCGCCAAATGTCGCGTGATTGTCGTGACCGACCGTGTGGACTTAGAAGATCAACTGGCTAGCACCTTTAAGTCAGGTGGCGCCCTGTCTGATAAAGATAAAACCGCGGCAATGGCAACCACAGGCAAACGCCTTGCGGAACAAATTGGTAAAGGTAACGAGCGTATTATCTTCTCGATTATCAACAAATTTGGTACTGCAATTCACCTTCCAGAATGCTACAACGATAGCCCAGATATTATCGTACTTGTCGATGAAGGTCACCGTAGCCAAAACGGTGAAAACAATATCCGTATGCTACAAGCCCTACCCAAAGCGGCTTACATTGGCTTTACGGGTACACCGCTACTGCAAGACGATAAGACCGAGAATAAATTCGGTAAAATCATCCACTCTTACACCATGCAACAAGCAGTAGAAGATGGCACCGTTACGCCATTACTCTATGAAGAACGCATTCCTGATCTCAGCACCAACGATAAAGCCATCGATGCATGGTTTGAACGGATCACAAAAGATTTATCTGAAAAACAACGCGCTGACTTAAAACGTAAATTTGCTCAAAAAGGTCAAGTTTATCAAACCGAAGGTCGTTTAGAGTTAATTGCTTATGATATTTCCGATCACTTTCAAAATTTCAAAAACCAAGGCTTAAAAGGTCAATTGGCGTGTGATTCAAAAGCCTCTGCGATTCGCTATAAGATGCTGTTAGATAAAATCGGTAAAGTTACCTCTGTGGTTGCGATGTCTCCGCCTGATACTCGTGAGGGACACGACAACGTTGACAGTGAAAGTACCGATATTGTGCAAAATTAGTGGGAAACCAATATCACCAATAAAGGTTGGACGGACGAAAAAGCCTATACCAAACACATCATTCAAGAATTTGAAAAGGATGAAGGCCCCGACATTATGATCGTGGTCGATAAGCTGTTAACAGGCTTTGATGAACCCAAAAACACAGTGTTATACATCGATAAACCGTTAAAACAGCATAACCTTATTCAAGCCATTGCCCGTGTTAACCGCTTACATGCGAAAAAGCAGTTTGGTTACCTGATTGATTATCGCGGTATTTTACGTGAACTTGATGCCACCATTGAAAAGTATCAAAACTTGGCAGAGCGTACTCAAGGTGGTTTTGATATTGATGATCTTAAAGGGTTATATAACCGTATGGACACCGAGTATAAAAAATTACCGGGTTTATACGATGCATTATGGTCTATTTTTGCGAGCGTTAATAACAAGCAAGACGGTCAGGCACTGCGTCAAGTATTAGCCCCTAAGATTGATACCATTGAGGGTCAACTAACCGATACCAATCTAAAGCTACGTAATGACTTCTATGATGCGCTAACAGCCTTTGCCAACTGTTTAAAGGTCGCGTTACAGTCAGCAAATTACTTCAATGATAAGAGCTTTGATAATAAGCGTGAGTTGTATAAACAAACCTTAAAAAGGTTGTCTCAACTGCGTAAACAAGTTCGTGAAGATGCCGAAGAAACCGTTGATTACGATGAGTATGCCGACAGTATTCGTGCAATGTTAGACAAACACATTGGTGGTGTTGAGATTAAAGAGCCTGAAGGTGCGTACTTGGTTGGCAACATGGGTAAAGATGCCAAACCTGAGCAAATGACCGATGATGAAGCGAATAACAAAAAAGACGTTATCACAGGTCGTGTTACCAAGATGATTGAGCAAGACTTAGCCGATGACCCTTATGCCCAAGAGTATTTCTCTAACCTGTTAAAAAAAGCGATAGCCCAAACCAAAGAGATGTTTGATAGCCCAGTTAAACAATACCTTTTGTTTGCTGATTTCGAGCAACAGGTAAAAGATCGTGATGTGGCGGGAATGCCTAAAGATCGCTTTGCTGAACTTGATCCAAAAATCAAACGTCATGTTCAAGCCTACTTTGGTTTATTTTTAAAGCATGGTTTGTTCCTAACAGAGCGAGATGAGCCATCGCTTTTATCCGAAGAGCAATGCATTCAATATGCACTGGATATCGATACGATTGTACGCAAAGCGGTGAGTGAATATTCCATTAACCCTGCTGAGATTGAAAACCAAATTCGATTAGGTCTATTACCATTACTGTTTAATGATTTAGGGATTGATAAAGCACAAACACTGATCACGGATGTTATTCAAATCACTCGACTGGGATTAGCAGGTCACCATTAATGGCATCCATTAGTAACAAGAGAGACAGCAAAGAAAATAGCATTGAGGAATACAGCTTCATCTATGGTGATGAAGCTGTTACCTACGAGGTTATTCGTAAAACCTTTGCTGAAGGTAAAAAAAAGAAGGTCACTATTCGCGTTCATCCTGATTGCCGTATTGCCGTCACCGCCCCTGAAGATGCCGAGAAATCGGCTATTCACGAAGCGGTTATGCACCAAGCACGTTGGATTTGGGATGCACTGAAAGAATTTCGCTCTCATTTAGAATATGTTCAAACCAAACATTACGTTAGTGGTGAGATGCAATTCTATTTGGGTCGTCGCTATGTATTGAAGGTAGTTGAAGACCGAGAAGCCATTTCCAACGTGAAGATGGATCGAGGCAAGCTGTTGGTTACCCTTAATCGTTTTAATGATGATAAGCCCAAGCTAGTAAAAGCCTTAGTTTCAGGTTGGTATAGCGTTAAAGCAGAACGGGTTTTTCATCAACGTTTGGCTGAACTTCTGCCACAAGCGACATGGGTGAAAGGCATTCCGTCATTTCGTATTATGCCAATGCGCAAACAATGGGGAAGCTGCTCAGCAAAAGGCACATTAATGCTCAACCCTCACCTGATCAAAGCCCCTAAAGAGTGTATTGATTACGTGATCTTACATGAGCTTTGCCACATTGCAGAATACAACCACAGCGAAAACTTCTGGCGCTTATTAACCAGCGTAATGCCCAACTGGCAAGAAGTGAAAAGTAAGCTCGATGGCATGGCTGAGCTGTATTTAAATGAATAGGGTTTAAGACCTTAGAGTGAGTAAAAAAGGATAACATTATGCATTGCCCCTCTTGCGAGAAACATCTTGGTTGGGATTGGATTGAAGATGAGTGTATCGAGCCTAATGAAGAGTTTGAATGCCCTCATTGTAATGAAACTTTACGCTACAAAATTGATGAAGGCACGTATCTTGGTGCTCAGCATAAAACAATAGAAGTGGTGGATGATTAATATGAAGCCTTACAACCACATATAAAATATGTAAATAGCTTTCATAACTAGAGGTCACTTTGATGTGACCTTTTTATTTTAAATAATAGACTTACAGATCTATCAAACGACTAATAAATCACGAAACAATTTATTGTTGCAAAACTAATTGATTATCCTTTAATTGATATATTTGTGATTTAGCGACGTCTGCTGGTAAAGCATAAGGTGTGTTTTCACCATGGGTTTTATAATCAATTTTAATCATGAGAGGATTATTGCTAACAATAGTGATTTTTTCGATATTAATTCGATCACCAATAAAAATATTGGTCAGATTATCAACATTCTTATTGTGCTGCTCAAATACGGATAAATAGTAAAATGTACCGCTACCCGAATTCGTGGTTACAAAAGATGTCGCAATATATTTACCTTGTTGGACAACCTGATTAGCATTAAGGTAAATAGTCACATTGTCAGCACCATCAAGTGTTTGATACTCCCCCATAAGGTATGGGTGCTGCTGCAATTGCTTTATGGATTTTAAATGAATACTCGCGGTTGTATCGGGTACTTTGACTTGCCATTGCTGAGGTTGCGTTATTAATTCTTTTTGGACGTCAAGTTCAGCTATTTTCCTTACTTTTAGTTATTCATGAATCGCTAATATTTGATTCTCTGAAACTAATTTCTATCCAATTTTGAGTTAGTCTCATGACTAGCTCAAGCCTCCTATATCTGGATTGTTAAACCATAGATGAAATCCTACAGTCTTCAATTCTAATACTATGGCATTTATAATATTAAAAAATAACCATAAATAAAGGCCACTTTTATGTGGCCTTTATATTTAAAATAAACTCATCAGCATCATACTTGAATATGACTAAATCAATTAATTGTATTAATAACGATCAGTAAAGCCGAATATATTTACTTTTTACTTTTCAAAAAATTTAATATTATTTAATCATAATACCAGCGCTTGCTATTGTTTTATTCATATTAACAGATGCTGTTATTGGTGATTCACCTTTGGTAATACCTTTAGTAATCGTATTTAAAACACCACCAACGGTAAATGGAACATCTAAACTCGCACCATAATTATGGTTATATCCATGCATATCTTTATTGATGACTTTAGAATCACCTATCAATACTCCACCATTATTAGTACTTATTTTTGCTCCCGTAAGATTAGTGCCACCTTTAACGTTAAGATCCACCCCATTTTCAGCATGAATTACTGATTGTTCAGTAACTAGATTATTATTCACAACATCAAAACTGAAACCAGCATGCCCACTACGGCCTTTTATTTTATCTTCAACCAAAGCACTTTTCACACCATTACCAATGGTACGCGCACCACGATCCCACAATGCGGTTTTTTCCGATGCTTTTTCTATTATTTTTTCTGGTAATGTTACTTTGTCTTGTGCCTTATTAAAACTTACGGTGCCTGCGGTATCTTGTGATTTATCATGGCGACGAGCAAACGCATTATATTTTTCAGTCACCTGACCTGCACCAGACTCGACGACACTATTTAATTTTTCATTCAATGGTTTAGAGTAATGTGCAGTGCCAGCTTTAGATAATTTAGTTGTGATACTCGGTGATTTAGTATTAGTGTGCCCAATGCCCGTATCAACATTAACACTAACTTTATGCTCGCTATCATTACGACTTTCAATATTTAAATTACCACCAATATCGCCATTAATTTTACCGCCATTGAGTACTCCGCCAGCAATACGGGTATCTTTTTGACTTATAATAGTAATATTATCTGCGCCGATCTTAGCATTCTGGTTGATTTGTTTATCCAGTTTATCAACACCCACACTTAACCCAGCATTTAAATTATGTGAGTCTGAACCACTATTAGGATCGGCTTTACCTTGACCATCTTTTTTAAATGACTGACCAACAACCGCATTACCATTTATGGCTACATCCCAATTATTCTTATGCTCTGTTGTCTGTGCTGATTCAAGAATAATACCGCCTTTATTCGCCGTTAAAGTAATATTTTTACTCTTAACTTGGTTACCCACCCCATGAATAGCATCGTTATCATTCGATCCTGCATTGATATTAATTTTATTATTACTGCTTAATTCGGAGCCCTGTTGTTTAACTAATGTTTCATCTTTAAATGCAAGATTTACAGCACCGCCGATGGAAGCATTGCTACCTGAGTCCTTTTTAGTCTCGTTACTACCACCACCAAGATTCAATTTACCTGAAATATTGTTCTCTTTATTGGTGTATGTAGATTCAGCAGCGCCAACATTTACTTTATTTTTAGCGACAATTGATATGTCATTATTACTGTTTACTTTTGTACCTTGGAAATTAATATCATTTCCGGATACAACGTCTAGATTACCACCAGAAGAGATTAAACCTGTAATGGCATTTTTAGTTTCTGACGATGTTTTTTCGATACCGCCACCAAGTCCTAACCCCATCGTTTTACCATTAGGATTTGTACCTATTGATCCAGATGCATTAGCACTTTTTTTATCAGACGATGAAGAATTAGTATTATTAGCTTGTTCAAATTTAACATTTCTTCCTGCTGTTATCTGCGTTGAACCGTTTTCAGATATAATATTTACACCTTGATAAATAGCGTCTTTAGTGACATTAATATCAATATTTTTTTTAGCTACAATAGAGCCCGTTACCGCCTGAGAATTTTTATTCTCAAATGAAGAATTTCCGCCCTCACCCTGAACATTAATCGTTAAATCTTCACCTGTCGTCGTATAAACACGAAGACCACCAGAACCATGTGTTTCTTTATTCATTTCGTGTTGAGTATTCTCGACCGCTTGATCTATATGCTGATTAGCCGTTAATTTATAATCACCACGATTGGCTTTATATTGGGTTCCTTCATCATTCACAGTTTCTTTAGCATTAATATCTAATGAGCCAGCAATAATGTTAGTCACCGATGCCGTTGTTGAATCTTTACTATTTTCAGACGTTTGTCCTTTGATACCAACATCTAGACCAAGGTTTGGTGTTCCTGTCTTTCCAATATTATCGATAGCACCACCAATGTCTCCTTTCCCAATACTTTTAATGGCTTTTTCTACTGGTCGAGTCACTCCGCTGTAATCAATATTAGTACCAATATCGATTCCACCCGATGACGTCGTTATTTTTGTTTCGTTTTTGCTAATAGCGGCTAAGTTATCAACATTTTTTGCCGTTGCTTTATATTGATCGTTTACTTGATGTTCAGCACCTTCTTGTGTCAGCTTATCTTTAGCATTAACAATCAAACTACCTGCAACATCTGTTTTTGATACCAAGGCATCTTCCTTGGATAATTCACTTTTTTCTTTAGAGAATCCAGCCTCATAGCCTGAGCCTGCTTTGTCAATTCCTCCGGTATAATACGCACCACCACCGATGGTATCTTTAGTCTTAGTCGTATTTGTTTTATCTTTTTCTGCTAAAAATGAAACATTTTCACCACTAATATTGGCATTATCTTTAGTAGTTTTTAGCGTAGAACCGTTGAAATTAACATCACCTTGTGCAGCAACGTCAATACTTCCACCTTCTAATGACGAACCAACATGTTTCGTCTTATGCGTCTGCTCTGTTTCTGTTGTATGTTCTATACGTAAACCCGCTTTATATTGTTTATCACCGCTCTCTTTAGCATAAGCATCAACAGCTAGTTTAGTTTTCGTTTGATCTAACTGTTCTTCTTGCTTTGCAGCTGTAATATTAATAGAGCCTAATGATTCAATACCTAAAGTACCTGCACTTTTGACAAGGCTTCCGACCACATTAATATCTTTTTTACTTAATAATTTTAAATTAGCGTCAGACACTAATTCACTACCATGAACAGTTTGAGTATTATGCGTCGATTTATTTGAGTTTTTAGTAATATTAAACGCAGTACCATTACGACTGTCGACGTTATCAGTAAATGTGCTTATTCCATTATCAATTCGCAAACCACCATTTTTAGTTTGAACAAACCCACCGCTTTTACCTGAAACCTTACTTCCAGTAATATTAATGCCGTCATCTGCTGATACTAATAAATGCTCGCCTGATAATATTTCAGAGCGGTGACTAATCGTGCTGTTATTACTATTATTTTGATTGTTACCGCCACCGATCCCTCCCCAATAGGTTTTATCATTTTTTGTTGTTTTATTGTTGGCTGTTTTTTGAACATTAATATCGATTTTTTTCTTCGCATTAATAATCAAATCACGCTTAGACTGAATTTTAGCAGCATTTAATCGTACACTCTGCTGCGCATTAACCCCTAGCCCGCCATCAGAAATTAATTCAGATGATTTTAAGGTTTCTGCCTCATTGCTATCATGAAAATGTCCAGTAATCAGACTTGATGTATGATTACGTAAATTTCTATTATGACCATTTTTCTCCTTTTCTATAACGCCAGATAAAGTAATATCACGAGCAGAATTAAGTGCTAAAGACTCACCTGCTTTTACCTTTGATCCGATAAGTGTGATGTCACCTTGAGTTGAAATTAGATTAGCGGTTTTATTCGCTTCAACAACAGTACTATGCTGTTGCGTTTTTTCTGCTGTCGTTGTTGCGTAATTTGTCTGAGAATAATACCAATTATTATTCGTATTTCTCTTTTTGTTTATAGTTTTATGATTATCGAGTAGTACATCACCACCTTTAATTAAAACATCATCACCACGAATTAGCGTTGCTGTAAGATGATTATCTTTAGCCGCAATAATACTAATATTTTTACCAACTAATGCTGTTTTCTTTAGTTGTTGGCTATCAGTCTGTCCATTAATATCAATCCCACCACGGTAGTTCTGATAGTTCTTCGCACCATAATATTTATTTGTATTACTTGTTATTTTGCCCTGTGAACGAATTTTTTGACCTTTCAAATCAATATTATCGCCTTCAATATTTGATGCTGTCAGTAGTAAATTACCTTTAGTATCAACAGAAACAATATCTTTACCTTTAAGTTGCCCTTCAAGATTAACGCTGTTACTTGTATCAGTATTAATAATTCGAATACGACCTGCTTGCATACTTCCAAGATAATAACTATCTATTGCATGAGGCAGACCTTTTCTCTCCGTAATGGTTAACGTATCACGAGATACATCATTATGGCCCGTAATTGCATTAATCTCTTTAGCTTGAATTCGTCCATTAACAGAAATACTTGGCGCGATTAAATCTAAAATAGTTGCGGTTGTTAACCCTTCGCCGTTAACCCGCAATTTATTTTGATTATTTGTCTGATATTTTTCTAATTTTCCATTTTCAATCACGGGATTACCCACAACTAAAGAGGAGCGATTGGTGTTAATAAAACCACAACCATCACAAGTAATACCATTAGGGTTAGCTAATACATAATCAGCAGCCATACCGAAAATTTCTTGTTTACCGAGCAATAATGAAGGATTACGAGTTATCACTTCATTTAAAATAATGTTGGCCGTTTGGCCTTGTAAATTGTGGTTTGCTCCAAGTTTTCCAGCAAGTTGTGATTGACCTGCAATGAGTGAGTTATTAAGTACGGCTCCTGGTTTATTAACGTTATATTGGTTGTATTGGTTATGTGATAAACCATTTTGATTCGGCTTAACAATATTAACAATTTCAGCGCCATTTGATGCCGTAGAGACTTGTGGACCACCTGTTCCTGAAATAATCCCGGCAGCGTAAGTTGGTATCGAAATCATTGCAAGCGTAATAGCGACTGTCACTTTACTTGATGGTGATAATATGAATTTTTTCTTTTTCATTCTTATTTTCCTATTTCTTATATTTTATATTTTATAAGTAACATTAAATAATGCCGTGATTGGTTCATTTTTAGAAACTAATCCCGACACAACTTTTCCATGACTGATATCCATATCAAACATAATTTTTTTATAATTAAGTGAAATTCCAGTACTCATACCAATAACTGTTGAGTTACCTTGACTTTCACCATGTGGATATACTTGTCCAACATCAATACCTAATCGTGGTTGAATTACTGCACTATTTATAAAATAATAATGAGATAATGTATTTCGTAAATACCATCCGTTATCGCCAGAAATACTCGTATTGCTAAAACCACGTACAGCAGATCGATCGGTTAAACTTAACCACTCAATACCTGGTAGTACATTAGGACTATATTGTGCAAATAATTGATTATTTGATTGGTAAATAGAATCAAATACACTAAAACTGTAACTATAATTAAATGATAACTTTAGCTTACTAAATTCATTATCAATGATATTTCTTTTATCATCGAAGCCAAATATTGATAATCCTCTTTCTATACTTAAATTAGAACTTAAAACACTAGTAGAAAAAATATGAGAATGATTTAAACTTAGCTCAAGAACAGTCAATTCAGGACTACTAACAAAAAGCAAAGAGTCTAATAAAAAGTTCTTTACTTGTTTATTCGCTAATTGCCCGCTAATAGTTAATAAATCATTTTGATCTCTATAGTATAAATAATCACTTTTAATTCCATATTGTTGTGTTTCTCCACTAAGTGTAATAATTGTATTTTGAAGCGGTTGCTTTATTAGATATTCTGAATAACTATAAAAACTACTGAATGTAAAATCCCCATAAGGTAATGAATAAAATAAGTTATACGCTCTACTGTATTTATTTGAATATGGCTCTAACGTTGTACTTGCATTCAAACTTATAAAATCCGATATACCTAATGGACTATCAACAGAGAATGTTGCTCTGCTCAACCATTTTCCCGTGTTTTCTTGTCCATAATTATCTACACTAGCAATTACTGACCATGGCGAACTATACTTATTATTAAGAATAATAATTGATCCACCTTTATATTTTCCTGGTAATATATCTAATGTAACTTGATTTGATTGAAGACGATTAGCCTGATCTAAACCTTGGTCTAGGTCCTGCAATCTCAATGGTTTATTTACAAAATCAGGAAAGATAAAATAAGGATTAACCTTATGATCACTGCCTTTTATTCCTTCAATAAAACCCTCAATAACCTGAACCCCAAGTTCACCTTGATCATTAGGCTGAATAAATTCAATACGAGAAGTAATATAACCTTTATTAATATAGATCTGTGTTAGTTCACGAGCTAATGTATTTAAGTCTTTAGTTGTAATGCATTGAGTAGGTAAGGCTGTTATTCTATCTAAATCATCATTATCAAGTAAGGTGATTCCTTGTAAAAAAACATTACTTATTTCTAAACACATACTAGAATCAGGTAATATGTTTTCAGCTATTAGTTTTTTTTCTTCCTTATTTTTGATTAAACGTTCCGTTTGCCCCTTATCAGATAATTGTTCAATCTCACGATTGTTATTTTGCAAAGCTCTTCGAGATTCTGATATAGGTGAAAATAATTGATTTCCTAACAAATCATTCGAAAAAACAGGAATACTATTAAATCCTACGAATAAAATTAGTATTTTTTTTATCATATATAAATTCATTTTTAATAGAAGAATAATGTTTATTTGCTATTTTTTATACATCCTCACAACCAATCATGCTTAATTGGAATTTATTCTCTATGATTAACATTATATGGTCAACATGTTTATTGATATTAATTGTCATTCAGATGTAAATTGTATCAACACGTAAATTATTCACACTTAACAACTACTTTAATTAACAAAAGCAGTTTTAAACACTTAAAAATTGAATATAAACAGCATAAAAAAACTTTTAGTTGCGTTTATTCGGGATATTATTCATCATAACGATAAATATCATTAATTGATAAATCGTTATTGCTCATTTTTATTGAAAATATAAAATAGCCAATATTTATAAATATTGGCTATGGGGAAATAAAGAAGAAAAATAGTCTTTAAAATAACAATGGCAATTCAATTATTGCTGTAGCACTAATTGATTATCCTTTAATTGATATATTTGTGATTTAGCAACGTCTGCTGGTAAAGCATAAGGTGTGTTTTCACCATGGGTTTTATAATCAATTTTAATCATGAGAGGATTATTGCTAACAATAGTGATTTTTTCGATATTAATTCGATCACCAATAAAAATATTGGTCAGATTATCAAGTTTTTTATTGTGCTGTTCAAATACGGATAAATAGTAAAATGTACCACTACCCGAATTCGTGGTTACAAAAGATGTCGCAATATACTTTCCTTGTTGAACAGCCTGATTAACATCAAGGTAAATTGTTGTATTATCAGTGCCATCAGGTGTTTGATACTCCCCCATAAGGTATGGGTGCTGCTGCAATTGCTTTATGGATTTTAATGAATACTCGCGGTTGTATCGGGTACTTTGACTTGCCATTGCTGAGGTTGCGTTATTAATTCTTTTAATGTTATAGGCGCTTCTGTACGTGCTACCGTGTAAAAAACACCGCTACCCAATATGATCGCAATAACCAATATCATCCACTTTTTCATCATCTTTACCTTACATTATTAAAGCAAAAAGCAAGATCACTCACTAAGATCTTGATGCTATATATTTATTGGCAATAACCATACCTAAAATCATAGCAGCAACAAAAGCAAAGACCGCATAATTACCACCACCTAAATTAGTGATTGCAGGGCCGGGACAAAAACCAGCTAGTCCCCAACCAATACCAAAAACAATCGCGCCCACCGTTAATTTAGCATCAATCTTATTACTATTTTTAGGCGCAATTACATCACCATTGATGGCTGTTTTACGTTTTTTTATCAGCAGATGATAACAAGGAGCAAACACGAGCAGAGCTCCTATCATCACAAAAGCAAGGCTTGAATCCCATTGACCAAAAATATCTAAAAAAGCGATCACTTTATGAGGGTTAACCATTTCTGAAATAATCATTCCAGAGCCAAATAGAACACCGGCAATAGCACCAACAACAATACGGTTTATCTTTAAGCTGCTCATTATAAATCACCTAATAAACGACGAATAAATACAACAATAATGGCTGACATCATAAACACGCAAGTTGCATAAATTGAACGTTTAGAAAAACGTCCCATACCAACAATACCGTGACCACTGGTGCATCCATTACCTAACCGAGTACCAAAACCAACCAATAAACCAGCAATTAAAATAATGCCAATATTCTGTTCACTAATCGTCGGCAATGTTACGCCCAAAGGGGATAGAATAAATACGCTTAAAACCATTCCAGCTAAAAATGCAATTTTCCACCCTAATTCTTGTTTTTCTCGCTTAATCACACCATTAATAATGCCACTGATTCCTGCTGTTCTACCAATAAACAGCATCAATATAACCGCAGATAATCCAAGTAACATGCCACCTAAAAATGATTGCCAAGGTATTTGAAAAGTCATACTCACCTCACCTTAATCTTGATCACAAAAAATATCATGGAAACTGGTTATAAGTGCTGTAATACGCTGATCAGCTAAAGAATAAAAAACCGATTGCGCTTCTTTTCGAATAGTGACGATGTTATTTTTTCTCAGCACAGCCAAATGTTGTGAAAAAGCAGATTGACTTAATGTCGAGTTAAGCTGCAATTGATTGGCGCTCATTTCTCCATCCATTAACTGACAAAGTACGATCAACCTTTCAGGATGGGACATTATTTTTAGAAGTTCAGAAACCTCTATCGCTCGTTGTTTCATTTCATCAAGATGCATTATTTATTATCCAATCACCATAATAGAGCCTTTATCTTACGCTAAACTGTATATTAGACAATGCTAATGTCGGTTATTTTCCAAAACGACTATTGATAAATAATATGTTTATATCACAGCAATAAAAAAGGCCGCTAAAACCACTGAATATAGGGTTTATACGGCCTTAAATATGCTGTTATCAGTAAACTTATTTTTGTAGTTGTTCTTTAGCAGCTTCAACTTTTGAAAAATCTAAACCTAATTCTTCAACCGCTTCTTTAATTAATGCAGGATTTTGCATTACTTGTGCCATTAACATTTGTAGTTTGTCTTGCGGTAAACCTAACTGGCTAATAGTTGCCATTGCTGCTAAAGGATTTTGAGTCAGTGTTTGGAAAATATTATTGATCTGCTCATCACTAATATTATTCTCTTTCAACAACGCAATAATTGGATTCATTACACTACCTTTTGTGATCATTAAATGAAATGAGTAACAGTTTAACATTTGACGGCACCTTGTTGCACCATCAATAAAAAAGCCGCAAATAACACAAGGTTAAATACGGCTTTAAAACATCATTAATTAGTACTGATTAAGCTTAGTAATGACCAATATAGTGCCAGTTACCATTGCTAGGATCTTGGTCTGACGGCCATGGGAAATAACCATAGTGGGTTGTCTTTAAACGGTAATAATGGGTTTTACCATCACGGAAATCATAGGTATAAATATCACCAATGTTGCCTTTTTTACCATTATCACCCCAGTTACCAAAACTGTCTTGTTTATACCAATCAAGTGCTAATTGCTCAAATACCGCTTGGTTGGTACTCATTTCCAGCACCAATTGATTCAGCGAATTATCATCAGCGACATAAATCCAATCACGATTTGACGCTTTATTGGTTGGGAACTCACCACCTTGAGCAGGTGTTCTTTGAATAAAGTATTCATTAATACCCTCAACGGTTGGATTAATGAACACCGCGCTATTTGAGCTATCCCAAGTCGTGATTGTTCGTTGATCCCATGTAAATAAAGCTGACTGCTTAAAGTAATGCTGAATACGTTCAACATTCGATACCATGTCACGATTTAATATCAGTGGGTTGAAATCAAAATTAACATAAGATTCCGCTGAACCTAAATATTTCCAATCATTATTACTGCGATGATCCGTAGGGAACTCTCCCGCTGTGACTGTTTTCATTAAGAAATAATCACGGGTGTTAAGTTCTTTATTAATATGAACATAAGCTGCCCCTGCCCGCTTACGTTTATGCGTTACGGCATTATTCAATTCACCATTACCATAACGATCGGCAACCCATTGATCAAATAAAGGCATAGTTTCAAAATCAAGATGCGCTAAATCACTTTGTTCAGCCAATGTTTTTTGAGATTCAATCGCTAAATCATACCCTTGCCCCTTACCGATGGTAATCGCTGCCTCAGGATATTCTGTATTCGCGATAAAGGTACGAGAATTTAGTCTTACTTGGCCTAAGTCATCAAAGTTTATCTCTGGCTGTTTATCGGTAATAAATTGATCAAGATAACCTACAAACGCCCACTCACTGTTTGATTCACCAGCACCTGGGAAATACCAATAATGTTGCTTTTTCAATTCAAAAAGTTCAACACGGCCATTGCGATGATATTCAAACACATCACCGATTTCACCCCAACGGTTATTCTCTCCCCATGCATAAAAACGATCTTGAGCAAACTGAGTTAATAGTTCACTTCGTACTATCGTTTCTAAACTAGTTTGAGGGCAATCAATAGTCACGGTTTGCGGCGCACGATCACGCGCTAAGTTAAAATGCAGTTTATTGCTTAAACCGCTATTTTTACGGCTGCCATCAAGCCCAATAATCTGTTGTGAGTTATCGCCATATGTCACCGTTGCCCAACATTGTCCTGCAACCGGTTGAGGTAACTCATACACATTACCTGAGCTGCCATATAACGCAGGATAAATATAACTGGTATTGGTCTGTTGTGGATCATAAAAACCCACCACCGTCATTACATCAACCCCTTGCGCGATTGGTTTTAACTTAGTGGTTGTTGATACAGCTTCAAATTGTTGTTCGATAGTATTCCAATGGCTATAACCACTTGTCGCTGTCGTATCAAGATAGTCTTTAGTCTCTAAATAGTGTTGAATACGCTTTGATGAATAGCCGGTAAATAATGGATAGCTGGACGTTGATGAGTCAAAACCACCGCCCCCCATAGGATCTGCGCCATAGCCATAATGCGTTTTATATGGCGTAACCATAATATCGCCATAACCATAGTCACCATTAACTTTTGACCACCAATTAAGGTTATCTGCCATGTAACCACGATAGGCATCATAGCCCCACCCTGTGGTTGCACCATGGGTTGCATTAACGTGACCACCAGGATAATGGCCCATACTCAAGGCATGTCCAATCTCATGGGTGACTTCATTTCCCGTAGTATCCGCAAGCAGTACCATGCCATTACCGCCAGACAAACCATGGGTATAATCACCAATATTACCTTTGTCATTTTTATAACGACCAACAGAGTGGCCAATAACAATAGCTGGGTAATTATCTGCTTGCCATTGACTGGCTCCTGAACTGGCAACACCATAATTTGCATTAGCAATACCAAGTTGAATTAACGACTTCGTTATATCTTCTCGCATATCGCCGCTATGAATGCCGGGAGCTGCATATTCACTGTATTTTGTTTTTATGTCACCATTAGACATCACTACTTTATCTAACTTAATAGGTAAGTAATTACTGATTGTCATTGATGCTAATGGGAACCGTTGGAAAAGCTCTGAGCCGTAATGTGCAGTTTGTAATTCTAATGGTTTTGCTGCTGGCGGCTCAGTTAACATACCAATTCTAATCATAGGTAAATCAAGATGAGCAGGAGCTGCAAAATCAATTCGATCTGCCGTTAATTCGCCACTTAAACCACTATAAGTTGAAAACTGTAAGCTTAACCCTTTCTCAACCCAATTCCATGGTAAAACTGTTGTGAATGACCGTTTGGAGTACACTACATCTTTACGATCATCGTGATTAGCACGGTCCGATTCTAAAATTTGTAGAGGATTCGTCATTTGACGAGTCTCAAGTAATACACCATCTTTGAATATTTTCAGTTCAACGCTTTTAGGTTCATCGTTAGCCATTGGAGTGACAACAAGTAAGGCTTCACGTTGAGAGACAATCCGTTGTTGTTCTTTTTCATCATTACCAAAAGGTTCTGCTGTTTGGTTTTGAATAAAACGTATTTGTGCAGCAAAATCACCACTAAGATGATTAGTAATAGGCTGTTCATCAATAAAGCCGTAGGCATCAATTAAAGCTGCGTTATAGGGCAAACAGTCTTTTGAAGCCGTACTAACTAAATCTTTATCACCAACAAGGTATTGAACATTACATTGTTTATCTTTATCCCATTGCTCTAAATAGGTATAACCAAATTGGTCATTATAAATATAAACGCCATCCATTTGATTAACTAACTTCCATGGCATTTGAATAAAATCAAACATAGCCTCCGCGGAACGATCTGCATAATCAAAACCATCAACAAAAGGCATAAAAGAAGGTAAGTTGTTGACTGTAATTGGGTATAAATACCCGTTATATTTTAGAAAACGTTGCCCATTGCGGATTTCAATATTAGCAGGATCATTGATCAGCTTTTGCGCTTCAATAATTCGTTGCAATACCCGTGTTTTCATTTGCTCAAGTTGCTGCGTCGCATCGGTTGATGCGTTTAAAGCAGCCAAACTCGTCGCCGAATAACTGCATAACAACGTACTAATTACGAGAGTAATAGATTTAATATTCATGTATAAACCTTATTCGTAGTAAACATAAGAAATATACATATAAAGGTAAATTTACGCCACTTGTTGCATTGTGATTTTTATTGTTATTAGGCTAATGACGAATTTATTGAGCTCAATATCACATTTATATATTCGCTATAAATAAGATAAATTTCTGTTGCCATATTTTATATCGATAAGTGGTTACAGCGAATATGAAGAGATATGGTAATACTTTTAAATGAAAGGAAATATAGAAATACACGGTGAATATATTCAATATATGAACAAAATTTCTTTTAACTTAAAAAAGGCGATCCGAAGATCGCCTATAATAATTTTATCTTAATTGTTAGTTATGCTTTTTGTGCTTCCATATCTAACATTTCTTCTTTCTGTTTCATGATATCGTTAAACAGGATTCGAGCTTCTTGAGCTAATTCTGATGCTTCAAGTTTTGCTTCTTTAGCAGCCATTGCTTCTGCTGTTAAACGGTGCAGCTCTTCTGCTAGTTCTTGAGGTACATCCCCAGAATCAATACCGCTATCACCACTTGCTAATACTTGAGCACGGATTGTTTTCTTAATCTTCCAAATTTCATTCAGCGCACCACGCTCTGTTTCTGCAGCTTCAATCGCAATATCTTTTAACTGTTCAAATTTCGCTAGTGCCATTCCTTCTTTTGACCATGGATCAACATCAGGCAGTTCTTCAATATTGATTACAGGATCTTCGTAACCGTCTTGATTTCTTAAATCTAAAGATGCAGCTTTAACGGCAGATATCATTAGCATGACTGTAATAAATAACAGTGGTAAACCACCAACGATTGCAGCTGTTTGTAATGTTGCAAGCCCCCCCATAAACATCAATACTGATGGCATGAACGACATTGCAAATGCCCAAAATAATCGATTCCAACGCATAGGCTCTTCTGTTACGTCATTTTGAACCACAGAAGCGAGGATATAAGAAATAGAGTCAAATGTTGTTGCTGTAAAAATTAAACATAGCAATGTAAATACAGCTATGACAATCGTACTAAATGGTAGCTGTTCAAGAATAGAGAAGATAGCCTTTGTTGCGCCTTCAGCATTTAAAATACCAACGACATCAAGTGCACCCGATAATTGTAGTGATAAACCGTAATTACCTAACACCATAAAGAAGAGGAAACAGCCCATCGAACCAAAGAAGATCGAACCTGTAACCATCTGCTTAATAGTACGACCACGAGAAATTCGAGCAATAAACAACCCCATACTTGGCGCAAATACTAACCACCATGCCCAATAGAAAATAGTCCAATCTTGTGGGAAGTGCGTATCTTCAAATGAGCCGTAGCCACCAAAAGGTTCTGCCCATGTTGCCATGATGAAGAAGTTAGATAACATACGTCCCAATGAATCAAGACCCGTTTCTAACATGAAAATTGTTGGACCCACGGCAAGAATAAAAGCAAGTAAGCCTAATGCTCCCCAAAAATTAATATTACTTAGTACTTTAATACCTTTTTCCATACCGGCATAAGCTGAGTATCCAAAAATACAGGTGCAGATAAGCAATACTATAATCTGTGTTTCTGTCGATTTAGGTGTTCCAAAGAGATAATGTGCCCCTTCAGTAATCAACGGCGCGGCCAAGCCTAATGTTGTAGCACCACCACCGAGTAATCCAAAAATGAACAACACATCAATAACTTTACCAATCCAACCATGACTACGTGCTTCGCCAATCACAGGCATTAACGCTGCTGAAACTTTCAATACAGGTTGTTTACGTACATAAAAGAAATACGCAATTGGTACTGCCGGTACAAGGTAAATACACCATGCAATAGGACCCCAGTGGAAAACACCGTAAGTTGCAGCCCAACGAACAGCTTCTTCACTTCCTGGTTGTAATTGAAATGGCGGGCTTTGGTAATAATAAGCCCATTCAATAGCGCCCCAGTACAAAATACTCGCACCAATACCACCGCAGAAAAGCATTGCCGCCCATGATGCTGTTTTAAATTCGGGAGCTTCATCTGCATCACCCAATTTAATTTGGCCAATATCAGAAAAAACTATGTAAATCATAAAGAAAAAAGCAGCCATACCCAACGCTAAATATAAAAATCCAAGTTGGTCAGTCATAAACGTTTTTGCAACAGCAATCCATTCTGCTCCTTCTTTAGGGAATAAAAGAAGCGGCACAACCACTGAAATCAACATTGCTAACGCCCCAAAGAATGTGAGCTTATCAATTAATTCAAAATTTTTACGTAATGTATTCAAACGATATCCTTACTGCTATATATCATCCATGAAAAGTTACATATATGATGTTCTTTTAACACTAATCACACAAATGATATCAATAATGGTAACGATGAATTTTTTTGATGGACACAGTTTTTATAAATTATTTGAGCGAATATCATCTATTTGTTGATTTAACCATCAAAAAAGGTTCTATTGAGTCACAATTTGAAACAAATAACCAACTTAATTACCAATTAAAACATAGTGATAGTGAAACTGCATACTAACCAATTTTTATGTGGCAGTTAACATATAGAATTAATGTTACATTGCCAATCAAACAGCTAGATCTATTAACGATTAAAACATTTAATATTTATTGATTATTGTATGTAAGGATTACAATAACACGCCATTCAGTGAGAATTTGTTATTCAACATCGATTAATATTTCCTCTTTTTCTTGCTATATCACTTAACAGAATAATTCTTTTCTCATTAATACTTTAAATAAAAAAGCTGTCAAAATGACAATTAAAAAAGAAAAAATGAGATTTAGTTACAACTATGGTGACTATTTTTAGTGTCTTATTATAAAAGTTAAGTACAATAGGCGAAATTACTTTTATTTAGAATTAATAACATGATTGAAACTCTTTTAAATCTACGCTCTTTAAGAGCTCAAGCGCGTGAAATGTCTATTGAAGATCTACAAGAAGGTCTACAAAAGTTCACCCAAGTCGTTGAAGAACGTCGTGTGGAAGAAGAAGCTGCTAAAGCTGAAAATAAAGAACAAGAAGCAAAGCTACAAAAGTACCGTGATATGCTTGCTGCAGAAGGCATTACACCTGAAGAATTAATCGCATTAATTGGCGATGCACCAAAAGCTAAGAAAAAGCGTGCAACTCGCCCTGCTAAATATAAATTTGTTGATGAAAATGGTGATGAGAAAACGTGGACAGGCCAAGGCCGTACACCTAAAGCACTACAACAATTACTAGATAATGGCGATGCACTCGCTAGCTTTGAAATCTAATTCAAACTTAACTTACTTATATTTAATTAAGTTAATGTTCAAAAAACGCTCCCTGTGTTAAACAATGAGCGTTTTTTTATATCAATTAAAAATCAAAAACTGATTAGACCTTTTTCTTAATTTATTTATTTTCAGCCGCTTGTTGTTCTGGAGTATCATTTCGAGTAGTAAATAATTTATAACTCATGATCATAATAACTAACGCTTTAATTATCATCATTTGAGGATTACCAAAATAGCCAACCATACCGACAAAACCAGATAACAACATTAGTATGCGATATTTTTTCAACTCAGTCATATATAAAGCAATGACAATCACACCTAAATCAACAAATTGTAATCCAACTGCTAATGTTGGCTCAGCAATAAAAGCATTCACAGCAACATAAATAATATATGATATACCTATCACCATAACTGTCGCTAGCAATTGAATAATGATTTTAGCGGTTTGGGTAAAATCCTTAAAATATCGATATAGATTAATTGCTGTAACCGATAAGTTAAGAATAACTTTCGGCCACCACCCCATTAAAATTGACCATACAGTATCATTTGTTGCAGAAGCAAAAGCGGCATAACGGGTAACTTTCATCGTGTTAAATATAGTGATTAATATATAAAACACCACGGATGTCCATCCCAATATATCTTTCAACAAATCAATCACAACACTATCTCTCAACATACCATTAACGATTAATGGTGATTTAATATTAATATTTAACGTATACCCCATATATACAAAGGAATAACATTAAAAATTTAGAGGATAATACCATATGGTTATTAGTTATTACATCAAGTGACAATAGTAATTTTGTATTGCTAACTACTTAAATTATTATTTTATAGAATAAACATATTAAAAATAAACCGCAAAAATGCCTAGATAATAGTATTATTGATTACAGATCATGCAATAAAGATAAATATATTTACATGGCATGTATTTAATCTTACCATCTGCGTTATGGAGAGATGGCTGAGTGGTTGAAAGCACCGGTCTTGAAAACCGGCATACGTTTATAGCGTATCTAGGGTTCAAATCCCTATCTCTCCGCCACATTCAAAAAAACCGCTAATTAATTAGCGGTTTTTTTTTGTCTGTTTTAACCATCTATCTTGAAATCAATTAATTATCTAAGAAATAATCATCATTAAAACGTGATTGACACATAGTTAACACAGATGCTGTTAGTCTTAATGCCATACTAATAGAATCATCAGATTCATTACAGGAGCGTAGTAACGTAATATGATTATTAAGGCAGCTATAGCCTTTATTCACTAAACAAGCAGCAATACACGCGTAGTAATAACTGGTTATATCTTCAACATCTAATTCTTTTAAAGGCGCTAATTGCATCGCATTTGTCTTTGCCGAGCTTAAATTGACACTGTGGATAGCCATATAATAAGCATTTGTGGCAGCCATTCTTACAACTGCATGATTAATGTCTTTTCGATTATTAAGTGTTATATCGCCGACAAGATGTTGAATTGTTTGTAATACTTTTTTATTTTGAGTCGCGAGCGCAGCAGCATAAACAATATATTGCATTCTATTGGTAGATAATAATGATTGCCTAGAGATTAATGCATTAAGTAATTCTGAATGTTCACATGCTTCATCGGTAGTTGGCATAACAATACTCCTAAACTTATGAATGATAATGACTTTATCACTAAGGACATGATGTTATAGTATGCTTCTCAATATAAAGTGCAATCTACAGATATGGAGCATAACTCTGTATTTATGATCAATATTTCGTTAATAAAAAAGATGACAAATGCCATCTCTTTTATATAGATAATAAAATAATTGTTATTTTAGGCTGATGCTGAAAACAACATTTCTATATCGTAATTATCATTAGCCAGCGCTCGCTTTAAACGCATAAGGTTTTTTATTTGTAGTTGTCGAATTCGTTCTCGTGTTAGCCCTACCGCATCAGCAACTTCTTGTAATGTTTGAGGCTCATGGCCTAATAACCCAAACCGACGACAAATTATTTCACGATCACGTTCCGTTAATGTAAATAGCATTTTCTTAGTAACCATTTGCATATCGCTACGTTCTATTAATTTATCCACATTCGCATTATCATCTGCAACAAAATACGATAATGAATTGGTATCATCTTCATTCAATGTTTGTTCAAATGATAAAACATGCTGATTATTTGTCATTAAAAAAGAAATTTCACTCACATCACGCTCTAAATAACTAGCAATATCTTCTGGAGATGGTTCATTATTATTCTTTGTCATTAAATCACGATGAGCGCGTAAAATAGTATTCACTTCTTTTGACACATGCACAGGCAATCGAATAGTACGACTTTGGTTATGAATCGCCCGTTCAATCGTCTGTTTAATCCACCAAGATGCATATGTAGAGAATCTAAAACCTTTTTCTGGATCAAATTTTTCAACTGCCGTTATTAAACCAATATTTCCTTCATCAATTAAATCACTCAATAACAAAGCAGAAGCACGATATTTCTTAGCTAAGCTAACGACAAGACGTAAATTAGATTCAATAAGAACACGTTTAGCCCTTTCATCACCCAATAAAGATTTACGACTATAAAGAATTTCATCTGTTTTGGTTAACAAAGGTTTAAATGATATATCGTTCAAATAAAGCCGAACAACATCATTTTCAAATACTGCTTCCTTCATACATCATCCTTGAGTATTTATTATTATTTATAATTTACATAATAAATCCATTACAACCACAATCACAACAAATAATTACAAAAATTTAACCTAAATCCGAATTTTTTTATTACTCATAAAATTAAACGCTTAGAGGTTATTTTTTTTATTTACTCTATACCCCTAGCGTATAATATTTAGCGATTAACCTCCAAAGAATGACAGAGTAGTTCCTATGCGTCCTTTCATAAAAAAAACAATACTAGTTACCCTTACTATCGGTACTCTATTTTCAGCGGCAGCCAATGCAGCAAACTCCATTGTTGTACAATCATGTGTTAGTAATCAAAACTATGATGAGCAAGGTCTTATTCTTTGTTTACAACAAGCTACAAAAAGCGCTAAAGATCAAGTTTATAATTTTACAAATCAAGGTAATAAATACAGTAAAAAAATCGATCGTCACTGCGCTAGCCAAAAAAACACAATCGATAAAGGAGTTGTAGTGAGTAGTGATCAAGCTAAACTAGCTATGTGTTATGCCAACGCATGGTCAGCGGCCCGTGATTCACTGCTTGGTGAAAAATACAACACAACATTAACAACTGATGTGTATAAGGCTAAATAATGAGGCAGTTATCTGATTATCAACAACAGATTCAATCAATAATTTGTAATAATGAGAACTCACTGGCACAAGCAATTTCACAATTGAGGGCACTGCTTGAAGATATTGAGGATAATGACGCAATTACAGATACAGCGATGCATAGTGAATAAAGCGTCTTTTAGATATTTTTAAGAAATATTAATCATCAGCAGTTACAATATCATCATTAATATATGACTCAATTTCTTTGTAAAGAAGTTGAGTTGCTGGATTCTGCATTTTTTCATAGTTACTCACCAAATAATAACTGGGAATATGATCCTGTATTACACTAAATTTAATAGCTTCAGTAAGAACACCTTGCTCTAAATACGACTCAACAAAAGTACGATTTATAAAGGCAATACCCAGCCCTTGTATTGCGGCCTCAATTGCATGCATTGAGTTTTGAAAATACATCTTACTTTGGTTAGGATGTGATTTAATATTATTATTCGCTAAAATTAAGTCCCATTGAATTAATCTATTCGTCGTTTCGATCAATGTACAGGTTGATAATAACTCGGCTGACAAATGAGTTAGGGGCTTATCAATATAGTCGGGAGCACAAACCGCAATCATTTGTTCCTTAAACAATAACCGGCAATGTTTTTCAGTTGGCTTTTCAATACTATAACGAATTGAAATATCAATATTTTCTTTGTTTAAATCCAATATTTCAATAGTGTCAATAAAGACAACTGAAATATCGTTTTCACTCAGGTATGTGTAATTAATTCGTGGTAATAGCCACTTATTTAATAATGTTGGTGGAATAGATATGATTATTTTCTGTGTTTTTGTCACAAAACCAATATCTGTCGTGGCCTGATCTAAATCTTTTAAAATTAGACCAATACGGTTGAAATAACGCACACCAGCATTAGTTAATTTAATTCCCCTATGTTGGCGAATAAATAATTTTTGACCAATAAACTCTTCAAGTGTCTGAATCTGATGGCTTACGGCACCTGGTGTTACAAATAATTCTTCTGCTGCTAATTTAAAACTTTGTAATCTTGCAGAAGCTTCAAAATAAATAATACCTTTTAATGGGGGAAGTGATCTCACATTGAATCCTTAAGTGATTTTTTCTCAACTATTGGTACAGTTTTATTGGTTTGAGCTATTGTAACTAATAACACATTATACGCATAAGATATTTCACCATAACGTTTACTGATTGTTCGATAATGATAAAACATTAAAATAACGTCAGTTTTAACTAATTAATAGGCACTATTATGAAAATTAAAACGCTTGCCGTGGCACTGCTTTTTACCCTGCCGTCTTTTATGTCACAGGCTGCAATGACATTAACAAGTCAAAATATTACCAATGATCATACACTAAGTAATTCTCAGCTATTTAACCAATGGGGCTGTACCGGTAAGAATGAATCACCGCAATTGAGTTGGGTCGATGTTCCAGCAGGTACAAAGAGCTTTGCGGTAACAATGTATGATCCTGATGCACCAACAGGGAGTGGTTGGTGGCACTGGAGTGTGATCAACATTCCAGCTGATGTGCATTCATTAGCGGAAGGTGCTGGTACGGTTGGTGGTAAATTATTACCAAAAGGTGCAAGTATGGTTACCAATGACTTTGGTTTTAAAGGTTTTGGTGGCGCATGTCCTCCACCAAAGGCAAAACCACATAATTACCAAATCACGGTTTATGCCTTAAATACGGCTAATATCAAACTTCCTGAAAATGCATCACCAGCATTAGCAGGTTATAACATTCTTGCTCACGTTATCGGTAAGGCTCGTCTTGTCGCACCAACAAACGCTCGATAAATAAAAATGATTCATTTGAAGCTACTTCAGCACTTGTAGTAGCTTTAATGAATTAGACATCTTTCTATACCTACTCATATTTCTAATCCCCTTCAATTATAAGCAAATTATATTGCTTACTCGCTATACATAACACTTTATACAGAACATCAATCTGTTTATGGCTCTTATACTAAATACCACTATCATTAACATACAGTATGTCATACTATTTAGAGGGGCAGACATTGTATTTAATAAGGAACACCATGACATATTGGAAAAATCTTCATCTAACAAGTAAAACACACACTGGCCTATTATTATCAATTAATGTCGTTTATCCTCCAGAATTTGAATCTAACATCTACAATGAGATACAAAGTTTAAAAACAACCTATAAATGCCCGCAGATATTTAAGAAAGACGTGGTTAGTATTATTTGTGCTTATGATGGTCGATTAGTTAATTTTAATCAGCAAGAACTGATGCAATAATCAATCGACTGATAATGACATTTAGTACTAAGGAATGGATGCTAATTAAGAAGAATAATTCGTTGGTGAATGATGTAATAAATTATACATCTACAGAAGAAATTAACGCGATGATATTTAAATATAACCTTCAGAAACTACAAAAGCGCAAATAACCAAGTTATTTACGCTTTTATCAAACTTTATAGATTAACTATAAAATTATAGAGCTACAACGTTTGCAGCTTGAAGACCTTTTTGGCCTTGCTCTACTTCAAAAGACACTTTCTGGCCTTCAGCAAGAGTTTTGAAGCCTTCAGAAGCGATTGCACGGAAGTGAACGAATACGTCAGCGCCGCCGTTGTCTTGAGTAATGAAACCAAAACCTTTCTCTTCGTTAAACCACTTTACTAGACCAGTTGATTTGTTAGACATGATGTGTCCCTTATATAAATTCTTTAAAATTATCGCAAATGCGATGCACTGCAGCTTGAATTATTTAAAATGACGATGAAAAGCGAAGGGAAACACGAATTTACACAACAATAACGAAGATGCTTCTAAGGTTTTTCTTTAACTTAATTCTCGATCAATAACTCTAGCTACAGAGTAGAGATATATTCTCATTAAAAGCAGTATTTGTAAAGTTTTTTATAGTCAGTGATTTATAACCGCCTAAAAAAAGCATTGCTATCAAAAACAATACGTTGATCATATTATAAATAATAATAGTATTAATAAAATCAGCCAATTACCATCAAAACTTAGCAAATAAAAAGGCCAAATATTGGCCTTTTTTCTTGGTGAAAATTGACATCTTCGTGCTTAAAAAATGTTATTTAATTCTCACTAATTGCATTTTTTTTAAACCGATATAAGGCTAACAATGGTAATAATGCAACGTAAGAAAACATCAAGAAACCAAATGTATAGACAAACGCCAGTAGTGTTGATTGTTGATGCAGTAACGCACCTACTTGCGCAATAAAATTAGGATCCGTCACTGTAGTGTGATGCTGCATTGCTTGTTGCTGTAATATTGGATTGGTTGCCGTAATATCAGCACCTAATGCATGCCACTCTCGTTGTTGAGTACGGCTAAAATAAGTGTTTACGATTGAGATACCAAATGAGCTACCAATGGTTCGGCATAAATTAAACATTACTGCGCCACCAACAGCATATTTTTGCTCTATTGTGCGGTAAGCCATTTGACTCAATGGTGCAAACACCAATCCCATTCCCATACCTTGAATAATTGACGGCACAAGAACCCAATAAAAATTAATATTCATTGAGTACTGCATCATTAGATAAGTACCAAAAATATTAAAGCCAAGCCCGACCGCCACCAGCATTCGAGGATCTAATCTATCCATATATTGCGCCATAACGAGCAATACAACAGCAGAGGCTAATCCACGCGGAGCCATAACAAAGCCTGTTGTTTCAACTGGATAGTTTAGTAATTGTTCCAACATCATCGGTTGCAGTTGGGTAATACCAAACAATCCCATCGAAAAACCAGCCATGATCAGACATGATACCGTCAAGTTACGATCTTTTAGTAGCCACATAGGTGCGATGTCTCCTTTTGTACGTAATGAACGTACAATGAAGAATACCCATGCAATTGCACTGATAATTAATGAAAATAGAATGAAATTAGACTCAAACCATCCTTCTTCATTACCTCTATCAAGTACCATCTGTAATAAGCCGATACCAATAGCCATACCAATAACAAGTGGCCAATCTAGCTTGGTTTCTCCTTTACCATCAATCTTAACAAACAGATAAACTAAGGTTAAACACAGTGCTCCCACAGGGACATTCACATAGAAAATCCAGCGCCAGTCCATATTTTCAGTGATAATACCACCGACAGTTGGCCCTAAGATTGGTCCTAGCAAAATACCAACACTGAATAATGCCATTGCTTTACCGCGCTGATCTGCAGGGTAAATTTGCACCATCGTTGATTGTGCGAGTGGAATAACTGACGCCCCAAAAGCCCCCTGCATAATACGAAAGGTGACCATTTCGGCAAGACTATCAGCTTGACCACACAAACCAGATGTAATAATAAAGCCAACAACAGAAACGATCAGTAACTTGCGTACACCAAATTTAAGCGCAAAATAACTCGCAAGAGGAATACAGATCGCCTCAGCCATTGAGTAAGAAGTAAGTACCCATGTCACCTGTTCAGATGTAACCCCTAATGCCCCCATCATATGCGGCAAAGCAACGTTGGCAATCGTCATATCGAGCAATACCATGATCGCTGATAACATAACGGCTAAGGTGATCCATAAACGGTTAGCTGGTGTAACTGACCCACTCATTAGTTAGTCTCTGATTGAGTATCAATAGTAACATTTGCACTCGCACCAACGCGAAGTAATGGTTTATTTTTCAAATCAACAAACTTCACACGTACAGGGAATCGTTGTGGTACTTTCACCCAGTTACCCGTTGCATTTTCAGGCGGTAGGAGTGAGAAAGATGAACCACTTGCAGGAGAAAGAGCTTCAACTTGAGCTTGATAAGTTACATCCGGATACATATCTAATGTAACCTTAGCCGTCATACCCACTTTTAATAAACCAATATCTTTTTCTTTATAGTTAGCTTGTAGCCATGCAGTATTATCTTCAATTAATGGCATCATAGCTAAACCAGGAGAAACAACACTACCAGGACGAACACTAACCTTTCCTAACTCACCGTCATGTGGCGCGTAGATATTAGTATAAGAGAGATTCAATGTTGCTTGACTTAATGCAGCAGCGGCTTGCTTAACTTGTGGGGCTTCATTGCCTTTCGCACCTTGTTGGTTAATCAATTGCGACATTTTTGCACGAGCGGCTTCAAGTGAAGTTTGCGCACCCGCCAACTTGGCTTTAACATCATCGCCTTGCTGTGCTGGTAACAACTTACGATTAACTAAATCCATTATGCGATGATACGTTTTTTGAACATCAACTAGATTAGCATCAGCCGCACGTACATTTGCACTTGCAGCTAAAATAGCATCATCAGTGGCTTTATTTTGCTGTGTTGCCACTTCATAAGCCGCTTTCGCTTGTTCTAGCTCAATTTCATAAGGGGCTGGATCAATCTTAACCAATAAATCCCCTTCAGTAACATGTTGATAGTTTTCAACGTTTACATTAAGTACCTTGCCACTGATTTGTGGGGCAACATAAAGAATGTTGGCATGAATATAAGCATCATCAGTACTTGGATATAATTTTTGATGACGAATATAAAAATATCCTGCGGTACCTAAACCGGCAGCAATAACAATAAAAATAATAATGTTGCGAAACTTATTTGTTTTTTTTGTTGCGTTTGGTTGTTCTACTTGAGCCGTATCTGTCGTTGCCATGGATTTATCCTATTTAGCTAAAAGTTAGCTAAATTTGAGTCTAGATGATAGGAATTATTTTCGCTAAAAATGTTACTTGTATTCATCATGTGTACATCATTATCGTCTTAGGATTAAAAATAATTTTGTACTACAGATAAACGTAACTTATAGCCATAAAATAATAAGCTTGCACACCAATGCTTTCAAGTACAGATAAATGTTACCCACAACACAAACATATAAAATGACATCGATTTTTACAGCTTATTTAATATGATTTAGAGTAAATGCATTAAAATAGTGATTTTACTTCGCTAAATAACCATAATTTGACAGATCTTAATTATAGATAAGGGGTTATTTTAAATATAAAAACTTAATAACCACTTTTATTTACGGTGGCTTTTTGAACACTTTTCCATAAATCTCTGCCATTAAAATACACCGTCATCTATCGCGATATATATTGAACAAATTTAAAAACAAAAGCCCTATATGAATAGGGCTTTATTGTTAGTGATTTTTATCTACCTTAGACATAACTAAGTCACTCTGTATTAATGTAAGCAACTTACTTTATCTACTAAATATAAAATAGAGCGGTATTCAATACCGCTGTGTTCTGATAAGCCAATTTCACAAGTTCGGCTATTTGAATACCCTTCACTACATTCAACTGGCACCTGTGCTTTTAATGGCGCAAGTGCACTAGCGTTAAGCTCTGGCGTAGTAAAACCTTTGTCTCCAGCAAAACCGCAACAACTAATATCGTCGGGTATAATTACATTCACTGCACATGCTTTAGTCACTTGCTCAATCAGTGGTGCTAAACTTTGGCGCCGTGAAGTACAAGTAATATGCAGCATCACAGGCTCTATTTGTGGAGTGATTTTTAATCTTGATAAAACAAACTCAGCAACAAATTTAAATGGCTCATAAATAGTTAATTCTTTACGTAAATATTGCTTGCTAGTGCTAGCACACGGACTGGTATCCATCAAAATTGGATATAACCCTTGTTCTGAGGCTGACCACAATGCTTGCTCTAATTGTTGCGCTTTAAGATGTGCGGTTTCAGGAAAGCCCTTACTTGTATAAGGCATTCCACAACATTGATTCTCTAAATCAGCAGGTAAAATAACCTCATAGCCCGCTTTTTCCAATAACGATACTGTAACTTCAGCTAATGCCCGCGGATCCTTTGCTTGCGCTTCAGCTCCCATATTTCGTGCGGCACAACTTGGAAAGTACACGACACGTTCTTTAGTAATACCATTAATAACTGGCGCAACGATTTTAGTCGCAGGTAGAGGTAAATGAGGTGTCCACTGCGGTATTTTATGGCCTGATAGTTGATAAGCTTTATAGGTCAACTTACGCATTCTATTCGTACCCAATACTTTATGCATCTGGCTTGCCATCGTAAGCCCAGCTTTCGCTGACGCAGTTACCGTTGCAAAATGATTTCCTGTCCATGATGCTATTTTCTTTGCTTTTTCAGTATGATTTTGGCGTAATTTTCGAACTAAATCACCAGTATTAATGCCAACAGGACAACGATCTGCACATAAACCGGTTGCTGCACATGTATCGAGCCCATAGTAACGGTAGGTTTTTTCCATCGCCGCTAAACGAGCCGGATCCTCATCACTACGCCGTAAACGAGATATTTCACGAAACACAGTATTACGCTGACGTGGGGTTAATGATAAATTACGCGAAGGACACACAGGCTCACAAAAACCACACTCCACACATTTATCAATCAGTTCATCTGCAACAGGCATGGCTTTTAAATTTTTAATATGTGATTTTTTATCGGCATTAATGATCACTCCTGGATTTAAGATACCACGAGTATCAAAAATACCTTTGATCGCCAGCATAAGTTGATAACCGTCATTTCCCCATTCAAGTTCAATAAACGGTGCCATATTACGACCAGTACCATGTTCTGCTTTTAATGAACCTTGATAATCAACAGCAACCAATTGAGCGACAGCGTCCATAAAAGCACTGTAGCGTTCAATTTCAGGCTGTGTATCAAATGCCTGTGTAAAAACAAAGTGTAAATTGCCCGCTAAAGCATGACCGAATATAATGGCTTCATGATATTTATATTGTACAAATAATGTTTGTAAGTCGCGTACAGCAGGAGCCAGTTGAGTGATAGGAAAAGCGACATCTTCAATAATTACGGTTGTACCACTATCTCGAACTGCGCCAACGGCAGGAAACAGTTCTTTACGAATGCCCCATAATTGATCACAAACCTTTGCATCACGGCTAAATTTCACTTGTTCAATTGGTGAAAAAGCATTGATTATCTGTTGTATGCCATCACTTTGAAGATCTAAATCTAGCTCATCTTCAGCATGTAACTCAATCAATAAAGCCGCAGCTTCGGTATTACCATCAATACCTAATTGAGCAATAAAACGTGGCATACCGGGTTTTTCTGCCACAGATGCCAATGAACGGTTATCCATTAACTCTACCGCTGCAACACGGGTTTTACTCAGTTGACTCACAGCGAGACATGTTTGCTCTATATCAGCAAAAACAAACAGCCCCGATGCTTTAAATGCATGGTTGATAACGGTGTTATAAGTAACATCGGCAATAAAACCTAATGTTCCTTCTGAACCAATAAATAAGTGCTGTAACACATCAATGGGATCATCAAAATCCACCAGCGCATTTAAACTGTAACCCGTGGTATTTTTTAAGCGGTATTTATGGCGAATCTTATCAGCTAAAACACGGTTAGCCTGACATTCACTCACTAATAACATCAATTCAGAAATCATCTCAGCATGGCTTTTTTTAAACGCAGCAATACTATTAAGATCCAACGTATTAAGTAGCGTACCATCAGCCAATACTACCGTCATTCCAGCAATAGTACGATAGCTATTTTGTGAGGTACCACAACACATTCCAGAGGCATTATTGGCAACAATACCTCCAATTTTACAGCTATTAATAGAGCCAGGATCGGGGCCAATTTTACGTCCAAAGGGCGCTAAAATAGTATTTGCCTCTGCGCCAATAATCCCCGGCTGCAGCCAAATTTGAGCCCCCTCATTTAGCACTTTATAATCACGCCACCGACGCGTTAATGTAATTAACACTGAATCTGATTGAGCTTGTCCAGAAAGGCTCGTTCCCGCTGCTCGAAAAGTAACGGCAATTTCACGCTCGTAACACATTTTAACGGCAAAAATAACTTCATCAAGCGTGTCAAGCTGTAGAACTAATTGCGGTAACAAACGGTAAAAACTGGCATCAGTACCATAAGCAAATAGTAATGTTGGATCAGTAATAATTCTTTTTTCATCAATTTGTTGGCGTAATTGTTCTATTAAATCCGTATAAACAGGCTGCATCATTGCTCCATATAATTATTGTTAAGCATAATTTCCATGCTAATTATTTTAATAAAGGATGAATAATTTTACTGCTATAGGTATAGTTGATATATATTGATTAATTCACATCTGTGTTGCAAAAACTATACTAATGCAAACCACTAAAAATTTATTACTGTTCTATCATCTAATTGAAACAGGATCATTTAGTAAAGCAGCCGAGCATATCGGTTTAACTAAGTCCGTTGTCAGCAAGCGTATTACGGGATTAGAAACAGCATTAGGCGTGCAACTTATTTACCGTACTACCCGTAAATTAACCCTAACAGAAGCTGGTGAAGTGTTTTATCACCATGCCAGAGAAGTTTATAACGCCGTTCAAAATGCTAATGATGCAATGAATGGTTTAGGTGAAAGCTTAACGGGCACTATTCGATTAACCGTCCCCACTATTTCAGGAGAGCTTATTCTGCCAGAGGCAATTGCCGCGTTTAGTGAGAAATATCCCGATATTCATATTGAAATGGATCTTGATAATCGTTTTGTTGACTTGGTACAAGAAGGGTTTGATTTAGCCATTCGTACTGGTGCAATGCCTGATTCAAGCTTTATTGCGAGGCAATTAGTTGAAGCTCGTTGGGTTATCTGTGGCGCGCCTAGTTATCTTGCACGACATGGAACCCCCACTAATACAGAACAATTAAGTCACCATAATTGCTTAGGTTATAGCTTTCAAGAAACAGGAGCTAATGCTTGGCTCGTCAACGACAAACTAGGTTCTCATACCATCCATGTTCATGGTAATTTTACGACCAATAACGCTTCAGCATTACGTGGAGCCGCATTGCACGGTCAAGGATTAGTTTATGTACCCAAAGTATTAGTGGCTCAAGACTTAGCTCAAGGCACATTAATTGAAGTATTAGCACCTTATGTGGCTAAATCATTAGGTATTTATGCGGTATATCCTTATACCAAACAACAACCAACGAAAGTTAAACTACTTATTGAGCATTTACATTTTTATTATCAACGTCATTGTGATCAGTTTCAATAAGCGTTAATAACATTATTTAATACTGATCACATCAAACCATATAACATTGTTATTAATATGAATATCGACTTCTTCATCAATACTACGCCCAAGTAATGCTTCACCAAAAGGAGACGTCGGTGTCACGATAATCACATCTTGTCCATCAATCGTAAACTTTAATCCGCCAGCGGCAGGGCCTAAAAATACATTTTTCACATTGCCGTCATGATCTTCTAAAACAACCAAATGCCCAACTACAACCGTATCTTGCTGGGTTGGCATTGCAGCCAATAAATGTTGATATGCACTAATATCAGCTTTACATTCAGCAACCCGTTGTGCCTGACCATGAGCAAGATATGAAGCTTCTAATGCAAAAGTATCATATTTATTTTCAGCAACATTTTCATCGTCTGTTGCGGTATTGTAAGCACGCATTGCAGCTTCAGTTGCTATGTGTAATGTCAGCTCTAACTGCTGTTGAATATGATCGAGTAATACAACTTTATTCATCACAGATCCCTCTCTATAACCAAATGGGCGCTGATTATACATTGAATAGAGAGACAAACAAAAATGGCAATAAACGATTGTTATCAGTATCGGTTCACATTAAAGAAATGCACCTCGATGTCGATATATTGTTGTCTTTATTATTACAAAATTCAGGTCTATTTATATGTGTATTGTTAAACAGCTATTATGTGTGATGTGTTTTGTGATAGCACAACCCGCAATGGCATTAACCCCGATCCATTTACTCAACTATCAAGATAGCTATGGTAATCTTTCACTAACAGACAGCGGCAATATTCGCTTACCTGATCCCTTAATCGTGAACGGCAATCTTAATCTCGAAAATAGCCGCATCAGCATGCTGCCTTTACGCCTTACGGTGAAGGGGAACCTTAATTTAGCTTATAGCAGCATAGAGCACTTACCTTTAGCTCTCAACGTTGATGGGTATATCAATCTTGCTTACTCTAAAATTAAAGAGCTTAACTTTGGTTTACGAGTACTCGGTGATCTTAGTGTTGCACATACTCAACTCAAAAAACTCCCTGATAACCTTTATGTTAAAGGTGACTTATTGCTGCAATATAGCCAAATTCAAACCTTACCGAATAAACTGGTCGTCGACGGTAATATTTATATCGGTAATATGCCACTAAAAGTTCTACCAATTGATATTGTTCTTGGTGGCTCGTTATATAGATAATAATAAAAATTGCATATATAAGTATTCACATTGAGCCAAGCACCAATGCAAACGTTTGCTTTTATGTAAAATGAAATAAATAAGGATTTAAATTATTAAAGGAGATATAAGTTAGCCAGAAATTTTCTAACGCGAATATAGATTTCTGGCCACTTTGGCAGTTGATATTTGTAATAAACAATCTTCAACAAACATTTAATTAGAGGATAATTAAATGTATTCATTCCTTTATTGCCTATTAAAGAAATGTTTTATTCAAACTTAAGCTTTTATAGCTTTAGTTGTTTGATTTTTATGGTAAAACCACTGTCTGCGACTACGTGTTTTCATTATAAACCTCTCATTTTTTTCCCAATGAGCAAGGTTGATATCACTATGTATTAATACCGTTCTTACTCGACTATTCGTGTTCTACTTAACCAATGTTATATGACACTATAATGACACATTAATTGAATTATTATGAACAACTTCTTGTGTGTATATCTATTTATGACAACAACTTCTACCAACAAGTTCAATTGTGAATAAATATCACTGTGATAAGACTTCGTGGAGGGTAATTTAGGAAAGAATATAAACTAAGACTTTCTGGTTTTTGAATTAACTTTCACCTAACGATCTATATCAACACAGTTAATATAATTATATTTTTACACTTTGACAACTCTTCTCATCTGTTTTTTTGTGATATATCTCTTCATTTTATTAATTATATGATTAAATTAAAGCTAACATATTGCTAAACAAGGTAAAAATACCCTTTTTTATTTCATCACTCTTTAATAATTATTTTTTAAAGATCGTATATTTCGCTTCTCTTTGCCTAAACGTTGCCGGCAACAGTTATTTTTGGTTTTTTAAGTATTATTAGAATGCAAATATCGTCCTAACATCTATGCTTAATGATGCGAAAAGGTTTCAGATTTGGGAAAACATAATGACAATACACAGTATCTCGATTGAACTTACAGCCAATGCACCTAGAAAGGTCTTGTTTGCCTTACTCTCAGATCATGAGCAACTACATCGGTTCTTCAATGCCAATTACATCTTACTGCGTACAGGTAAGCCACATAATAATGGGATTGGCGCGATTCGTGAAGTGAACAACGGTTTTTTTACTTATCAAGAACAGATTATTGATTTCAAAGAAAATGAACATCTTCATTATAAAATTATCACCGGAGCCCCCATTGCCGAACATGGTAGCTGGATTAAATTTATCAGTATCAATGCAGAGCAAACAAAAATCATGTACCACATGACCTTTTCACCTAAATTTATCGGAACAGGATGGCTGATAAAACAACATATTCATCGCTTTATTAAATTGGCCTTAATGAAATTAATTCATTTTAGTGAAGCCCACCCCCACCTAATCAATCAAACCACAATCAAAGATCCTTAAATAAACACGACTTCGAGATCCAGTACTTAACAATAATTCAGTGTGACTCCACAGATTCCACTATTTAAGCCAGTAACCTACTCAATAATTGATCGTAGCCCTATAAATTAATTTATATTTATTGATTAATAGTCACATCGAGCCATATATGTGAGCATCTTCTATGACTAAAAATCAACCACTACTAACGACTGAACGCTTAATACTGCGTCCTTTAGAATTATCCGACTCAACCAAGATTCAACGACTAGCAGGCAATGTTGATATCGCAAACGGTACGATCAGTGTTCCACACCCTTATTCTGATGGTTTGGCTGGAAAATGGATCGGAAAACATTTAGCCGGCTGGCATAGTCACCAGTCCGCTATTTTTGCTATTACGCTTAAAAGTAATCACCAACTTATAGGCTGTGCAGGATTAGAAAACATTAACCAGCACAGTGCACAACTGGGTTATTGGATTGGTGTCCCTTTTTGGGGTAATGGTTACTGTACAGAAGCTGTTGAACGCATAAAAGAGTTTGGATTTAATAAGCTTAATTTACACCACCTTTATGGACGGCACTTAAAAACAGTCTCAGGTCCCGAAAATGTCATGATTAAAATTGGTATGAAGCACGTCCCTACACTCACAATACCAAGCCATCATTTATCACAAGAGAATATTGCAATCTATGAGGTGTTAAAACAAGTAGCGTCATAAATAGATTAAGTGATTTAAACAAACAACTACCATATTATCATGGTAGCGAAAGTAGCATTTACACTTATTAATCGTTAGCATATTGATTATTGAACATGGCTTATTAATGAGTATAAAACGTGAAATCACCTTGTGTCGCTAAATGTAAAAACAATGCGGGAATTTGCAGTGGCTGCTTACGCACAATGACAGAAATCAGCCACTGGATAGCTTATCCAGAACACCAGCAACTGGCTATCATGGCTGAAATAAAAGCAATAACATCAACCCATTCGTGTCCGCAATGTCAACAACCAGCGCAATGTGATATTCAAGCTGGAAAATCAACTTGTTGGTGCTTTGAGATTGAACCACGTCAAACACTCACAAATTCAACGAATACTTGCCTATGTCGTCAGTGTTTATCATTAATGCCTATCTTGTAATGATCACTATTAGTATAAAAAATAAACATTTATGCCATTACGGCTTACCATCAGTTACAATGATTACAGCACTATAAGATAATACATGCTCGATACTATCTGGAACTGATATGGATATAAAAGTTAATAAGCGTCAGGGACAACTGCTTAGTGAAACCATCACACAATGGCAGCAACAGCAGCTGATTGATGACCAACAGGCGCTGAAGTTACGCCAGAGTTACCATATAATTAGTTTTGATTGGAAGCTACTCGCTGTCTATTCCTTCTGGATTGCTATCGCTTGTTTCATTCTTTCCGTGTTCTTATTAGTCGCTGATGATTATCTAATTGCATTAATTTCGCGTCTTATTAACACACCAGCAAGTGTATTAACGTTATTGAGTACGATACTGGCTGGGCTATTATTTTATGTTGGTATTAAACGCCGCCAACACCACCCAGAAAAAACCGTCAGCAATGAAGCTATGTTCTTTTTTGGCGTACTCATAACGGCAGTTGCGAGTGGGTTTCTCAGTCACACCACTTTAGCGCTAAATTGGCGTGAAAGTATGTTTATACTCATCCCCACAATAGCTTATGCAATAATCGACTTTCAGCTTCGATCTGTTTTAGTATGGTTATTTTCTCTATTAGGGATTGGCTTATGGGTGCTAACGGAGACATCTTACCTTGCACCAGATCATTTTCTCTTTTGGGGAATGAATATTCCATTACGGTTCATTTTTGTGGGTATGTTGATTGTAGGGCTAAGTGCTCTCTTTCAGCCCCACAGCCGATTTTATTTCGCTAAAGAAGCCACTCTATTTATTGGATTAATTTATTTCTTTAATGCCCTATGGATGCTAACTATATTTGGAAACTATGACAGTTTACAAGCTTGGTCTGATGTGAAACAGATCGAACTCTGGGGCTGGAGTGTAGCAATGCTTCTTATCACCATAGGCTCCATTTTTTACGGAATTAAAAACAACAATGCTTTAATTCGCACTTTTGGCATTATCTTTTTACTACTGTGTCTCTATAGTCGTTATTTTGAATACTTCTGGGACACATTACACAAAGCCCTCTTTTTTGCGATATTAGCATTAAGTTTTTGGGCAATAGGCAGTCAAGCAGAAAAAATTTGGCAATTAGGGATAAAAAAGAGTAAATAGCCGCTGAGATAATGATCATTAACCAGCGGCATTAAATAGAATTTATCGAACTGTATGCAGAAAAGTTAGATTGTCATTTATCTAACAGCGTGTTGCTCTAAATTATAGAGTCGAATTTCATGTAACACACGCTCAGTTAACATATCATTCATTGTATTTCGCATTGATTCTTGCATATCAGAAATTACAGGAAATACATTTTGATTCATTTCATCTAAACAATTTTTAGACACTTTCATTTTCAAATCAAACTCAAACGAAGCAAGTTCTAAAAATTTTTCCATTCGCTCAATAACAATGTCAACCATGTAACTATCTGCACCTAAATCTAACAATTCCTGTTCAACAATTAATTCTAACGGTGTACGATCGCGAGGCTGTTCTTTTACTGGAAACGCAAGAATATTTGACATCATATCCTCCTCATAATCAGTAATAATCATCCGTTGATAATTATTATAATAACAATATTGCTACATTCATCCTATGTGTAATTTTAGCAATTGAAAAGACTATTTTTAATAAAAATTATCATTTAAGAAACATCTCTTATTTTAACTCACAAGAAAAAATAACAAATAACACTTATTTTTCATAACCTTATATAAATATAACTTTACTAATAAATCGATAATATTTATTTCTATCGTAGGCAACTAAGACTGATTTGTTGATGACAAACACGCTTTTTTAAAAGTGTATAATGAAAAGGATCAAAAATTCGCGTATAACTTAGCGTAATAATAACAAACTATAATTTAAAATTTTAAGTGAGATGATTCATTTAACAAGGAGTCTTGTATGAAAAAATTTTTAATGGTCGCGAGTACTATTGCTGTCGCATTAACACTAAGCGGCTGCTCGGATAATGAAGTAGGTGATGTTTCTTTAGGGATGTTTACTACTAAAGATATTAAATTAAATACATTAGTTGACCCAATCGTACCGGGTGTGACATGTCATATAGCAAGTATTGAAGCGGATTTAAGTTTGGCCGATCCTTCTGATTCTTCTATTTCATGCCGCCAAACTGGTGAAATAACGCCTGAAATGATAGCAAATATTGATAAATCAAAATCGGGTGAAGTCGTTTTTAAAAAGTCTAAAAGTATATTTTTTAAATCAATGAAAATTCGTCGAATTTATGATCCTCAGTCAGAAACATTAATGTATTTATCATATTCAACAAAAACAACAACCGGTAGTTATAAACATAGTTTATCAACAGTGCCATTATGGGGCACTAAAGCTTACATTGCTCCTACTACAACAAATATTCAATAATATATAAATAAATCTCACGTCTTAATTTATTTATTATTAAGACGTGCTATGTTATATATAAGGTTACATTGTCTAATACAAGTTACAATAATAATTATTATATCCTTTCATATTAGCATAGTTAACATCAAACCCATACATACCACTTATATTTAATTGTTTAATATTTTACGGATAAATAATCATGCTGCATAAACCTAAAAAAATCATTGCTTATAATATATATCAAAAATCTATTATATTGACAGCCAAAATAGGTTTGGCTGCTATTATCATTTCCTCATTAAATAGTATAGCTATTGCAAAAGAGATAAGTCAGACAAGTACACCTACAGTCATTGATAATATCTTAATTAATCCTGATATAGGTATTACTGACCATCAAACATTTAATATTAATAGTGATCCATGGTGGAACATACCAAGCCATCCAAAAACCGCGGTTGTTTATTTTCGTTGGTATTGGGAGGAATTAGAACCTCAACAAGGGAAATATAACTTTCAACTTATTGATAAAACAATTAATCAAGCAGCAGCATTAGGCAAAAAAATAGTTATCCGATTTATGACGATGGCAGGAAAAGATGAAGTTTATTATAACCCTTCACCTAATGAAGGAAAAAAAATATTAGGAGTACCTTGTTGGGTAAAAAAACAAATTGATGATAAGATAACAGGCCAAACTTGTCCTGATAATAATCACTTTGTCGTTGACTATAAAAATCCCATCTTAAAAGAGAATTTAGAACGATTTATTAAAGCTATGGGAAAACATTATAATAATAATAAAAACATATTACGTTTAGATATTGGCTTAATTGGCACTTGGGGAGAATGGAACCTAGCATCACAAATGGGATATCAACAACCAACACTTGGTCATCATGGCTATACTACAAAAGATTTAATACCCTATATCACATTAATGCAGGATGCCTTTCCTGACAAACAGCTTTCTATTGATTTAACATCACCTGATGATGATATTACTAGTTATGCAACTCAACGAGGAATTGGCTGGCGTGCTGATTGTATTGGAGACTGGCAATCAGGCTGGAATCATATGGAACAAGGCTATCCAAACACCATAGAGCATATTCAAGGCAATGGGTATAAAAAAAATATGTATGCTGATACTAATTTTCTTAATCGTTGGAAGCAAGCTCCCGTTGATTTTGAAGTTTGCCAAGATCTAGATTATTGGGCGCAAAACAAAAGTATTTATACACTTGATAATGTTAAAAAGACATTTGACTTCGCTTTAGATTCTCATGCTTCTTTATTTAACCTAAAGTCGGGTAATGTTCCGGTGATCTATAAAGATCTCGTTAATAATTTTATTAAGAAACTTGGTTATCGATTTGAACTAGCATCAGTTAAAATAAATAGCCGCTTTGTACCTACGTCACCGATAAAAATCATTTCAAAATGGAAGAACGTGGGTGTAGCACCTAGTTATAATAACTACCCAGTAGTCTGGCGTTTACGCAACGCTGATAATTATATTGTATCCTATTTTACAACTAACAATGATATTCGTACATGGTTACCAGCAGAGAATCGTCACACTAGCACACCAATATATAAACAAGTTGATACCTTCTATTTACCAGCTGATATTCAACCCGGTAGCTATCAGCTGGATGTTGCCCTTGTTGAACCCTCAACAACTATAGCTAAAATAAAGCTAGCTATTGACGGAATGCTTACTGATAGCTGGTATAATATTGATACGATAAATATCCAAAGATAATTATTAAAAACGCCGATTCATAAATTAATTGGCGTTTTTATTTTTTAAATCATTTATTTATCAAAATAAGGAATTTCCTTACCAATTTTTACCATCACCAAATAATTAAGTTTTCTAAATATATTACTGTATTTCGTTAATATATTTTTTGAATCAATAACGGTTATATTACCCCAGTATGATAGCGTATGGATACCATCAGTAAATGGAGTGACAGGCATTATATCTTTGAAAAATTCTTCTTTATAAGCCGTTTTCGATAGTACCGTAATTTTCATTACTTTTAAGCTACCGCCATATGTTATTGCACAATTTTGGCAAACACGGTAATAATTATTATCACGATCGATAATTGGCCCACCATTTCGACCAAAAGCGTTATCATTTGCGATAGGAGAGCAGGGATGCTGTTGGTAATTTCCCAATAAAGTATCAGCAAAAAATAACTGCTGCTTAAAAGGCTCATTCGAAGTAGAGGTAAATAAATAAAATACTCCATCAATTTTTTTTATGCAGCTATCAATATACTTACCATCACTAAGTAATACTTTTACCTTTTCAAACTTAATACCATTAAACTTATACAATGAAATTTCATTTAAGTCTGAAGTCTCTATAATAGAATATAATTCCTTTTCTTCTTCAAAAATAAAAGGAAATGATTTATGCCCTAAAATTTTATTTACATCTTCAAAAAAATCATAGCGCTTGCCATCAAAATCAACACATTCAATTTTTCCATTGCCATGAGAGTAATCAAAAATCTCATAAGCAATATAATCTTTATCGTTTAATTTAAATATAAATGGATCAGCTTCAAAATCTTTATCTGTGAAATTAAACCAATGAATATCATAAGCATTTAATCCATTGACAATCACATCTAATGGATGCTTTCTAATTAGTCCAATACGCCAAAAATCTTGATCTGTAAATTTTTTCACCCACTTCATTTTATTTAAACCCTTATATTATTTTGCAACCATAAATATAAAACATATATAATTAAAGTATTCAACATTTACTAATTACTATTATTTATTGAAGTTATTGTAAAACATGCAATCTAAAATAATCCCAAATACCAAATGAAAAATGTTTAAATATGTCAATACCTAATGCTGATTTAATTAAATATAAAGCTAATACTGCGGCTATAAATAGAAATAATAGTCCAAATACAATTTGAATTGCTTTAATAATAGTCGTAATAGTCATTTGATTCCGAGGCGCTTTACGACGATCTTTACCTAGTAAAAAGACTGCATAGTAACGCCAACGCCCGATACCAATAACAGGACGAAAATCAACATAGTGATCATTATAACCACTATTAATAGCGACTGCTTTTTTAATCGCAGTTAATTGCTTATAATCCAATGAATTCAAAACATCTATCGGTATTGTTGTTATAACACGATCAATGACATCTTGTTGTATTTGCGTATATTTACCGCATGAGTCAACTGTACATTCGTCCATTACGATTAACCATTATCTAAAGCTAAAAAAACATCATGAGTTTGCTGTGCAATTAATTGCCAATCATATTTTTTTAAATATTCGGCATAACAAACTAACGGCTGATCGACTGTCATTGTGAGTAATGCAGCTAGTTTTTGACTATCTCCACATGGGAAATAGCAATTCTCATCTAAGTGTACCGCTTTATTGGCCGGAATATCACTAACAATAGCAGGTAAAGAGAATGACATTGCTTCTAATAAAGCTATCGGTAGCCCTTCACTAAATGATGGTAAAACAAATATATCGGCTTGTGAGAAAATACTATGTAACTCTTCCCCAGATAAGAAACCCGTTAATATAACGTTATCCATCTCTCTTGCTGTATTTTTGAGCCTATAACTATATTCAGTAACATGATCGCTATCACCAACTAATACCAATTTTTTTTTGATACCACTAAGTTTATAAGCCTCTAATAAAACATCCAGCCCTTTTTCTTGAGAAAAACGACCAACAGCAATAATATAATCCCGAGGCTTAAGATCATACTTTGATAAATAATCATTGATCTTACTTGGTGCCGGTAATTGTGGCGGATTAACACCATTAAAAATCAAATGGGTGTCATTACGGCCATATTTTTCATTCATTAGATTTTGCATAAAATCAGAGATAACAATCACCTCTGATGAATATTTCATTGCCCACTTTTCACCAAGACGAAGTATAAATTTCGCGGCCTTACCCCATTTTTGATGATCATAGTTTTGACTATGGTGTGTAAATACGACTTTTTTACCAAATAAGCGTAATAATGGAATAACTAAACCAGAACCAATAGCATGCACATGTACAATGTCGACCCCTTCTTTTATTGCATAAAACGCAGCTAAAAATGAATGTAACGGCGCTTCTAACGATTTATTTGTCATCGTTGGTAACGCTTTCAACTTTACGCCCTCATACTCACTCTCAGTATACGGAACATAAGGTTTACGCGCTGTTAATATAATATCTAATGCATATTTTTCAACCAATAAAGGATATAACGACTGACAATGGGATTCGACACCACCAGGCACATTGGGTATACCACGCGTACCTAAAACTAGAATAGATTTATTCACAATAGGATCTCTTCAAATACAAACATCAGGGCTAACTAACATTTTATTATTAATAAAAAATTAATTAGCCAAAAGTGATTGATATAGCTTTATCAACTCTTCTTTATGCAACTTCAGTGAGTATTTATTTAATAATCGTGCGCGTGCTTTTTGTCCCATAGCAGCAACTAATGTTTCATCATCTGCTAATGACTGCATTTTAGCGGTAAGATCATCAGCATCACCCGCTGTGAATAAGTAGCCCGTTTCACCATCTAATACTTGCTCAGGAATGCCACCAATATTTGCCCCAATCACTGGTTTGCCATAGCTCATCGCTTCTAACACTGACATAGAGCAGTTTTCATTCCACTCAGATGGCACAATAACCGCTTTCGCATTTTTAATAATTTCTGTCAATGCGTCCCCGGTTTGAAAACCTAATAACTCAACATTATCAAAATGTTGCTTAATATGATCAAACATCGGCCCAGTACCTAATACTTTAAGCAGTGTATTACCTTTAAGTTGGCTATGTGCTTGTGCTAATGTCACAATACCTTTTTCTTGAGTTAAGCGACCACAAAATAAGAAGTAACCACCGTCGTTACCAATATCAGTGGTTGATGCATCAATACCATTAACAATTACATCAACATTTGCTGATGGAATTTGACGTAAGATCATTGATTTCATAAATTCACAAGGGGCAATAAAAGCATCTAATGCTTCATAGCTCTTCATCGTACGATGATATAATGCTTCTAATGATAGTAATACACTGCGTGGCCATGAACCATCCTGCCACTGGTATTTAAAGAGATTAATATTACTACCGGTGATCCAATCTAAGTCAATATTCTCCCCAGCAGCAAGCATGCTGTAATTGGGGCAAACAGACTTATAATCATGCGCAGTTAATACTGTTTTACAACCTAATTTTCGTGCAATCTTGATCACTGATGGTGTGATTTGATGATAAATATTATGGAAATGAACAATATCAGGTTGCTCAGCTTTAATTAGCTTTTCAAATTGATCACATGCATATTGATTATGTACAAAGTTCACTGCAACTTTAATATTATCAAAAATAGAATGTTTACCATGGTAATCAACATTATCAACAAAAAAATCCGCATAATCTGATGGAATATTCTTTTCATGCTTCATTGAAAAATCAATAACTTGATATCCTGCTTCTTGCACCATATCGCGTTCTTGAAAGAAAACAGTCTCAGCGCCACCATGTGGGAAGAAAAATTTATTAACAAATAGAACTTTCATTGAATTACCAGTCATTATGAATTTATTTGATTAACGACATTCTTAATATCAGCAGCAACTTGCTCACCAATAAACGCGTAAGAACGGTTATTTTTAATATAATTATATCCAGCATCTAACTCTGTTTGTGTCATTGGATGCTGTGCTAATTCAACCATTGCAGCAGCATAGGATTGGCTCGTTCCATCAGTCACTCGTCCACAGCCAGATTGTTCAATAACAAATTGCTGATCCGGTGAATCATTACAAATCATGGCTTTTTTAAGTGCCATATATTCCATAGCCTTGGTCGGTGTTGATACATCTAACAACAATCCGCGATTCATAAAACCAATCACCATATCGACACCTTTAAGATATGCCCACGCCTGCTCTGTTTGTACCCAACCCGTAATATGAAAATCATCACTCAATCCCATATCATCAGCTGTTTGTTGTAAAAACTCGCGATCTTTCATCACTTCAGAATCACCAACAAAAAGTAATTTAAGATCTGGCACAGTAACCTTAGCTTCTTTAAATGCTTCAATAATAACGTCAAGTTTACGTAATCGATCAAGGCTACCTAAATAAGCAATAACTGGTGCATCACCCCACTGCTGTATTTTTATCGCATCTGTATTAACAAAGGCATCAATCTTTTCAATATCAACCCCCATTGGCACAACCATCATCGTACTTGGTTTTATACCTTTATCTTTAATGTAATTGAGCATAAAGTCACTTTGGACATAGACGCGATCTGAGTGAGGTAAAATAATGCGATAAAGAATAAATTCTTCAACCAAGCCACGAGCTAAAATAATTGGGCGTTTCCAACTAGGTATATTTTCAGTCTGATCTTTAGCCCGCATCGTACGGCTTTCTGCATATAAAAATGATACCCAATAGGTATAAGGTAGCTTGATTAATTTAGCGATTATCAGACAAATTAAGCCCACCCAAACCATGTCACGTACTTGAATTAAGTGAAAACCATCTTTTTTAGCTCTACAAGCTAGCTTTGCAGCATAAAAAAAGTAACACACTGAATCTAAATGACGATTAGTTGTTTTTTTACTGGTTTTTAAAGTGCTACCCTCGGTCTTAATATTTACCGTTTCTGTTTTGGGCATACCTATAATCGTGGTATTCACACCTTCTTTAGGTAACTCTTTAGAGTATAAAACATCAACATCTGGACGATATGATGGTAACTCTTCCGGTACAAAGTTAATCACATTGACTTTATTATCCATCAATTATCTCTCATCTACTTGTTTAATTACTTTGGCAGGATTCCCAACAGCAATTGAATTTTCAGGAATATTTTTAGTGACAATTGCTCCAGCTCCAATAACTGAATTATCACCGATACTAACATTACCTAACACTATAACTCCGGGGCTTAATTCAACATTATTACCAATGACTGGTGAAATATGCTGACCTGTAATAGGATCGACTTTATTACCAATAGTTACATTGTGTTTAAGCATTATATTATCACCTAATACGCTATTAGCATTAATAACAATATTTTGCGGGTGAAACAAAATTAGACCAGAGCCTATTTTTGTTTTAGGAGATATATCAATCCCACAAATAAATTTAAGTAATTTAAGTACAATAACGTTAATAATAAATAATTTATTTATTATTCCGCCCCTATAAAAAAAAGACGCTAATCGAAAATTAACAATAAAAAATTTAGATGTTAAACTCGAATTCAATATTAACTCTTTTTTTATTAGTTCAAGCATGTAGACCTCTTGCTTTAGTCAAAGTTGCTTTACGAATAATCATTATTGCACCTAACGAAAAATAAAACTGAAATTGAAATACAGGTATCAACGCTAATAATGGTGAATAAGGTAAAGTAATTAGACCTGCAATAATAAATCCGATAAATGCAGGTTGATAAGATAATAGTTTAATATCTGATTTTGATAAATACGTCATCGAAAATAATGGTTGTGGTTTTGAACCATGCAAGATAATAAACACAATAGCTAATAATAATCCAGTACCAACAAGGCCAATTTCCCATAAAAAAATAGCTAACGCTGTTGAACCTAAACTTAATTCAAATAACATCGCAATATAGCCAGGCTCTGCTCCGCCAGCATTTGAACTATTTAAACCATAGCCAAATAACTGATTTACAATACCATGAATATCAGAATGATATGACCAAAATGCCAGTGCGGTAACACGTCCTAATTCATCTAAATTACCATCAAGGCCATCAACAATAATCGTCGGATCGAAAATATAACCAATATTTTCTATAAAAATATCAAAAATGCTCATTGAATGTGATTGATATTCACTTGAAAAACCAAGTGATAGAATCGTTATTATTAGTGATAATAGAATAAAAATACCGACAATAGATAAAAAAATTGATTTAAAATCAATAACCTTTACTTCTTTAATGTAACTGGATTTTATATAGACATAAAGAAGAAAAAATGGCGCTAACAACGTAACAAACTTAACCTCAGCAACAACACAAATAATAAAACCTATAGCTAAGTGCAATATTAATGACCAAAGCTTTGCAACACCATGCTTATACTCTGATAATTTCATCATCATTATAAGCAAAGTAAATAGGCCCATCGATGCTCCATTACCTCCAGCGACCATACTGCCGCCAAAAGTACCAACAACAGAATCCCATGAGTCCATTTTACCTTGAAAAGCCACACGAGCAGGCACAACAACTAAAGCTTGATACATTACTAATGGTATTTGAGCATAAAATATCCAATATAGCTTCTGCGTAATTCTATATAATTGTGATTCACGGCAAAAGCCAAGTATGAGGCAAGGCAATAATAATGATATACCTAACCCATTTTTAATACCTGCAATAGTTGTTTTTAACCCTTCTTGCATCAAAGTAGTAGTTATTGCTAACACAAAAAATCCCACAAAAAGTACAAGAACCGTCGCTTCAAGCTGATCTAATTGTTCATAATTATAGCGAGTTTGTAATGGTATTAGCAAAACCATTACCATAGTCATAATAAAAGGCAACCATAAAAAAGCATCAATATTTGAAAAATACTGGGCTGTACCACTAAATATAAGTGTAATAAATACATAAACCTGAAAAAAGGTGCCAGTATTCATCTATGCTACGCCTTTATTACGTAAAATAAGTGCATGCTTGTTGATACTAATATAAATCATTAAGTATCTTGTTGCCGTTAATATAGTGAAGACTAATAATGAAACCGTATAACTTTTATAAATTAATGGTAGTATAAAAAACGCTAGCGCAACTATTACTAGTTGTTCACATTGAATACGTAAAAAATAATTAGGCTTTCCAAATATTAATTCAATAACAGTCAATGGCACAAAAGCAAGCATTGCAAAGACATAAGGTAACATTAAGCGCGATGTTTCGACTGATTGTATCCACTGCTCACCTAATACATGCTGAGTTAACCATGGATAAACAAAATAAATACCCGCAACCGTGATTAATGCGATCGTTATTAAAAACAATCGCACCTGTTTAAACTCAGCATAGTTAAATACTTTATTACGAAAATCTTCAGACCATTTAGAAAAAGTATAATTACGTACCGACTGACCCAAAATAAGGACAGGAGATAAACAAAAACGATTAACAACAGCAAAGTAACCCGCAACTAATGGACTAAACCAATAGTTAATTAATACTGTAGGTAACTGTAAGCTTGCATTTGCCACAACTTCTGCAGTCCCTACTCGTGATAAATGATTCCAGTGTTTGATGAAAAACTGAATTTGCGTTGTAGGCAAGAAATCAGATTTAGAAAACATACTGAAATCTAGGCATTTATATAACCAATAACCAATCAAACATAAATGAACAATAGCCCATATATAATAAAAATACTCAACTTTCCATGACACTAATAATGCAATAAATACAACTGAAGTGGCTGATATACGCTGAATAGCCAACTGACTAAAATTTTGATTACGTAAGAAAACATACTCAGAAATAATCATCATTGAGTAACTTGCGGTTAAAACGTAAATCGCAAAAAATGGTAACGAAAAGAAATAGCTAACAATATAGATATAAATTACACTTATTCCCCAAGATTGCAACATACAAAATACTACAGCTTTACCAATATCTTGCGGATCGACTTTTGGCAATAGAAAATGTGAACCATAGAGTGCGATTTGAGCACCAATCATAATAATACTAAATGTAAGTGCATAGTTACCTACATCCGACATACCAAAGCGATATGACATGAATAAAATAGTAAACGCACCTATTAATTGTGAGATTACTGAAGCTCCTCCTATGGTAGAGGCCCCTTTAATTAAACTCATAAAAGAACATCCTTTGATGATATTACTGAAATATTTTCATTAGATTCTAAGCTTTGTTTTCTTACCTTATTCAATACACATCCGATCACTTTTGCATTATATTGTTTAAGCTGATCGATTGAAAATAGAGAAACATTCGCGCTATTACAATTAGAAGCAACTACAAATAAAATAGCATCAGTAAGCTGACTAATTAAAGTTGCATCTTTAGCATCACTTACAGCTGGAGTATCTATAATAATATAATCATATTTTGTTCTTAATTCAGAAAATAATGATAGAAGTTTATTATGAGTTAGTACTAATAATGGTGAACAAGACGTATTACTACCAGTAGTTAAAATATCAATTCCTTTATAAGGAATAATAGCATCTCGCACTGATATATACTTATAAAGAATATCAGTTAAACCACTATTATTCTCATAGCCAAAAGAATGAGTAATACTTTTATTACGTAGGTTCATATCAACTAATAATACTTTAGCATCAATTGACATTGTTTTTGCAACTAATGTAGAGACTAATGACTTTCCCTCACCCATAGTCGCTGATGTTATAGCTAACGTTTTGGCATCAGTATTTAATAGTAATAACTGGCTACGAATACCAAGCGATGCTTCATCTAATGTTGAAAATTCCATAGTATTTTCAAATACTAATTTAGGGGTAGTATTTTGATCATATAGCTTAATTTCGCCAATAACTTCGAGACCTAAACGGCGCTTTATTTCATTAATAGAGATTACTTTATTATTTAAAGCAGCCATTACAATTACAAATAAGACAGAAATTAATAATGACATAATAGCAACAACGATAATTAATAACTTTTTATTAGGCTTAGTTGGTTTTGATGGTATTGTAGCGCTATCAATAGCTTTTGCCGTAGATTCAGAAAATTGACCACTAACTTGGGTTTCATTTTGGCGCTGCAACAATTGATTATACAATGTACGTGTTTGGCTAATATCGTCCATCATATTATCATATATTGTTTTTTTCTCACCTAACAATTGAAATGCATTTGTTCTTTTATTAACAGCAGCTTGTAATTGATTTTGCTTAATTAATGACGACTTATATTGCTCTTTAATACCTTCCGCAATTTCATTAATCAAAGCATTTGCTTGGCGTTGAAGAATATTCAGCTGTGATTGAGCTTGAATAACTTTCTCGTATTTAGGGCCATAGCGATGTCGAAGATCTGCAAGTTGAGCCTTCTGCTCAATAATCATTTGACGTAAATTTTCCATCTGCGGATGACGAGAAACATCAGGAATAGCAGCTAATGCATTAAATCCTTGCTTTTGGTAATTGGTAACAACGTTATAAAGAGCCTCTAAATTTACTCGCTGGGCATTAGCCGTTGCTAGATTGTCCATCAATAATGATAGCTGTTCAGTTTGAAAACCATCAACTCCACGAAAAGTAATAAGTCCTTCAGTTTTTAAGAATGCATTAAGCTTTTCTTCCTTTACTTTCAATCTATTATGTAAATCATTTACTTCAGTTTTAAGTAATGATGACGTATTTAAATTAGCATCACGATTATCTTCAACTGAATAATTAACAAACACTTTAACAATATCATTAGCAACAGCAGCAGACTCTGTTGCCGTTGTTGATTCAAAGCCAATTGCAACTAATTGCGTTTTTCGAATAGGTGATATTGTCATATGTTTTAATACATACTGAAGACTACGTTCTTTTCGTTTATCTAACGTATCAAGTTTAATGTTTTTATTGCCAATAAATTCAGGCTTATCATATAACTCTAAATTATCTACCACTTGTGAAATAACACGGCGAGATTTTAATAATTGATATTGAGTCTCATAGTATTCTCTTCGAGTAGAATCAAAATCAATCACTTTATCAAATGTGGTTGGATTAGCGAGCTGAGCCTTCAATAATACTGTTGCATAAGCCTCGTATGTTGGTGTTAATTTCAAAATAAAGGGAATAGATAAACCGGTGACAAACATGGTAAATATTAAAATTTTCCACCAATTTCTCATGATTGATTTAAACAAACGTGTAAAGTCAATAGTACTTTCTAGTTTATTTCCTTCTCCAACAAATAATGAACTCATCTATAATTATCCTTTTTAGAAAAAGCTTTGATCAATAATAACGATATCACCAGGATAAATAGCCTGAGTTTTTATAACATCTTTCAAAATTTGCCCATTTGAACGGCGAAGATCTATATCACTACGATCTGCCCGATCAGTAAATCCTCCTGCAACAGCAATAATTTTTTCGACTGTTAATCCAGGTTGATACTCATAACTACCTGGTGTTTTAACTTCACCAGAAACATAAACAGGCCGAAATTCAAGCATAGATACAGTTACCATTGGATTATTAATATAACCATCTTTTAACCTATTTCGAATATCAATAGCAACTTGATTTGGTGTTTTACCTGTCAATTGTAATTTACCAATCAAGGGGTAAATAATATTACCACTACTATCAATAATTATTTTCATAGATAGATCAGGTTCATTAAAAACTAAAATTTGGATATGGTCACCAGCACCAAGCAGATACTCACTAGCATTTCTATTTGATGCTGCAGCAATATTACTCATAAATAAGCTAAGAGTTAATACCAAAATAATACTTATTATCTTCTTCATTTTAAATCGCCACTTTGACTGATAAACAAAATTTATTTTTCTCATAACCCAATCGTCTCTCATAATTATTACCATCAATAAATACAGGGTCAGTACCATTATTAGTATGAAACAAAGCATATTGATAATCGAAAATAAACTCAACTTTAGGTCTAAATAAGTAATGTAAACTAAAGGATAGATCATCATACCGATCTGTTCTTTTCCGAATATGGTACTTATCAGAGGTGTGCTTATAAGACAATAAACTTGTTATACGTCCTAAAAATTGATGCTCCCAGCTGATGCTATTTTGAAAAGATTGTACAAAATCTCCAGTATTATCTGGCTCTTTTACTTCACTTAAGGTTTTTAATTTTATTGTTGAATAATCAAAAGGTTGCCATCTGTAAGAAACATTCCAATTTACACCAGAAAAATGACTACTTTGCATTTTCTTTTGTACTTTTGAGACTGTTGCTTCTATCTTTGACTTTCCGGTCAATTGATTCAGTATAGAGAAAGCACCAATCAACTCAGTATTATCTCGTTCTCGACTTAGATAATTAAAATCTTTATACATTAATATATAATCAAAACGTGTTCTATCTGTATATTGATGTCTAAAAATTAGTTGTACATTGTTCTCTGTAACATTTTCATTTTCTAAATAATTTTTAAATTCCGTTTGATAACTATTAAGAATATCGTAATTAGTACGTATTTGTGATAAATCAACAATGATATTCCCTTCCGCACCTTTGGCTCCATATGTATATAGAGTATTAATCTTAGTATCAGTTCGACCAATATCATGCGTAATATTAAAAGCGTCAAATGTGGCCAGATTTTGAGTTAATGTATTATCATCAAAGAAAAAGCCATTTGTTACACCAGTACCTAACGCTTCATGATTTTTATTATAACTACCCGTCACAGATAAATGATGGCGAATATCTAATTCCCAATTAAATACACCATTAAGTTGGTGATCATAATAACTATCACTTTCTACTAAATCATTATTGTAACGTCGATAATCACCTATATAATAAAGGCTAAAATTTTTAGTATTACGTTTTCCAATAATACTAAAAGTTGGTTTTATCGCATAAAAATCAGAACTAATGATATTACTATCACGTTGATATAAGACGTTATCATCAAAGCCATAAGCTGTATTGATTGATGAAGAAAATTCTAATCCTAAAAATGGATCAATATATTTAGAGTCTTGAAAAGTATTTTCCGCACGAGCCGCAAAGCTATAGCTTACGAAAACGCAACCTATTAGCAAGAAATAGACATCCTTCATCTTAAATAAATGCATAATTTAGTACGCAGTCTCGCTGACAAATCCTTTAAAAATAGTAAGAAAAATAATCTTCAAGTCTTTTAAAAGGCTCCAATTCTGAATATATTGTAGGTCGTATTTAATACGCATTTCCATTTTATCTAGTGTATCTGTTTCACCACGAAAACCTTTGATTTGCGCAAGACCGGTAATACCTGGCTTAACTTTGTGACGTAGCATGTATTTATGTACAAGGACTCGATATTCTTCATTATGTGCTACTGCATGTGGACGAGGACCAACGATCGACATACTACCTTGTAAGACATTAAAAAACTGTGGTAATTCATCTAACGATGTTCGACGAATAAAAGCACCAAACTTCGTTACTCGAGGGTCATTTTTTCTTACTTGAGTAACAACACTATCATTTTCCATTACGCCCATTGAACGGAATTTCCATACTTGGATTCTTTTACCACCTAGACCATAGCGATCTTGTTTAAATAGTATTGGTCCTGGAGAACTACGCTTAACTCCAATAGCTACAATGATCAATATTGGTGAAATTAATAGAATAATAATTAAGCTGATAATGATATCTTCAATACGCTTCAGCACCCCTCCCATACCTTCAAATGGGGAACTAAAGACGCTAAATGTCTGGACATTGCCAATTGTACGGATTTGACTAATGTTTAAATCATAAGTATATAAATCAGGAACGATGTAAGTTTCAACCGTCGTATCTGATAATAATTTTAAAACGTTTTGAATTCGATGTTTTGCAATCATTGGTAAAGCTATATAAACTTCATCGATTCTATCGCTTTTAGCTAGCTGCACTAATTCGTTTATATTTCCACGAAGCTGTGATTTTGATAAATAACCAAATCGGTTAAGATCGCGATCATCAAAATAAGATATTTCAAAATCCTGATAACGAATATCTTTCCGTAATGCATGCTCAATAGCAATACCGCCTTTAGTCATTCCTAATATTGCAATTCGTCTAACTTTGGCTTTGCGTTTTAAAAACTGACGAATAACATAAATAACCATACACTTTATTAAAATCATAAAAATAATCGATGAAACGAACCACTGCCATACAATAATATAATGTAAATTCATATTCTGAATATCATCAAATGCATTCAGCTGCTGGCATAAAATATTCCATGTGAGAAATGATAATAAGAACGTTAAAAAGGTTTTTAAAATAGAATAATAATAACTTTTACGAGCTAACTCTTGATATAATCGGCAATATTCACCAATAAGAAGAAAAATAACAGAAAAGAGAAAACTAACCCCAAGACTAACAGCTGTTTCATGAGCGTTATGTAGAGCAAGAATAGGAACCAATATTAAATTAAGTAGAAAAAAATCACTAGCTTTTATTAATATAGCATAACCATCATCTGCTATCTTTATAGTTGCTGTTTTCATCTTTAAATTTCCCTCTAGTATACTTGTTTTATAAGGAGAATTTTATGTTTATACTCATCCTAATAACACCACGTAGTAAATATATATACTTATAGTGCTAATTATACTGTAAAAAAACAACAAATAGCCATTTTTTTGACACTTTAATCATAATAAAAAACATGGAAGAAAAATTAAAATAAAAAATTGACGTACAATTAACACAAAAAAAAATAAAAAATAAAAACAACAACTTTAAGGTGTTTATAAAATTAAAATATCTCTTAATAAAGATTAAAATCACACTAAAATATAAGTTACTAATCTTTTCAAGAGAATATTATTTAATTTTATTTTAAATTATCAAAAACTATATCTAAATTCATATCGCCTTTTTACGATGACAACTTTTCATTAACAGTGAGCCAACAATAGCCATACCTATCCCAGTTAGTAAAACTATAAAATTTTTATGTCGGTCAACTTCTAATATATTTTCAGCATATGTTTTATCATACAAATTAGAACCCGTAAGATTGAGAAATGCTCCTATATCAGTAAAAAGATGATCTTGACCAATCACGCCATTCAGTGACATAACACTCCATAGAAGAGATATAATACCTAAAGAGATAGAAATCCCCCCCCAACTTTGTTTAACATCCATATCTAAACCTACACATAAATACTTTCATATAACCAAGAATACAATCATTGTAGGAATATTATAAATAAAAAAAATTCACTTGATAAATATTATTAATATTCTAACAACCCTTATTTACTATTTATGTGATCTCGATTAAGTTTAACTCGCAATAAAAAAGCGATACTCAAGTATCGCTTAATAGCATATTAGATTAATTCCCTCTTATTTATTTTTAGGGCGAAATGGTTTAATCACGGCTTCATTACACGTTAAAAATGGACCATTCATTAAATCAATACAATAAGGAATAGCTGGAAAAACAGCATCTAAGCACTCACGAATAGACTTTGGCTTACCTGGTAAGTTAACAATTAAGCTATCACCACGTAATCCAGCCGTCTGGCGTGATAAAATTGCCGTAGGGACAAATTTTAATGATTCGGCTCGCATTAATTCACCAAAACCTGGCATCATTCGATCACAAACAGCTTCTGTTGCCTCAGGAGTAACATCACGTTTTGCTGGTCCGGTACCACCAGTAGTCACAACTAGACTACATTGCGCTATATCTGTCATCTCAATTAACGTTGCTTCGATGATATCTTGTTCATCAGGAATAACTTTATAAATAGGTTCCCACTCTGAAGTAAGATAATCATTTAATGTATCGATAATAGCTTGCCCTGAAATATCGTCATAGATACCCGCACTTGCGCGATCACTTACCGTTACGATACCAATTTTTGCTTTACTCATGTGTCGCCTCTTCACTTAAAATCAATCTTACATTGAATAGTAACATTTCCATCACTATCAATGGATACTGCATATTTAAAAATCAATAAGATGGTAAATCAGGTCTCAAAACCATCGTCGAACTTGTCGACAATACTGAGCATATTCCTCACCAAATAAAGTTAATAATGCTTTTTCTTCTGGTTTAATTTGATAGTGATTAATCACTACAATAAAGAAAACTATACCCATTATTGTTGAGACTTCACCATAAATAAAGACGACAGCCGTCAGCAATAACAATAAACTGGCATACATTGGATTACGGCTATATTGATATATGCCACGAGTGACTAATCGAGCAGTTTGCTGCGGTATAAAAGGGCTGATGGTTGTATCCGCCTTTGTCAAAGCTAAAACGGATAAAAAACCACTCACCACCGCAATAAGAATCAATGGGATAGCGATAATCCAAAGGCTATTAAATTGCCACCATGGCAGTAAATAGTAGCATCCAGACATGATGATTAACGCAATTAACATAAAAATTGGAGGGGGTATTTTTAAAGCCACAGTCATCATCCTTATTACTGATCAATACGTATCTTAATGTGATTATCTCAATTTTACGTTGGTATTATCAAATAATAAGGTTGCCTCAATAAAGACCACCTTATAGCATGAGGTTTTTGGTTTAGAGTCATATCGGTCATGCAACAACTCAAATATCTCCAAGGTTATCCAACTCATCTCGTGGATCAAGTTCAGCAATTAATTAATAAGGACCAACTCAAAACATTGTTACTTAACCGTTATCCAACCCCCCATACCATTAAAACAGAAAAAGCACTTTATGATTATGTAATCGAATTAAAAAATCAGTATTTAAAAAAATCAGCCCCCATAAGTAAAGTCGCTTATGACAATAAAATTAATGTCATTAATCATGCATTAGGCTTACATACCTTTATCTCACGTGTACATGGCAATAAAATTAAAGCAAAACATGAAATTAGAATAGCGACAGTATTTAAAGAAGCACCATTACCCTTCTTACGTATGATAGTTGTTCATGAACTCGCGCATTTAAGAGAAAAAGAGCATAACAAAGCTTTCTATCAACTTTGTTGTCATATGGAACCCCAATACCATCAACTTGAATTTGATATGCGAATGTACTTAACGCAAGTTGAACATTTTGGTTCTATTTACAATTAAGGTTATGATACTCAGCATAGTGTAATTATGAGATAACATCATGCAACAAGATGAATTTGAAATACTAGTAAAAGAATTAGCACAGCTTGATTCTGTATCTGCAATCCTTGAAAAACTAGCAAGTAATGAGGAGCCAGAAGTTGCAGAAGCTGCAACCGCATTAATTGGCCACTTTAGTCTCGCGGAAATAGAGGGTGAAAAACGTATTTACCATGTTTTTAGTCAAGAAAATGAACAAGGTGAACTTGAAGAATTTGCAGAATGGGTAATGAATGTTGGCGATGAGATGTTACGTTTTATTGCTTGGTTCTTCTACACTACATTTGAAATCACGGATAAAGAAACATATTTAGCCGCTGGCTGCACTTACAAGCCTGTTAAACGTCACTAGTATCATCATTATGGCCAACGACAACTTGTCGTTGGCTTGTTATTGTTAGCCATAAAATATACCAATCAAAAATTACTCGCTTCATCTTCGTCTTGACTGTCCATTTTTTGTTCCCAATGACATAATTTGATCATCGCAATAATCGCATCATACTCCGCATTGGTTTGCGCAATCGATAACCGTTGTTTGAAAAAAATTAACATCGTGCTACTTTCACAACTTAACCATTGGTAATTCATCAAATTTTCTCCATTAAGTACCTCATTATTGTGACTTAACAGGCTAATCGTAAAAACAGAATATCTTGTTTATATTTATTCCTGTTTTCACTTAAATCACAGCCCAATGCCATAACAAACCGCTCTAATAGAGGAAATTTCAAACATGGATTCGCGTCTATGTTCAAAAAAATTATAGATAAAGACAAGAATGCCAATTTCAACAACAATATTAATAAAAAATGGCAGCATCACTAACAGCTAATCCGTTTTTAGCCTACAATAACGACCAAAATATTATGATTCAGGTATAAACATGAAAATTTGTTCAGTTGAACTACGTAGCAACGAAGCTATTATTTGCCTACTCACTTTAGAGGGCGGAATGATCGGTATTCCAGAGTGCCGTACTCAAAAGTTCATTATGGATAATTCTCTTGATAACCAAAAAATGAGAGATTTCCAATTTGCATTTAAAAAACTACTTGATGACTATAAAGTAGAGAAAGTTGTGATTCGTACACGCGAAACACGCGGAAAATTTGCAGGAAGTTCTGTCGGCTTTAAGCTTGAATCTGCTATTCAGTTAATTGAAGATCTTGATGTTAACTTTATGTCTAATGCAGATATCAAAGAAAAACTAAAGCGTAACCCTATGGCTATTGATTTCCGTGCAACAGGTTTGCGTCAATTCCAAGAAGCGGCATTTACCACAGGTTATGCTTTTCTTGGTCGCTAACAGCAACAAACAGTAACCCATAAAAAAGGCAGGACTATATCAATAGTGCTGCCTTTTCTCTAATCGCATCTTATTTTTTAGCCATCAATTGTTGATAGCCACCATCGAGATTAATAAATTTACACAGCCCCAGTAATTTTAATACTGATATTGCAATCACAGAACGGTAGCCGCTTCCACAATGGACAATATATTGTTTATCTTGCTTTGGAAGCTGGCCTTGCAAAATATCTGATAGCGGTAGTTTCTCTGCATTTTCCACAGAGCCTTGTGAATACTCATCCACTTCTCTAACGTCAAGTACCGCAGTATCATTACTCTGTTTTATGCCATTAAATTCGTCCGTTGAAAGATGATTTAACACATCACCTGTAGCATTAAACTCCATTAATTTAGCGTTGGTATAACCCAGTTCATTAATAATTGCGATGACCTTATTAGCATCCGTAACAGTAGCAATTACTTCAATATCTGCATTTTTATCCGGTAATAATAGTTCTAACCAATATTTAAAGTTCCCCCCATTAAACCCAACAAAAACACTACCTTCTATATGATGTTCTAAAAATTCAGCGGTTGATCGTGTATCAATAATAATGTGTTTACGATCTGTAAATATATGCATACTTACTGCCCTACATTTAGTAAATTAATTTATAAAAACCTAAACTATTTAATAGCTTAGGTCTTATATAATACTATAAACTGCCGTGATCACATATTAAATGACATTTATCATTGTTATTTCATTCCAACGGCCAATATTATTCTGCTGTTCAACATATTGTTTACTATGCTTATCAATAGACATGTCATACATATCTGCATGTTGTAATAATTGTGTTTTAATATGGTTCTTAACATATAACGCACTATTATAACCTACAGTCTTTCGATAAGAATCCGGATTATATTGGCCACTGTTATCCACTATATATTGTCCCCGATTATCAGGCACATACTGACCTCGATTATCTGGCACGTATTGGCCGTCATCACTTGGTACATATTGTTGAATGCATGGCATTTTATTGCCATTATCTGCAACATAATACTGACCATTATCGTCGGTAAGTTTGGTATCAATCGCTAAGCTTACCTTTGCTTTATGGCTATTTTCTTCTACCAAACCAACATCAAGAAAATATTTTCCTTGAGGAATATTAGTAATTTTGAATTTCTCATTCACAATATACATCGGACTTTTATCATCATCATCGTCAGCAGGAAGCCAATTAACAATATTAGCCTTTGAGGTATAATAAGCAACAATATCGCCATTTGCAGATCTTAAACGCCACGTCACAGGATAATTGGTATAACTCGGAGCAACCCCTAAATTTTGCCACGTTGACTTTAATTGTAAATAATCATCAATATGAACAATATTATTTACTTCTAAGTGATTTAATTGGTATCGATAACCTAGTTTATTTAAAAATCGTTTAACCAAAGGCTGATATTCATCAGGAATAGCTGCTGATTTAGCATTAATTAATGATGCGTGCTGTTTTAAAGCAAATTCAAATGTTTTTTGCACCTGATTATATGTAAGATGTTGAGGATTGTTGATATTATACCAATCCTGCAATGATCCTTGGCAGATTTCAAAATCCACCGCTGCTTTTTTCCAGCGTTGATTAAAGTCAAGATCAGGATGACTATTGGTTAATGTATCTGTCATATGAGAAATCATCGTTGGATAACCATTCTCCATATGATTCCAACCTTTACTCCAATCACCTAAGCAATCAACTCGCCAGCCCATTCCATTATTCGTTGCATAACTTAGGTAATCCCCTTTATTGGTGCCCAACATTACTTTAGGTGTTTTAGGAAAAGCTTTCATCACTGCATCAATATAAGGCTTTAAATTCTGAAACTTATAATTATTATCATCAAACCCCACACTCAAACTATTATTTGATGCGTACCCAGATAAATTCCATTCCCCCCATGAACCAACCATACCGACATCAATACGTAGCAACGTTTTATTATTATCATAACGCTTACCTAGTGCAGATAAAAACTCTTGAGATCTATGAATAAACCAAGGATTTTTAAACATATTTACGGCTTCTTTATCGGATAAATGACAGCTAGTACCGTATAAACCGTGGCCATATAATTCTTGAACTAACCAACACGGAATACCGCTGCTATCTTTATTTACATCAGCATCATAAATAGGATCACCTTTACCTCGTAGCGCCATAAAACGAATAACAACTTTCTTATTAACTGAAGCCGCTATTTGTAAAACATTATCAATCTTTCTTTTAAGCATTGCTTCGTTAAGATTAGGATTTTCTGATGTTGTTAATTGATCCCAATACCAACGGTAATAAACAGTACTGGTATCTGGATAAGATAAAATAGGAGTGTCACTATAAAAGGGATTACTGGGTTCATTACTGACTATTCGTTGTAATTCAGTAAATCCAATACCTGGATTTGTTAATATTTCATCACTTTGTTTAGGGTAAACATTGATAATATTTTGTTTATTTACAACATTATTAATATTGTTGTAAGCTGAAGAATTAATCGTTGGATTAAGAAAAGAAGACGCAAGAAGAAATGAGAATAATGTAGAATTCATTAGATACCCTGTAATTAAATGAAAACAAAAATAGACATTATGTAAAATATTTCATATATTAAAATACTCTAAGCTTTATATAATAACATATTATAAATTGGCATTATTTATAGTAAATTAAAATAAAAAACAGTTTTTGAAAAAATATTTTATGTGATTATTAATTAGCAAGAAATATTTCTTCCATATTACAGATAACTATAATAAACTATAAGCATAAACAACTGTGTGCATAATATTTTGTGAATTTAAAATATTCACAAAAAAAATTAATTATTGAATTCAAACACCAACATATGAGAACGTATTTATATTAATAATTAACATAATAAATATCACGGAATTGATATGGATATAATGACTGAAATATTTACAACTTTATTAGCCAACAAAGTCATCTTTAGTGTACTCATTATTACAATAATTCTTATTATGCGCCGAATTATTTTATCTCAAGTACGCGGTGATGAGTTTTTTGTTACTGAAACTCAACGTAAATGGATGTCACGTACTAAAAACGGCACATTTATTTTAACATTAGTAGTTTTATTCATCTTATGGCGCTCAGAAATAAATGAATTTGCACTATCTGTTACAGCAATTGCTGTTGCTATTGTTGTCGCGTCTAAAGAAATAATATTGTGTTTTACAGGATCTATTCAGCGAGCGAGCTCTCGTTCATTTCGCATTGGTGATTGGATAGAGGTAGGGAAAATTTGTGGAGAAGTCATTGAGCACAATATGATGGCAACGGTTATTCAAGAAATAGATCTTCACCATGGCCAGTATCATTACACAGGTAAAACAGCTACTTTGCCAAACAGTATGTTTTTCACTTACCCAGTAAAAAATCTGAACTTTATGAAGCGCTATGTTTATCATAACTTTTCAATTGTAGTGAAAGACTTCGTTAATCTTTATCCGCTATTACCAATAATCATTGCTAAAATAGATCACCATAGTGAAGATTTTATTGATGTGGCTCGTCGCTATAATAGTGTCATAGAAAAACATGCAGGTGTCGACCTACCGGGCTCTGAGCCTCATATACATATCAGTAGTTCAACGACTGGTGAACAAATTGTACATTTTATGCTGTTTTGTCCAACAGAACGCGCGACTCACCTTGAACAAGATATTCGTCGTGATTTTATGGAAGAATATACACGGACTTTTTCATAATCTATTACGCCACCAATGAGCGGTAATTCAGTCTTGAATTACCACTTATTGTTATGTTACTCACTTTCTAGCACTAGCTTCGCTTCTAAACCATCATACAATGCAATGAACTGTTGAGTTAACTTATGCCTAGGCTCGAAATGTAACATTGGACATTGCTGATAATGTGACTCTTTCATTTTTATTGATTGGGGTAAATACGGTTCTAAAATAGGAAAGCCCAACGTTTTGATCTCTTCTATAATTTGACGAGGAAATTTCGCCTGTGCGTTAAACATATTGACAATAATACCTTCTAGCACTAAATCACGATTATGATCATCACGCAATTCTGCCAGATTATCCATGACCTTGATGAGAGCTTGCTGAGAGAAGTTATCACAATCAAACGGAATCAATAATTTATGAGCTGCAATTAAACCCGATTTAGTATAAAAATTTAAATTTGGTGGTGTATCAATATAAATACGATCAAAATCTTCCGCTAAAGAATCTAATACTTCCCTTAACTTATAAATTTTATAACGCCGTTCAAGTTCCACTTCTAACTTATCCAATTTAGGGCTTGAAGGAATAACAAATAAATTTTCATATGCTGTTGCTTGAGGGTAATCGCGCACAGGAGTCGACATCGCAAACCACGATGCTGTTTGATTCAACAATTCTGCAATCGTTTTATCGTTAGGCTTATTAATATCAATCCCTAAATAAGCACTACTATTACCTTGTACATCAAGATCTATCACCAAAGTCTTATAGCCCTTAGCTGCACTAATTGCTGCTAAATTAACGGTGATACTTGATTTTCCGACGCCACCTTTTTGATTGAAAATAATCCTGCGCATTTATTCCATCCCTGATCATCAATAACTACCAACAACTATACACACTCATGCATATAGTTGTTAGTTAAAGATATCATTATCGATACACAGTTGCTTACTCAAGAATATGTTTATTAAATCTGATACAACTCTAGCGGTAAACCGTCAGGATCATTAAAAAAAGTAAATGCTTTATTCGTTAATTCATCAATACGCACCGGTTCAACAGCCACTCCATTTATTTCTAAATAACGTACCGTTGCAGCGAGATCATCAACAGCAAACGCTAAATGACGTAGTCCTTGTGCTTCAGGATAACTTGGTCGAGAAGGCGCGCCATTAAATGAAAATAGTTCTATTTGGCTATTATCCGGTAACTTTAAATCTAATTTATATGAATCCCGCTCTTCACGGTATGTTTCGCAAATAATTTCTAACTGTAATAACTGTGAATAAAACGCTTTTGAGCGCGAATAATCACTACAAATTATAGCGACATGATGAATCGCTTTTAACATTATTATTCTGCCATTATTGTAGGGCCATTGGGCACATTGATAGTATTAAAGGGCGCGAGTAAACGAGGATTATGACTAATATCGATATTATTAACTAAAGTTTTATCATAATTTAAGTACATAAGTAACGGATTGTCACTCACATCTAATGTTTTTAAATGATTAAAACTAACATTAACAATTTTTAACTGAGGATTATCTGTCAAATTTAGATGGGCCAATTTATTATGTTCAACACTTATAAGTTGTAATTGTTGATTGTGGCTAATATCAAGATAAGTCATTCTATTTGATGATAAATCTAAACTCTTTAGAGCCGTTAAATAACGAATTTCTCGTGCATCTCGAATATTAAAATGACTACATTTTAGCGACGTAATCTGCCGAATATTATCTTTACCTTGTGCAACAACACAGCGCTTAAAATTAGGGTCAAGAAACGTTAACGAACTTACTGTTTTGGGTTGCGCGCACCCAGAAAGTACAGCACTAGTGATAGCCGTAATTACAACATTACGTAGATGACGATGACTACATTTCAACACTAAACTAAACCTGCCTCAAAGGACGAATGACTGATTCTAATCCTTCTATTTTAAATTCAAGCGCTAACGCCATTAATATTCCCAATTGCCCTTCGGGGAAACCTTGCTTTTGAAACCATAATAAATATTCATCAGGTAAATCAATCAATACCCTACCTGCATACTTTCCAAATGGCATTTTCATATTAGCCAATTGTACAAGATGTTGTTTTTGAAACATAAAAACCCCAACAACGATACAAAAAATCAAATGGTAACATCTAAAAGTAAGATTTCATCTTAGATAAGTACTCACAGAATATAATTTATCATATTAAAAAAAATAAATACCATGTAGATATTTACTCTATTAATATCCTATTATTTAACAACTGAACATTTACATTTTTAGCGATCTTTGTCACACTTGACACCCGTTTTTTTCATTGATAGCTAATGGATATAACAGGCAACAGGTAATCATCACACTTTTCGTTTTCCCACTATGCGCTGATTATCAACATAGACAGTAAATAAAATCTCAATACCTTACGGTAGACCTCATCAATAAGATTAAGAGAATCTCCATGAAAAAAACGTTACTAACAACGCTATTTATCACAACCATATTAACTGGGTGTGCGAATTCACCTAAAACAACCACCGATCTTATCAATACTTGGGCTGTAAGTTCTATTGATGGTTATACTCAGCCTATTGATGCGTTAACAACTAAACCACAGCTAATTATTAATAAAAATCTTAATGTTCGCTATTCTGGCTGTAATACATTAACAGGTAAAATACGCGTAACGGCTCAAGATATTACAACCAAAAATTTAGTTTCAACCCAAAAAATGTGTATTCAAACAGAACAAGCAACCGTTGATGGTTTTGTTAAGCAAATGCTCATCGGCCCTTCTGATTTTTTGGTTAATAATAATACGTTGATTTTAAGCTCAGATAACCACACCGTGACATTTAAGCGTGTTGAAAACAAATAAGTTTATATTTAGGCCCACAACAAAAAATAATATTGTGGGTCTTGCTGTGTCACACTCACTATTGGGTTATTGATACAGCTAATAATTCAGCAACAATACGTTTTAATAAAAATGTCTCACGTTCAATTGACATCCCTTTTTTATCAGAAAACTGCATTGTGTGTTCATTATGAGCAATAGCATCAAAAATATTAATCCATACCGGCCTCATACCATTTTTCTGCTCATAATCTTCTAATTGTGTCGTCCCTAATTGCTCATCAATCGTACAGGTATAACAAAATGATTCCATATAGACAATATCATGTTCATTTTTATACCAAGGCCGATACTCTTCATATAATCCAAACGGCTTAATATCGCGTACGTTCATCGCCCCAGTTTCTTCAGCTAGTTCGCGAATTAACCCTTGAATCTGATCTTCCCCAGCATCAATGCCACCTCCGGGTAGCGTGTAATCATGATAACGAGCGGTGTATAACATCAAAATATTATTACCATTGAGTACAATCGCTCGTGTTGCTTGACGATGATATATTCTCAACGTAGGTGATTGAAGATCAAGTTTGGTTAAATCAGTGTGTATTGACGATTTTAAAAAACGCATCACGGTTTACTCATTTTATATTGCAAGCGAACATTCTACCGAACCAACAACTAAAATACGAATCATCTCTATATGAAAAAGCCCCCATAACAGGAGGCTATTTGAGAGTAAGTACTAACTACCAGTTAAACAAATTATTGAAAAAACCTTCAACTTTATGTTTCACTTTTTCTACTTGGCAGTTTTGTTTAAGATCGCCATGAGGATCCCAAATGGGCATTCGTGTTTTACCTGCACAACTTGGAATATACTCACCATCAGCCGCAATATTATATTTTTCAGCTTCAATATTTGCAGGCTGGCGCAATAATAATGGCTCAGGCTTGCGGTGTTGAATATAGTTAGTATAAAGACGCAAAGCACCACTTGCACCAGTCAAATGTGTGCTCTTGTTGTCATCACGCCCCATCCAAACAGTAACAACTTCACGGCCATCAATACCCACATACCAGCTATCGCGTCCATTATTCGTAGTACCAGTCTTACCCGCTAAATGAGTATTTGGAAATAGCTTATTCAATGAGTGGGCTGTACCAAATTTAACCGTATCTTGTAGTGCAAACATCGTCAGCCATGCCGCTTGTGGCGGAACAACTTCAGCGGCTTTCGGCCAATTTTGATAGAGTACCTTACCTGTTTCATCGACGACTGCATTTAATGCCGTTAATGGCGCTAAGTAGCCTTCATTGCCAATACCTTGGTACATTTGTGCGACATCTAGCGGTGATAAACTAATAGAGCCAAGAAATAAAGAAGGAACTTGTGGAATATCTTCCCGTGGTATACCTAATTTGGTTAATGTATCGGTGACTTTATCAACACCAACAGCCATACCAAGATTTACTGTTGGTACATTGTATGATTTCGCCAACGCGACAAATAATGGTACTTCACCACGGAATTTACGGTCGTAGTTACGCGGACTCCAAGTTGCACCATCATGCATTTTAATTGATAGCGGTTGGTCTTTTAAAGACGTTGCAAGGCTAAACTGTGCTGGATTTTCCAGCGCACTGAGATACAAAGCAGGTTTAATTACTGATCCTACTTGGCGCTGAGCATTTATTGCACGGTTATATCCTGCAAATCCAGGTTTATCTCCACCGATCATCGCACGAATTTCACCTGTAGTGCGATCCACAATAACCACCGCAGTTTGTAAGTCCTTACCTGCACGTTTTTGTACTTCAGGCATAACTTTAGCAACGGCTTCTTCGGCTAATTTTTGTGATTGAGGATCCAATGAAGTAAAGATACGTAATCCCTTACCTGCTTCAAACGCTGTTCCTGCTTTTTGCTCAAGCTCTGTTTTAATTTGATCAAAATAGGCAGGTTGGCGTTTAGCCAATTGACCTTTTTTCTGAATGTCTAGTGGCAGCTTAATCGAAGCTTGGTAAACTTTATCGCTGATTTCACCGTCTTTGTTCATTAAACTCAAAACAATATTACGGCGTTCTTTGGCCCGCTCAGGATGACGCCAAGGATTATAATATGTTGGTCCTTTTACCATTCCAATTAATAATGCAAGTTGATCAACGCGTAATTCAGACAAAGGTCGGTCAAAATAATAACGTGATGCTAGAGCAAAACCATGGATTCCATGGCCACCAAATTGAGCCAAATAGACTTGGTTCATGTAAGCATCAAGCACTTCTTGTTTGCCATAGCGAGTATCAATGATGATCGCCATATAAGCTTCTTTGAATTTACGCCAAAAAGAACGCTGACTACTTAGAAACATATTTTTAGCTAACTGCTGTGTTAGCGTACTACCACCTTGAACAGTGTGACCTGCTTTAATATTTGCAATAAAGGCACGCGCAATACCCACGAGTGAAATACCATCATGCTCATAAAAATGACGATCTTCAGTATCAATCAATCCTGCGACTAGCAACTTAGGCATTTTATCTTCAGGTAAATAAATACGTTGTTCATCAGAATGTGCTTCAAGCATACCTAACATTTTAGGATCGATATGTAAAAAGCCGAGCTCTTTATTCGAATCTAAATCCATGATGCGAGTAATGCTGTCATTATTAAACGACACCGAAACATGACGTGCCCCTTCCGGCCCTTCTTTAAAATTGAATGGTCGACGGACAAAATCAACCTTCCAACCATTAGCAGCGTACTCACCGCTTTGATCAGGGTGCGCAACTTTTTGATACCCGAGAACTTTAAGTTCATTCACCAATGTATTGTAGGTTATCGGCGCACCAGGCTGCAATGCCATTTCACGCGCATAAACAACAGAAGGCAATTGCCATAATTGACCTGCAAACTTAGCGCTAATTTGTTGGTTTAAGTTATAACCTAAATAAGCCATACCAGCAGTACCAATTAATACGGCACCAATTAAGGTTCGCACAACAACACTGCGTTTTTTCTTTGTTTGAGGCACTTGAGAAGGTGCTTGTTGATTATTTGACGTCATAAGCCTGTTCAATGTAATAAGTTCGTCATTACCACCTTATAATTCACGGTGGCAGCCAACGTATATTGGTAAAGCATTCGCTAAATGATACCAGTGTCTGCACACTGATTTTAAATGAAATTATTATAACTTAATGTGTAAATTAGGTTGTCATCACGTTGTCAGATATTTCGGCACAAATCTATCAGTTTGGGTTTTATTAGCCTTTTAGACATAAATACTCCAAAATACGCTTCATTATTTATTCGCCTGTGATCAATCCTGATCGGCGCTGTGGTATCTGCGAGAAATTATATGCAACGTGATTATACTTTAAACTGCCTTTTAACCATGCCACGACATGAATTAGAAGAATTTAGCCTTCGCGTAATCGGTCGTATGGTACCAGAGGATGTCATGCAGGAAATATTTACCTTTGACCAAGAAGAAATTGACAGTGACGAGCGTTTAAAATCAACTCAGTTTGATGCAATGCTTCGAATGACAGCAATTGCCTTAGGAGAAGTAAATGTTGCATTTTCTGATTCTGATAATGCTAAACAAAACAGTGAGCGCATGATCCGCTTATTGTTATGGCACTTTTATGCGATCTCTTTTCAACTAGAAGAAGCGATAACATTAGAGCAACACTGCGCTGAAGTAGAACAGATTCTAATAAATGCACCAGATAATGCATTTGGTTGGATCAGTGTATTAACTGAATTACTGCACTGTTATGCCACATTAAGTGAACAAAAAAGTCAATAATAGCTACTAATTAGTGATTTGTTATCACAGCATATCACTGTAGCTCTTTTAGATAACAAAAAGGCGTACCCTTCTAGGTACGCCTTTTTTAATGCTTAATTGCCGATCTTTTATCGTGAATTACACATCACTATTAATAATCGAAATCGCTGTACTCCGGACTATCGAAACGCGAACGAGTCACACGACGTTTCTTCTTACCACGAGATTGCAGATCTAAATCCTGAAAATCATCTGCAAATTCAGAATTGAATTTTGATTTGCTGCCTTTGTGAAATTTTTGGTTTAACTTAGCCATTTGCGTTTCCTGAACTACATCCAGAGTAGATAATTATTAAAATAGAACACTGGCAATTGTAACGTTCTATTGTGACAAAACAGTGCTAAGTTGATGCAAAAAACATGACAGACAATCCGGTCCATAGTTCATTGTTTCTTACCCTAGCAGTATTTTTTCTTAGACTAATTCAGGAATTAGCTCCCGTACAACAAGTTATTTTGCTGGTAATGACAAATAATTCAAATCAAATGCTTTCGATCACATTCTTAAACGGAACATCAACAATTGCGTTAATTAATGCTTCTTTACCACTCCCTTCTCGCCATACTAAATAAAGACACTGCTCCATAATTGGTGCGTCTTCAACAACATACAATTTATCTGAAACAGCACTATCACCGACAACAAAAGAAGGAAAATATCCGACTCCACCATTAGCCAAAATGTAGTCTAATGCCATTTTACATGAATGTGTATGTAGTATGGGCGTACGCTGTAGCTCAGGTATACGACTGTGTTCTACAGAAAAACGGGTTCCCCAGTCAAGATAGATAAGAGGCAGATCACGCACACTATGCATATTACAATAAGGCTGATTAGTCATTAACTGTAATTGATAATCACGTACTTTTTGAACATGCAGGTTTTCAATTTTAGGCGGCTCGCTGGTAATGAACAAATCAATGCTTTTATCAAACAAGCGTTTTGCCATACCTTCGCGTTTTACCGATTCTAAACGTAGAGCCAAACCAGGTACGGTGGCATAAATACGATTAATCCAAACTGAGATACCATCAAATTCCCAAAATAAAGGGGATGCACCAATTGCCAGTTGAGTATTTAAACTATCAGTTAATGCCACATCTTGTTTAGCTCGGCCCCAAGTTTGTAAAATTGCTTCGGCATAAGGCTGTAAACGCTCACCAGCAGCAGTAAGGTGCACATTTCCACGCTGACGAGAAAATAGCGGATTACCTAATTGTGACTCAAGCTGACGGATACGAAAGCTAACTGCAGATTGGGTCAAATATAAGTTATCTGCAGCACGACCAAAATGACGTGTTTTGGTAACTTCCAAGAACGTTTTAAGTAATTCAGTATCCACGGAGAAATTCTCAATAATAAGAGTAGGTTAAATAGAAAAGAAACTGTATATATTAATTATTATATAGCGAATAAAATCAATGTTAATACCTAATAGAATAGTACAACCTATTACCACTGAATATTAATCAAATTTTTTCATCGTAACAACAAAAAATAATTGATTTACAACTTTGCAAGTCTGGATAAATATCAGCGCAAATCACATCAAGGACTTTATGAATGAGAAGTGAAGGTAAATTTTACGACGATAAAAATTTCCCACGCGGCTTTAATCGCTCGGGTGTTTTTACTATTAGTGAAGCCAGCGTATTAGAAAATTATGGACGTTCTATGCGGGCGCTATTTGACGGCACTACTCAGCCTATTGATGAGTCCGAAGTTCAGTTTTTAGCTGAAGTTCAAGGTCAGCAACAAGCCGTGTCTGAATTTGGTAAATGTTGGATTAAATACCTAAACCATACCAGTCATAAAACACGTAGTTATACATTATGTGTTTCACAACGAGCTCATACGACAGGCTCTTACGGTGAAGATGATGATAGCGATAGTGGTACTGATAACGATCTCGATTATTAAGTAGCACTTTTAGAAACGGATTTTCAAGACAATCGCCAACAAAATGAAGCCATCCCACTCTGTGTGATGGCTTATTTCTTTATATTAGCCTGTGCAATAATTTAACAGGCCACTTTTTGGTATAGCTATGAAAATTTGTTTTGTTATGTATCCGTGGGAACGCGTTGAAGCAGAAAACGACTCTACTTTACGTTTGATTCATGAAGCCGCAAGCCGCGGTCACACGGTTGCAATTACAACACCGAGTAACTTAACCATGCGCGACAGTATGGCAATTGCTTTCTGTAACGTATTAAAAAAAGGTGAAGTCTCAAACAATATTCCAAGCTTCTACCGCAAAGCTGAATTTAATAACGCCGAGCTACCATTGGCTGGATTTGACGTTATTTTTATGCGTGCTAACCCACCATTAGACACAATGGCACTGAACTTCCTTGATTCAGTGCGTGACCATACTTTTATTGTTAACGATATTGATGGCCTACGTGTCGCAAATAACAAGCTGTATACGGCGTCGTTACCCGATCCAAACAAAGAATTTATTCCTGTTACTCACGTATCTAAAAACCGTGATTACCTTGAACGTGTTCTAGATGAATCGCCACAAGAACGCATGATCCTTAAACCGTTAAATGGTTATGGTGGTAAGGGCGTTATCTTGATTGAAAAGAGCGCTAAATCAAGCGTGAAGTCACTACTCGATTTCTACATTGGTGATGATCAGAACTACGTGATTCTTCAAGACTACATTGAAGGCGCTGAGCAAGGTGATGTTCGCATTATGTTGTTAAATGGCGAACCTATTGGTGCTATGCGTCGTATCCCCGCAGAAGGCGATGTACGCTCAAATATCCATGCTGGTGGTCGCGAAGTAAAACACGTATTAACGAAACAAGAACTAGCCCTTTGTAAGCACATTGGTCCTAAGTTAGTTCGTGATGGTCTTTATTTCGTTGGTTTAGACGTGATTAACGGCAAATTAGTTGAAGTTAATGTCTTAAGTCCTGGTGGCATTACTCGTATTAACCGCTTAAACCGTGTGAAATTGCAGCGTAACGTGCTGGATTTTGTAGAAAGCGTTGTGATGGCAAAAGAAGTTGGCATCACCCGCAAAAACGATTTTCGGAAGGTAATTGCAGATGCAGCTTACTGAGTTAGAAATTTTAGAAAAAATCCGCACTCTTACGCCATTTGAAGCCCATCTTAATGATGGCAGCTTAATGATTCGCATCAGTGAATATCAACCTTACATTGCAACTGCGATCCATAACGGTCATAAATTGCGTCAATCACTACAATCACAGTGCGCATTGACTGAAGAAGAACGTTATTTTGAAGAAGATCCCTTTACTGGTGATTTTATTTCTTCATTGCCAATCGTATTGCAAGGTGAGGATTCACGTTATGAGTATGATCTCAATCGTGCACCCGAAAACTGTATCTATGATGATGCATGGGGTAAGAATGTCTGGTCAACGCCTCTAAGTGATGCTGAACGCGAAATAACTTTAGCTAAACACCAAAGTTACTACCGTATACTGCAATGCTTAGTAGAGACGTTAGAGCTGCAATTTGGGCTATGCCTAATTTACGACATTCATTCGTACAATTACCAACGTATTGATACTGCAACGCCTACATTTAATGTTGGTACTATGCAGGTTAATCGTCGTCGTTGGCGTAAAGAGATTGATATTCTATTAGAAGGACTTAACAGTGTTGAACTGCCTAATATTGATGTCAATGCACTTGAGAATGATATTTTTAAAGGCTTAGGCTATCAAGCTGCTTTTATTAAGCAACACTTTAAAAACACCTTAATTATGCCGATTGAGGTGAAGAAGATCTTCATGAACGAAGAAGGGGGAGAAGCTTATCCTCTTGTGATTGAAAAACTTAAAGAATCAATGAAAACAGTGATCACTGAACACGCAGCGTTTACGATCACAAAACGCACCAAAGCGAAAGGACTTACAGGCAGTGATGTTTTAGCATCAAACCTTTCCAAAGAAGTACTTAATCTTGACCGTAAACTATATAAAATAGCTAGAGGAATTAATACCTTAAGCTATATTAACCCAACTAATTTAAAGCAAGAAAAAAGACGCTTTTTAAATAAGCCATACAGCTATCAACCACAGTTTACTTACCGTCAACTGGATTTGGATCCGTATAAATTCCGTGAGCAGCTTTATCGCTTACCTGTTGAAACTATTCGGGATGCTGACGTACAAAAAATGTACCGCAAAGTTATCGATCAGCTAGCTGTGCGTATTGATTTATTATGCAGCATAGGTACTGATGAATTTTTATATAATTCATTACGCTATTACGGACAACCTGATGAGCGTGATATTGCTAATGCGAAATTTATTCTTCATGCATGTGAATATAAAGATCAGCAGCTTGCCAATATCAGCGCCAAAGAAGCTATTGAAGCCTTTAAAATCGCAGCGGCTGAATATGATATCCCTTGTAAAGTGGTATCATCAAAGCAATTAATTGCCCGTGCGATGGTAAGTGGCAAAGTGATTAAAGTTAATCCAAACAGTCGCTTTACCCAAGATGATTTAGATGCGTTGATCCACCATGAATTAGGTGTTCACTTGGTTACTTCAGTTAACGCTGAAAGACAACCACTTAAAATTTTACAACTAGGCTTACCGGGTAATACCCATACTCAAGAAGGCCTTGCGATTTTATGTGAGCATTTATCTGGTAACTTCCCACTTCATCGCCTAAAAACATTGGCGTTACGTGTAGTTGCGGTTGAAATGATGGTTAATGGCGACAGCTTTAACGATTGTTTTAATAGCTTACGTCATGATTATGATGTGTGTGATGATGAAGCCTTTACCATTACAGCTCGTGCTTATCGTGGCGGCGGTTTTACAAAAGACTTCCTTTACTTACGCGGCTTAAAAGATGCCATTCAGGCATACCATACCGAAGACTTAACTTCATTATTCATTGGTAAAACAGGGTTTGAGTTTAAACCATTACTTGATGAACTGATTGAGCGTGGTATTTTGAATGCACCAAGCTTTATGCCAAAAGCACTGGATATTGATGCTGATATAGATCCTGTCATGGATTTTATGTTGAACTCTATTCGATAACCGACGCCACTAAACATTGATCTTTTATTATGACTGATAAAAGATACAAAAAAAGCGACCATGATGGTCGCTTTTTTATTATCTATAAAATCAAAATATTACATTGGGAGACGTTTGCTATCAACGCGAATAATAACGCAAATTAACACCACTAATGTCACAGCGATAGCAGCTAATAATGTAAACACACCATTCCATGAATAAGCGGTTTCAATCATTGCAATCGGCGCACCAGCAAGTGCTGCACCAATATATGTAACACCCCCTTTAAGACCCGTTGCCGCACCAGCCCCATCAGCATGTGATGCTTCAATAATACCTAAAGCAAAAAGCATCTGTGGTGCGTAAATACCAGCACCGATAATAAAGAAGCACAGTGCAACAAGCAAATAGCTCATATGGATAGTCAGAGCGACACCCACCATACCGCCAATTAATACAAAACTATAAATTAAAATTGTTTTCCAGCGGTCAGCACCAAAGAATTTATCAGAGATGATACCTGAGGTTAAACCACCTACAATACCGCCAACTTCAAACCAAGCTACTAAAGAATTTGACTTAACCAAATCCCAATGCAAAACATCAACGAAGTAAACACTTACCCAATCACTTGAAACAGTACGAATAACATAGATACATAAATCACCGCCAATCGCTAGCCAAATAATAGGGTTAGTTAAAATGTAGCGTTGAAACATTACCCACATTGTTAACCCAGCTTCAGAACGCTCATTTATTTCTAATTGTTTCGCATCATTACGCCATACACCAACATTAGGTAAGCCATAATTTTCAGGCTTACCACGCATCAAGATAGCGGCAATCAATGCTTGTACTGCGGTAATAACAGCAGGAACATAAAATGCATAACGCCAGTTACCTGTGTAAGCAATCACAGCAGAAGCAATTAACGGTGCTAATGCACCACCGACATTGTGAGATGTATTCCATAGCGAATACCACCCACCACGCTCAGATTTTGAATACCACTGACTGATTGCTTTTGCGATAGGTGGAAAACCACAACCTTGAACAATCGCAGTTGAACAGTACAACACTAACAACATAGTGACGCTGTTTGTCATACCAATACCAACGTTGATAATGGCAATAACAACTAATACTGGTGCTAAAAATAAGCGAGGATTAATTCTATCGGCAAGAAGACCTGAACTAAACTTTGAAAGGCCGTATAGAATATAATAAATCGATGAGGCTAAACCAAACTGAACCATGGTCATGCCAAGATCTTTCATTAACAATGGCGCAGCAGCAGCAAACGCTTTTCTTGAAATATACATCACCGTATAAGTTAAGAAAGTTGTAATAATTATTTGCCACCGAAGGCGTTTATAAGTTGCATCTAATTTAGGGTTATTCATCTAATATGGATCGTTCAAAGAGGGGGTTGATAATGCGCACAGCGTACTCTCAGACACAATTAGTTACAATTTAATTATTAGATTATTAATTAATCATACGCTCATTCTATTAGTAACTAGATAAGAAAACCAAACCGGCAATATAATAACCTTTAAATCATCAACAAAAAGACATAATAAACCATAAATCTCAAAATAACGGATTTAAATAAAAAGCAATAAATTACTGCGCTCTAAAAAACATAACGTTAAAAAACATATTTAAATTAAGATATGAAATATATATTCATAAAAAAAACAACACTTACACATTAATACTATTTAATTAACAATAAAAACCATTTCATATACTATTATCAAATGACAAATAATAAAAAAGGCAGTACTCACTGCCTTTTTATCAATTACACTGTTAAATTAATTAGCAGGGACAACACGTGTTGTGCGCCCTTGCTGATAAAGATCTACTCGTTGCCCTACTTTGAATATCATATTAGGATCAACTTGTTGCACAACAGCAACTGTACGGCCACTATCTAGTTTAATAACGATGTTTACACCTTGGCGCTTACCAACCGCATCACCGGCACTACTACCTAATGCGCCACCAGCAAGTGCACCGCCAATGGCTGCAATATCAGAACCTGAACCACCACCAATTTTAGAGCCTAAAATACCACCAACAGCAGCTCCCGCAAGCGTACCAATCGTGCTTTCGCCATCAGAATTCATTGTTACGGCATCTAATTTGGTAATTGTTCCAGTCGAAACCGTTTGCATAGTGCGAGCTTCATCAACATTATAAGCATCGCCATAAGGGTTTTGAGCACAGCCTACAACACCGAATGACAATATCATTGCCACCGCGACCATTACTTTTTTATTCGTCATCGATTTATGACTCAAGACAACCTCCTACTATTAAAGTCCCGTTCTGCTTACTAAGTGTGGCTCTAAATTTAACATTTGCCACATCTTATTTACGCAAATAATTCCAATATAAAACAGCGTACATTTAAATGCAAAAAAAAGAGCACCTAAATGCCCTTTTTTTATTATTTAATTATTCGTCGTGAACGCCACATTAACCAATAGCTGATCACTGCAAAACCAACAAACTGGAGCCATAGTTGCCCCCAACGATCTATTTCTTGAGTAAATGTCGCGCCAAGTTGATTAATTCCAAGAAAACCATTAATTGCTGCTGTTGAAGGGGCTAATTGTGCAAGATAATTAATCGCGGCAGGTATCGCAGACGGAGGCCAAATAAACCCAGCACTGAACACTAATGGCAACGAACTGAGAAGCACGACTAATGTGACTAATTCACAACGCGGCAATAATTGGCCCAACACCATACCAAGCATAATAACTGCTAATAAAAATGGCATCGTCATCATGACTAAGTCACCTATTGATGCCAACCGATTCACGCCGTAATAAACATAACTAAAACCAAAGTAATACATTACTAAAGGTAAATAAATCAAACAAAATAAACATGCGCGTACCGTCATTACCATCCAAACAGGATAGTGCGCCCAATATCCTGTTTTACCCGCAGCGCGCGCTTCATTCTCTGTTGCTCCCATCATTCCAACACCAATTAATAAGGTTTGATGTAGAATCAACACAAAAACGGCAGGTACTACGTAATTGATATAACCCATAGTAACGTTAAATACTGGCCGCATATTAAGCTTCATAGCAGTAGCATGTTGAGTCGCCTCAACAGCACCATCTCCCATCAACATCATACGGTTTATTTTTGTTTTAATTGCTAAACCATTGCCAGCATCATTTAAACCTTCAACCACCGTACCATAGACTAAGAACAGGGCAGCATTACCGGCATAAGCCAATGTAGGGCTGGTTCCCATCATCACATCACGGTAGAAATGCTCAGGGATAACTAAAATACCATCAACTTGCCGATCTTCTAGTGCAACCTTTGCAGCACTAATACTGCCGAGATGTTGTGTAATATGAACTTGTGGCGTCGCATTCGTCATTCGAATTAACTCACGGCTCATTTGGCTATGATCAAGATTGACCACTGCCACTCGTTGTTCTCGCGGTAATTCATTAATATAAGGTAAGGGGTATAAAAATGAATAAAATATAACCCCGCCAAAGACAGTAAATACTAATGAAAAGTTACTAAAAATGGCTTTTAATTCATGTTTAAATAAATCACCCCAATTCATGATGATCTCCCACTGCATTACTCATTGTTGCTAATGCTTTTTTACGGCGAACTAACATTAATCCCATTGCCAAAAATAAAGCACATATAAAGCTACTTAACACCAATAGTTGATGGGAGGCTTGATACCAACCACTACCATAATCGACTTGCTGTAATTGCACCTCAATATAATGGCTAACAGGCAGTAATCCACGCCACATTTTAGCAATAATCGGCATATCGGTTGCGGGAAAGGTAATGCCCATAAAAGCAAACGCTGGAGCGGTATAAGCCGCAACAAAGCTCATTGCTCGTGGCGCTTCCATTGCGACAAAATAGATCAAACTTGCCATACTTTGGCAAGCAAACACCATCAATAACTGCGCAACAATCAAGATCTCCCATTGACCATGCATCGGCCAGTCAAGAGCAACGTACATCCACCATAAAAACAACACACCCTGAATCAAAAACAAGCCAGAATATGCGAGCAACTTACCCAATAACTTTTGACACGGAGTGTGTACTAACCACCGCCACAACCCTTGCCCACGAGCTTCATGTACCAATGCTAATACAGTCGTTGCTACAATTAGAATTTGCCAAATAGACGGAATAATCGCTGAAACTAGAAATTGACCATAATGGCTATTACTATTAAACAAAGGGGTTATTTGAGCACGAATAGGTACCGCTTGCCCTAACGCTTGTAAGGGCACAGGCGCACCGGAACTCATATTCCTCATCGCCTCAACGCCAGCATTATAGGTCCCTTCTACTTGCAGCATAGCTGCACTGATCACCTTGCCGATCAAAATGAATTGACCATTATAAAAAGTAGTAATTTGGGGTGCTTGACCCAACTTAACCTCTTTTTCATAATTATCAGGGATCACCACCATCGCATAAATATCATTAGCACGCATTGCAGCACTGGCAGTGTAATCATCGGTAAACTGACGCGTCACAGCCATACTTGGACTAGCATCAATATAACGCGTTAATTGACGTGACATTTGGCTATGATCAAGATCCACAATACCAACAGGTAAATTACGTGCAATACCCGTCGCAAAGATCGCCCACATCGTCAAAAATAACAATCCAGGAAGCCAAATCACTAACGCACGCAACCATTTATCTTGCCAAATAGTCTGCCACTCATTTTTTATTGCTGAATAGACAACCATATCACTACTCAACAATCACACTCATACCAACACGTAACCCTTGAATAGGCTGAGTCGGACGAGCTTCAACTTCAAACGTACGCATATCAAAACCTTTAGCCGTATCGGTTGCACGCCACGTCGCAAAGTCCCCCATAACCGCTACATGGGTCACTTTTAATTGATAGCTTTTATCCCCTAACGCAGGAATAATCACATTAAAGGTTTTACCTTCTTGATAGTCTTTTAATTTATCTTCGCGAACATTAAATACCGCCCATGCGTCGCTAATATCGATAATATTAACCACAGGAAAACCTTGTGGTGCTAATTCTCCATCATGCAACAGTACCTGGGATACTTCACCTTTATGCCAGCTACTTATTTTTGTATCAGCAACATAGGCTTGAACTTCAGCAACAGCGCCAGCTGCCATTTTTACTTTTTCTTGAGCCGCCCGTTTGGTTTCAACACGCGCCCCTTCTTTAGCCATTTGATACATCTGAAGAGCAGCACTTTCGGTATATTGAGCTGCTTGCCATTGGGTATACACTTCATCACGCTTCTGCTCTGCTAATACACCGTCTTTATAAAGGTTATTAATACGAACATAAGTTTTTTGCATCAGTGCCGCCGCCGCTTTGGCTTTACCCCATTGATCTTTTGCCGCCGCAATTTGTTGAATACGAGCGCCATTTTCCGCTTCTTGAGCTAATGCTCCCGCGGCTTGTTCTCCGGCTTGTGCTTGTTCTAATTTAGCGTCAATTTCAGGGCTTAAAATAGTAAAAATTAACTGCCCAGGTTGTACTTCATCGCCTTTACGTACTAAAACTTTATCAATACGCCCCGGCACTTTAGAAGCGATATTATATTGCTGGGCTTCAATTTGACCTTGCATACGTTCAGGTTGAGGTTGATAAGCATGCCAGAAGGTATAACCAAGCCATCCAACCACTGCGATAACAGGAACCGCCACTGCAATTACTTTTAACTTACTCATTATAATTTAACCTCGATCCCTTGATATTGCTGATAATTTTTGAATGTATTCATCTCGCCACTGATCGCAAGTAAGCGCGTCAAACTTGCGACATACTGATAAGCTGCCGCTAAACGTTGCGTTTTAATACTGGCAACAAATAACTCGGCATCGACGACATCTAATGACGTTGATAGCCCTTGGCCAAAGGCTTTTTCTCGCAATACACTATTTTCATTTGCCAATGCCAAGCTAGATGCAAGACCGTTATATTCTTCTAATGCTTGTTTCGCTTCACGGTACGTTTTTTCAACTAATACCGTTAGATCTTGCTGTGCTTGCGCTTGTAAATGGTTAACTTGTGTCACCATTGAATGAGCTGCACTTAATTTTCCTGAACGACCAGAGTTATCAATCAGTGGCACACTCACTCCAACACCGACCGCCCAATCAGGAGCCAGTGTTGCAGCTAAACTACCACTGTCATGAAGGTTATAGTCACCATATAAATACACCTCAGGGTAGTATTTACCTTGCTCAACATCTATCAAACCTCCCGCCTGCTTCCGTTTGGCATCCAAAATATGCAAGCCAGGATATGTGGCTAAAGTTTTATCAACAAAAGCAGACATTGGTGGTAATGAGTTATTAATAAATAGTCCAGTTAATGGCATCGCTGGCGTAGTTTGTTTTAATAGTTGCGTTAGCGCTACTTGTGCAATTTCTAAGTCACGTAAAGACTTCTGTTGTTCAACTTTAGCTTTATCGTAAGCGGCTTGCGCTTGTAAACGTTCAACCCGTGCAATTTGTCCTTGCTGTTCAAGCTTTATTGCATCCTCATAATGACGTTGTAAGCCACTCGCTACTTCAGTACGGGTTTGTAATACATTTTTTGCTAATACTACCCCAAAATAAAACCGGGATAAGTCTTCAAACTTTGCTTGTTGCTGCATGGCTAACATGTATTTTGCTTGGTCTGTTTTTCCTTCAGCAATATCTTGCGCCGCATTAATTCGACCACCAGTAAATATTGGCCAGATAGCACGAATCGAACTGGTAAATACATCGCGATCAGAAATATTAGATGTCAAAGCCGAGTTTAATTGTGAATTAGATATAATATTATTAATTACTTGACCAATTTCAGTTTGTGAAGCTGAGGTACTACCAAAAAGATCGGATGGCGACAATTTAATATCATGATCTAAACGGGTGTAATTAGCCCCTAGTGTGACCTTAGGTAAATACATATCGTGCGCTGCATCTTGCATATACTGTGCTTGTTCAACACTGGCTCGATCGGCCGCTAGACCATCGTTTGTTGTCACAACCGTATGCCATGCATCATTAAAACTAACCGGCGCAGCATGTACCGTTGGTACGATTGCTAATAATGCTATCGTGAGTTGCTTCACCATCAATGGCCTAATCTTCATCTACTACCCCTTTAACCTCTTTCAAGCCAATGCGAAAATATAGAGTACATACTCTAAAATGATAAATTTTAACAGATAATTAAAAGAATACTTTATTTTAATTATCTCTCTGCTGCGCAAAAATATAAATGTCACTTTGCCTACAAACAAAATAGCCCACAAAAATGTGGGCTATTAATATTTAGTTAAACAATCACAGTTATTAAATAGGCAATAATTAACGTGCTAATCGAATTAATGAACGTCCTAATAAACACTCTAGTTCACCAATACTTTGTTTGCCATACCGTTGCTCACAAAGCGTAAATAAACGCTCAATGCCACGATGAGCAAATTCATGGGATGTTTCAGCGGAGGAGATATGGTGGAATAATAGTCGTAAAATAGCGCGAAAACTTTCATCATCTAATGCGGCAGACCAACTTGTGGCAAATGTCTGCAAATCACCGGTCAAATCCAACTTATCAACAAAGAGATGATAGATACGACCATCAAGGGCATGAGCGAAATCTTGCTTCTTAGGGAAATGATGACTAATGCCAGTTCTTGATATACCCGTTTGGTTACTCAAAGTGGTATATGACATTTTATCGTAACCTAAGGTCAATATTTGCTCAATGACAGCATCCATAATGGTCTGAATAGTGATCTCGGTGTCTTCTTTACTACGCTTGGGCATAATGCGTTGGCTCTGTTCTAATCATTTTATGCAACGATAATACCCTCAACATGATTGTAATCATGTCAAGAATATTGGTTCGCTGTAGTATTACAAAATGTTTTTCGCTTAACTAGGGCAAACCCACATAATTAACGATTAAATTTTCTCGCATGTTGTTCAATGTCACGATATAAAATTTTAGTCCAATAAGGTTGCGTATTAGCTGCGAGCAATTTACCTTTTCGAGGATCATGTGGACTGATCAAAACTTCAATATTATCAATACCGGTTCTTTCAGCTAATAAAAATAATTCCTCAATCGCATAATCCCCCATAGCTAAACACCCCACGGAGGATTCTTTACCATGAATAAAAATATTACTTCCCGGAGACGTTCGTCCTTCTAGTTGCGCATATTTTCGATCAAATGCATTAGGATAATTGAGCTTCATTGATAAATGATAACGACTATTAGGGTTAAGCAACGACACCTGATAAACACCTTCAGGTACTTGTTTGTCACCCTCACGCATTTTCGGCCCCATATGGCCACTCATTTTTTGTATATCGTAATGCTTTACGTAAGCCCATTTACCCTTTTCTTTAGCCCACAGTTCAACACTCTGCTCTTGTTTCATCGCAAATAAAGCAATATTTTGTGGTGGATAGGTTAACCCAACATTATCAAAATACCGTTTTAATCGAGGCTCAACAAAAGGTGAATAACGGTTCATTACATCACTCACCGTACGACTACCTGTTGGCGGGTATAATGAATAAGTTGATGTTGGAATATATAATGACTCTGCGCGTGCGCAACTGATTGATGTTAACACTAGCATTACTGGACAAATAACGTTCTTTAGCACACTACCCTCAATGATAATTTTCTACACGCACAACATTGCGGTAATTCACCGATAACAAACCATACTCTATGGCTGAATTATATCAGTTTACTCGAATTACTGCTTAAACAACCATCAATTTATACGTCGATTTTAATGAATTCGTAAACTTACACAGTAGTCGTGATCTAACCCTTTAAAATCTTTACAATAGCTATCATAAATTATACCTATTTAAAAATGAGACGATTTTGCATACGTTAGAACAATTACGCTCAGGCCAACTTGAAGGCACCACACATTTAGCGCTCAGCGAACAACTAACTCACTTTCCTGAAGAGATTCTAACACTCGCGAACAGCTTAGAAGTGTTAGATCTAACCAATAATCAATTAAGCCATTTACCTGATAGTTTCAGCCAGCTAACTAAATTACGTATTATTTTCATTTCTAACAACTGCTTTACTGAATTACCACCCATTTTAGGTTGTTGCCCAAATCTAGAAATGATCGGCTTTAAATCCAATAAAATCACAACCGTTGATGCTCGTTCACTACCAAAGAAATTACGCTGGTTGATCTTAACCGATAATAAAATAACAAGCCTGCCTGAAGCTATTGGTAATTGTATCCATTTACAAAAGTTAGCACTGGCAGGTAACGCTTTAACTGCACTGCCATTATCGATGAAGCAATTAGTTAACTTACAATTAATTCGATTATCAGCTAATGCATTAACTGCATTTCCAGATCAGTTATTGGATTTACCTAAATTAGCTTGGCTGGCTTTTTCTGGTAACCATTTCAATCGTCATCAATGTGTAAATAATACCCTGCCGAATATCGCTTCAAATGATTATCAATTAGAGAAAGTATTAGGCCAAGGGGCTTCAGGGGTTATATCTTTAGCTCAATGGCGGTCTAATCCACATCAACTTGATAATGATATCGCTGTTAAAGTTTTTAAAGGCCAAGTTACTTCTGATGGCTACCCGCAAGACGAATTAAATGCGTGTTTAAAAACAGGTTCACACCCTAATTTAGTGGCATCACTAGCACAAGTGAACGAACCTCATTATCTCGCATTAATAATGGCATTAATACCAGCCCATTATCATAATCTAGGCTTACCACCCACTTTAGTTACGTGCACTCGTGACACATTTCCGGCTGGATTTACACTGTCAATTAATGCCATAAGAACAATAGTTGAACAAATGATCGACGTGATTAGTCATATGCAAACACAAGGTGTGGCTCATGGTGATATATACGCACACAACGTGTTAGTTGACGATAAGGCTAATATTTTGGTGGGTGATTTTGGGGCTGCATCTATTTATGATGATTTATCCCCAGAACAACAACAAAAAATTGCCGCTATTGAATGGCGAGCTGTTGGCTATTTTGTTGAGGATTTATTATCTATTTGTCATACTCAAGATAATAATACAGCGTTATATCAACAATTATACACCCAAGCCCAAGGTTATATTTCCGCTTAATTACCATTGTTCTCTTCTGATATCCTTACTCAATTTATTCATGTCACATAAGACACCTAAATTGAGTAAGTCCAACGCCCAGTTATTTATACAACTCATCAAAGTGTTATTATTCAAATTCTTAGCTTTATTTTCTCTTCTTGTAAGGCTATATAAGACTAATTAACTAGTATATTCACTCTTGACTATAGTAAATATAACAGCTTAAATTTAACATTATGGTAACATTGTAAATTTCGGTCCATTTATCAATCGGAGTGCTTATGGCTCAATTGCAAACACCTGCTGATATGATCATCAAATGGGCCAATGAACGTCCTGACGATGTTTATTTAAAGCAAATTATTAATCGTAAATTTGTAAATTACACTTACGCAAGTGTTGCAGATAAAGCACAACGTCTCGTCACTGCATTTCAACAATTAGGTATTCAACCAGGCGAACGTATTGCGTTAATTTCTAAAAATTGTGCGGAATGGTTTATTTGTGATTTAGCAATGATGCTAGGGGGCTATGTCAGTGTCCCTATTTTCCCCACCGCAGGAGCTGACACTATTACTCATTGTATTGACCATAGTGATGCAGCATTAATCATTATCGGAAAATTAGACAGCTCAACAGCCATAAATGAAGTTATAGCCAGCCACGCTTCACTCCCGACAGTTGCCTTTTCTTATCCTGAGACACCTACATGCCAATATCAACTCGATGCTCTTATTGAACAACATTCTCCAATAACTGAACGGCTAACGCATCATGACACAGATTTAATGTCCATCGTTTACACCTCGGGCACATCAGGTATGCCAAAAGGTGCGATGTTAACTTACGGCGCATTTGTATGGTCATCGCAAAAAATCATTGAACACATTGGATTAGAAAGCAATGAAAGGTTATTTTCTTATTTACCTCTAGCGCACATTACCGAACGCGTTTATATCTTTGGCTCTTCAATTATGTCAGGGTTACAAGTTGCTTTTCCTGAATCTCTCGATACTTTTATCGATGATGTAAAAATGCATCAACCGACGATATTTGTTTCCGTTCCTCGCTTATGGACCTTATTTCAACAACGCATTCAAGATAAACTGCCACAACAAAAGTTGAATATTTTACTTAAAATCCCTCTTATCTCGACATTAATTAAACGTAAATTAGCACAAGGATTAGGTCTTGATCAGGCACGGGTTCTTGGCTGTGGATCCGCACCGGTATCAGCGGGTTTATTATCTTGGTATGAAAGTATTGGACTTAATATTACCGAAGCATGGGGAATGACTGAATCATTTGCCTATAGCACGCTTAATCATCCCTATCGCAGTGATAAAATTGGCACAGTCGGTTGTGCAGGCCCAGGTATTGAATTAAGAATTGCAGCAGATAAAGAGATATTGGTTCGTAGTAAAGGATTATTTAGTGGTTACTATAACAATCCACAAGCAACCCAAGAAAGTTTTGATAATGACGGTTGGTTATATACTGGTGATATCGGTGATTTAGACAACGATGGTTATTTAACAATTCAAGGTCGTAAAAAAGACACATTTAAAACAGCGAAAGGCAAATTTGTTTCACCGGTCCCTATTGAAAAACGTTTAATGGATTTGGGTAATTTTGAAATGGTCTGTTTAATTGGATCCGGAATGGCCGCACCTATTTTATTAGCTGTCGCCCACAATTATACTCAATTTGATCAATCACGTTATGAGAAGAAACTCCAATCAATAATTCAAAAAATTAATACTGAGCTTGAATCACATCAAAAGATAAAAGGTGTATTGATGATCAAAGAACCATGGAGTATTGATAATGGTATTTTGACGCCAACCTTAAAAATAAAGCGTCATATTCTAGAACAACAATATGCAACACTTGATGATAGTTGGAGTGACGAACAGCTAATAAGATGGCAACAATAATACTATTTTGAACGACTTTCTTAGTATATAAGAATGATACCGTTTTATAATGATATTTCCTTATTTAAAATATCACTATAAAATAATCGAATAATGCAACTTTATATAATTCATAAGCAAATATCTTAACATATATTAATTATAAGACAATAACCGATTAAAAGTGTCCGCTTATATTTACACTCTTATGTTTTAAGCTCGTTAATCCTCATGTTGAATTAAATAATAATAGTTTTAAGATGATAGCATCTTATTTGTTATTAACATTTTTATTAAAAGGATTATTTATCATGGCTAAAGGCGATATTAAAACATGTAAAGGTAAACGTCGTGCGCATTCTCATGGCAATGCTCGTTTAACAACTGAAGGTAAAAGAAAACACCACGACGCTTAATTTTATACGTTAATATATATGATACTAATTCAAGATGTTTATTTTTGAATTAGTATCATTTGAAAATTCATTTAAAAATATAATATTAATCTATGCTGAGTAGATTAATAAACTGCTCTATATAGCTACAACAAATTCTTATAATATAATTATACCCACCAATTCATTAAATGATTATCTTTGGAAAATACTGTAAAACTAAAACTATTACATGCAAAAAATCCTCACATTTCTGACGAGGATTCGTTGTGTTGTGAAGCGGACGTGAACTTGCCATTCCGAAAATCAACGCGCCCCCCAGCGTGACAGGCTGACTATTAACACTTATGCATCACATCTAACATTTATTATCTAAGTTTTGAAACTCCAAGCACAAAAAATCCCCGTCATTTCTGACGAGGATTCGTTGTGTTGGCGGAGCGGACGGGACTCGAACCCGCGACCCCCGGCGTGACAGGCCGGTATTCTAACCAACTGAACTACCGCTCCAATTCTTTATGAAACTCGATTAAATCAAATTTCTAGAATGTGGCGGAGAGATAGGGATTTGAACCCTAGATACGCTATAAACGTATGCCGGTTTTCAAGACCGGTGCTTTCAACCACTCAGCCATCTCTCCAATGCCGCGCATGATAGCGAGGTTAATTGTTCGTGTAAAGCGAAATTTTAATTAAAAAGATCAATTGCTTATTTTTCATACTAAGGTAAATTTTATCATTTACTTAGGTATAAAAAAGGCCGACATATTGTCGACCTTTGGCAATAATAAATAAGTGTAGTGCTACTTTTCAGCCGCAATCACAGAAATTTCAACCAACAAAGCATCACGAGCCATGCTAGCTTCAACGCATGCACGTGCAGGAGCATAACCAGCGGGAACCCAGCTATCCCATACCGCATTCATCTCAGCAAACATACTCATGTCTTTAATATAAATTGTTGCTGATAGGATATGCTCTTTATCACTGCCTGCTTGTTCAAGTAATGTTTCCACTTTATCAAGCATGGTTTGTGTCTGCTCTGTAATGTCTTTCGTTGCATCGGCACAAACTTGGCCACAAAGATAAATAGTACCATTGTGCTTCACAATACGACTCATACGGGCTTTCGTTTCTTGACGCTCGATCATAAGGCTCTCTCTGATTGGTTTAAATAAGCAAATAATTCACTATTAACCGCCAAAGATAGCAAATAAATTTATTATTTTGTATTTTATTGCAAATAAATTTTAATTATTTACCTAAAGAGTCTTCTAAACGCGCTTTCCAAATAGCCATTGCTAATGCAGGTTTACGTAAAACTTCAGGCGTTGGAATCCAACCGTGCTTAATTTTAGCAAACACATCAAAGCGCTCAGCAGTACCAGCCATTGCTTCAGCAACAACCTTACCTGCGATATTGGTTAATCCAACGCCATGACCGGTATAACCATGGGCAACATAAATATCATCACCTAAGTGGTCAATTTGTGGCATGTAAGAGCGCGTTACCGCAAATAGGCCACCCCAATGGTATTCCATTTTTACATCAGCAAGTTGTGGGAATACCGTGATCATTCGCTGGCGTAAACGCTCACTTGAATCACTATACTCACCATTGAATGGGTGATTAACACCGCCAAAAAGAATACGACCATCCGGTGTTGGGCGGTAATAATCAAGGCTGTTATTTAAATCTGACATTGCCATCATATTACTGATAGGTTGGCGATCACCTAATTGCTCAGTAACACCAATATAAGACACAACAGGTAGTACAACGCTTTGTGCTTTACGATGTAATCCCTCAAGATACGCATTACAGGCCAATAAAACTTGTTTAGCTTTAACCTGACCTTTTGGCGTATGGATAATATGTGGATTACCTTTATCCAGTTTTATCGCTGGCGTGTTCTCAAAAATAGTCGCCCCTAAACTTAACGCTGCTTGTGCTAAACCAAGGGTGTAATTTAGTGGGTGCATATGAGCACTGTTTGAATCATAAAGTCCACCTAAATAACGCTCAGTATGCGCTACTTGATTAACTTTATCTTTATCCCACCAGCTAGCACTTGGATAATCATAACGACCCTGTTTAAGATCATGCCAAGATTTTAATTCGGTTTCTTGGCTTTTCTTCAACGCAAGCTCGATATAGCCTTGTTGAAAATCACAATCAATATCAAATTTCTCGATTCGATCACGAGCAATATCAATCGCTTCACAAGAGAGATCCCATAGTTGTTTACCCCATTCAGGTCCGTATGTTTCATCAACTTCACGTAACCCTAGGCAATAACCTACTAAACACTGGCCACCATTACGCCCAGAACCTCCCCATGCTAACCGTTGTGATTCAAGTACCACAACAGAGAATCCTTTCTGACGTAATTCAATCGCGGCGTTTAATCCTGTCATACCACCACCAATAATACATACATCAGCTTCAATCGCTTGATCTAGTAGAGGTTGTTCAGGTAACGCATTAACGGTTGCTTGGTAGTAACTATCGATATATTGACTGTTGATTGACATTCCAATTGCCCACAAAAAAATACAGGTTAAAAATCGCGCGGATAATGTCACGAGTTTTGTGGCTTCACAAGTAATTTATTACTGTGACTAAGTTCATAATTTTACTCTATTGTTTTTGACACAAACAAACATCTGTCTAATATCCGCGCTCAGATCTGACTTACCTGGTCAATTAGGAATTAATAACATGAAGAAAATATTCAAAGGGGTGACCACACTAGCATTCGCACTTTCAGCATTTAATGTTTCGGCAGCAAATGATGTGCTTAACGTTTACAACTGGGCTGAGTATATGCCGACAGATGTAATCAAAGCCTTTGAAAAAGAATATGATGTCACCGTCAATTACTCTACGTTTGATAATAATGAATCGATGTATACCAAGCTCAAACTACTTGATAGTAAAGGCTATGATGTTGCATTTGCTTCAACGTATTTTATTGAAAAAATGGCTCGTGAAGGCATGCTTGCAAAGATAGATAAAAGCAAAATGCATCACTTAAATGACATCTATTCGGGTCTAATGAAACAGCCTTTTGATCCTAATAATGATTACTCTTTACCTTATGTATGGGGTGTCACGGGAATTAGCTATAATGCAGAAGTGATCACATCCGATCAGGTAACTAGCTGGAAAGATTTATGGAACACCAATTTCAAACAACAAGTGATGTTACTTGATGATGTTCGAGATGTGTTCGGTATGGCATTGCGAGCCCAAGGCCATAGTATTAATAGCACCAATGAAGCAGAAATAAAGCAAGCTTACGAGAAATTACGTCAATTACGCTCAAATGTTGTTGTTTATAATTCTGATGCTCCGCATGTCCCTTACGTAACTGGAGAAGCAATGGTGGGTATGCAGTGGAACGGCAATGCGTTTATGGCACAAAAAGAAATGCCTGAGCTTAAATTTGTCTATCCAACCGAGGGCGCTATTTTATGGATGGATAACTTTATCGTCCCTAAAGGTAGTAAGCAGAAAGAGCTCGCATTTAAATTTATCGATTTCTTTATGCGTCCTGAAAATCAGGCAAAGATTGTTGAAGAGCTCGGATTCCCAGCGCCAAATAAACAAGCGAAACAATTTTTACCGACTGAATTACAAAATGACCCAATGATTTTCCCAACGGATACACAGGTCAATAATGGTGAATTTACAGATGATGTGGGTGATGCTGTAAATATATACCAAAAATATTGGCAGATGCTAAAAAGCTAATCACAAAAAAGGCTACAGTTGATGATTAACTGTAGCCTCTCTATTTTTATACTACTGATCCACGACGTTAGTTTATAACTAAACCAGCAGCATTCAATTGCGGTAATAAATCAGCAATCGCAAGTGGTGTATTCCAGTCAATATAAATTAACGTTGTTCCCATCTTACGGCATGCCTGTGGCAATACTGCATCATGAAATGCATCAATATCACTAATATAACCAAGATCTAGACCCATTTCTTCTGCACGTCCACGCTGACGCATACGCCCATAAGCAATCTCAGGATCTGTTTTCAAATAAATACAGTAATCAATGGTTGGATATTGGTTGATCTGACCAATCAAATGTTGATAGCACGCCATATGTTTAGCAATATCTTCAGCTGTGCTGTTGTAATTGGCAATACAAGCATGGGTAAAGACCAAATCACTCAGCAAAGAACGCTCAATAATATAGACACCCTGAGGATTCAAATTATTCAAGAGTTCTGCACGTTGAGCCGTGATATAGCACTGAAAATTACTGCGAGCCTCGACGTTAAATGGATCACGAGTAAATTCACCTAATAAATGTTGAAATTCAGGATCAGAATCTACTGGTTCTAAAATGGCGGTTGCATTTAAGGCTACAGCTAATTGAGGGAGCAATGTCGATTTACCAGCACCGATATTACCTTCTACACATATAATTTTGGGCTTATCCAAGAACTTTTCCCTCTGAAGACTTATAGGTAGAGAACCACGCAGTGATACTCTTAACTTTTGCTAATGCAATAAGCTCGACATTCTGAAACTAATCGTCACAAAAAACCATGCTTTATGTGTCGTTTGATTATTAAAAAAGCAAAAAGGAGCACTTTAATTATCACGTTCAAATTAACAATAATAATAATTATTATAAATCCGCGGTAGCCAATAAATAAAAACATATAAATACAATAAGTTATATGAAAATGAACAATATTGTCATTGATGTCTGAAAATTTAAAGGCAAAACATTGTTAGCATGATAGCATGCGAAAAAGATTCATTAACAAGGACGATATGATGTCACTAGAAGCTGCAATTGCCTTTTTTTTTGCTATTTTTATTTTTGCGATTACTCCAGGTCCTGGTGTATTTGCTATTCTCGCCAAAGCGATGGTTGAAGGTCCTCGTCAATGCATCATGATGGCATTAGGGATGGTGGCAAGTGATCTGCTTTATTTACAATTAGCCTGCTTTGGCTTAGCGACTATCGCGGAAAATTGGTCAGAAGTGTTTGTGATTATTCGTTACGTGGGTGCTGGTTACTTAATTTATCTTGGCTATAAAATGATCACCGCTTTTACTCACAATCAATCCATTCCAAATCAGGAAAAACCTCAACAAACACCACTCGCAAGTTTTAGCCATGGTTTTTTGATTTCAGCATCTAATCCTAAAGTCATTTTATTTTATGTATCTTTTTTACCGACATTTATTGATTTAACCCGCTTAAACAGCACTGATATCATCCTAATCTCAGTTTTGTCATCCATTGCTTTGATGTCAGCCATTATGTTAGTTGCTTATGGCGCTTCACGATTAGCTAAAGTGATTAAGACACCCATCGCACAGCAACGGTTAAACAAAACAGCGGGTGGTATTATGATTGCTGCAGGGGCGTATTTAGCGATTAATAAATAGTTGTTTGATTCGCGGTTAACTACCTTGCGTCATTCTCGACAGGGAGGTGACGAACAACCCCGTCATTCCCTACCAGTGAGGTTACGAACGAGATAGGGAATCTACTCCCCACGCGCCGTAGAGTAACTGTTTTCGATGGGTTTTAGCTTATGTTCACAGCCGTCTTTAATGCTCAAACACGTGATGAATAGATCACGGATAGTTCGTACCTCCCTTCCTAGATGACGGATAATAACCTCGTTATTATTTGTAAAAACAGCCATAAAACAAACGCAAAAAATCCCCGTCATTTCTGACGAGGATTCGTTGTGTTGGCGGAGCGGACGGGACTCGAACCCGCGACCCCCGGCGTGACAGGCCGGTATTCTAACCAACTGAACTACCGCTCCAATTCTTTATGAAACTCGATCAAATCAAATTTCTAGAATGTGGCGGAGAGATAGGGATTTGAACCCTAGATACGCTATAAACGTATGCTGGTTTTCAAGACCAGTGCTTTCAACCGCTCAGCCATCTCTCCAATGGCGCGAATAATACCTATCATCACGGCTGCTGTAAAGTTTTTTTTTAGAAACACAGTAATTAATGAGTTTTATGTTATTATTTAATCAAAATCATTAAAAAAGCATCTTTCTGATTATAAAAATTTCAATTTCATGTTGTTACCCATATATAAAAATGCGTTAAACAAAATGAACAATGGTTTGAATTAGTTTAGTCGCCAATTTTGCAGTCTGATTATCGTAATCATATTCTGGATTCAATTCCGCAATATCAACAATTTTAACTTTGCCACTCGCCATAATATGTTTGATTGCCCATTCCACCATCGATAAGCTCACGCCATGCATACGCGTCATATTTGCACCAGGAGCAATCGAGGAAGAAAATACATCAAGATCGACACTTAATTGAATACAATCGACACTATCAATAAAACTATCTAATTGTGCTTGAACATGTTTTTTATTACGCGTCGTCATTTGATTATCAAGTAACCACTGACAACCCAGATCTTCTGCTAATTTAAACATTGCTTGTGAATTAGCATGATCACAAATACCAAGACCAAGAAAATCAAAACTGCGTTGTTGTTCTTTGCTATAGCACCATGCGGCATGAAAAGCAGATCCCGCACGTAATGATAGTGATGGTCTTAGCTCAAAATGTGCATCAAAATTAATCACCCCAACTCGTGGCGAAGCCAGTATGGGCAATGGTTCACCTTCAATGAACGTCGGCATAGCTTCAACACTGAAATCAGACAGAGCTTGATAACTCGCAATAGATATCTCATGTCCGCCACCAAGTACAACAGGAAAATGGCCATCACGCAGACTACGCAATAACAATTGATGCTGTCTCTGGCTAACGGCGGCAAAGCTATGATCATTATTAGTTTGTTCTATATCACCAGCATCATAGAAAGGTAATTTCGTTTGAGCATGAGTGTGAGGCAATATACGCCGAATACTTGCTGGGCCTTCTTTTGCACCTTGCAACCCACGTCCCCAGTCGAGACTAAGATCGGAAATAACGCCAACAAGCATAATACCAGGTTGGTTTTGTTGGGTATAAGGGCTGATGAGCGTATGTTTACGATGGTATAACATCGGCTTTTGAGGCTCATTTTTAAATAACTTTTTTAATTGATCAACTAACATACGCCAATCTTCCCTCTCTTTCATTGCACAAACAACACAGGCTAGTGTTGTGGTGGTAATGCTCTTGCTGCTTGTAATACACTCATTACAATTTTATTTTTACGGCTATTTATACGCTCTGCTGGCGCCATTACACTCACTGCACCGACAACTTTATTCCCCACAAACACTGGCGCACTCACACCAGAAACACCGGCATCAATTTCTGAAGTACTGATAGCAAAACCATCTTGTTTGATGAGATCTAATTCCGCGATCCACGTATCTATTTGTGTTTGTTCGGTAATATCATAATGTTCTAAAATCGTTAATTGGCGAGCTAACGGTAAGTAAGCCAAAATAACTTTAGCCGATGCGCCACGAATCAATGGCTGACTTTGTCCTTTTTCATAACTACAGCGCAACGCATAAGGACTATCAATACTATCAATACTATCAACACAAAGTGCATTAAAACCGACAGCAACCATATACGCTGACATTTCACCGGTTTGCTGTTGTAATCGTTTTAAAATAGGTCTTACACCATCAGGTAATGGTGAATTCATTTCAAAATTACGTTGCAACTGTAACGCAGCAGGACCCGCACTATAAGTATTACGCCCATGATTCTCTTCAATTAAGTTCCAATCACGAAGCAACGCTAAATAGCGATATAAACTACTTATCGGCATTTCCATTTCAGTACTGAGTTGCTGTGCTTGAAGCGGTACATTTGATGCCGCGATATGAACCAGCACTTGTAACAATTTTTCATTAGCGCTTAGTGAATGAGTCACAGGTAAGTTATCTCTAATTTGTGTGATGATTATTTGTAACCAATTATAGCGCTAACAACAAGAGACATTCTTATATTGTAAGAAAATATAGGATTTATTTGCTTTGTTTTATTACCTTACGAGAAATTAAACTATATTTGAAATCTTTAGCTTCAAAAATAAGTATTCCGATTACTCTTTTTTAAGTTGGTTTAATATTTCAACGTAAAAATAAAAAAAACGTCTTTACTTAGCATAAATACAGATCTAACTAGCCAGAATAAAGGGGTGCTGGTAAAATATTTGCATAATTGACCGTTTAAAACAGTAAAAGAGAGTGATTCCTCATGGGAAGAAAGTTCGAAGTACGCAAATTGTCTATGGCAAAAACCCAAGGCGCTAAGATCAAGGTTTACTCAAAGTATGGTAAAGAGATCTACGTTTGTGCTAAGAACGGTAGTCCGGATCCTGATAGTAACCTAGCGCTTCGTCGTCTTATCGAAAAAGCGAAAAAAGATCAGGTACCAAGCCACGTTATTGAAAAAGCAATTGATAAAGCAAAAGGCGGCGGCGGTGAAGATTACTCAACTGCACGTTACGAAGGTTTTGGCCCTGGCAACTGCATGGTTATCGTTGACTGTCTAACAGACAACAACAACCGTACTTTCATGGACGTTCGTCAAGCATTCGTTAAAAACAATGCGAAAATCGGTAGCCCAGGCACTGTTGGCCACATGTTTGAACACCAAGCTGTGTTTGAATTTAAAGGCACTGATGAAGAAGTTGTTCTTGAAAATCTAATGATGGAAGACGTAGACGTTACTGACATCACTTGTGAAGATGGCGAGATCACTGTTTACGCCCCACACACTGAATTCTTTAAAGTGAAAAACGCACTGGCTGCAACAATGGCTGACGTTATCATTGATTCAGAAGAAATTGCTTTCGTACCACAGACAATGACTGAATTGGCTGGTGACGACATTGCAATGTTTGAAAAATTCCTTGATGCACTAAACGATTGTGATGACGTACAAAACGTTTACCACAATGCGGAAATGGCTGACTAATTGTAGACCGCCATTTATTTACAAAAAGGTCGCTTCGGTGGCCTTTTTGTTTACCTTTCCATAAAAAAGACAATCAACAGCATTCACTACTACTGTAATAATCCCAATCTTCAAACCATTATTTATTATCTTTCCTTAGATATTATATTGATAAAAACAGTAATTATTACGCTTGTGAGCCACATTATTTAAGCCTATAACTAATACAGACATTAAATTATGTATTTTTAATCTCACTGATTAAACGAGGGCTTAAACTAATATGAATATCTTAATCGTATTAACATCTCATCAAAATTTAGGTACAACCACAGCAAAAACAGGCCTATGGTTAGATGAATTTACCGTCCCTTTTTATCTATTTAAAGATAATAACGATACAGTAACCCTAGCCTCTCCTCTCGGTGGGCAAGTACCCATAGATCCCAACAGCGACACTCCCGAGATGCAAACAGAATCTGTTGTTCGATTTAAAAGCGACACTAATGCAATCACACAATTAGCCAATACCTTACTATTATCAACAATCAATCCAGCGGATTATGATGCTGTATTTTATCCTGGTGGACATGGACCATTATGGGATTTATCGCAAGATACCGCATCAAAAAAAATTATTGAGTCAAGTTACCAACATAACAAACCAACGGGCCTTGTTTGTCATGGTCCCGCAGCATTAAAAGCGCCCCAAAATGCTGATGGCAGTCCACTTATCACGGGCAAAAATGTCACTGGTTTTAGTAATAGTGAAGAAGACGCAGTAGGATTAAGTACTGTGGTGCCTTTTTTACTGGAAGATATGTTAACTGACCAAGGAGCGCATTACAGTAAAGGGCCCGATTGGCAGAGCTATATTGTGGTCGATGGTAATCTCATCACAGGTCAAAATCCAGCCTCTGCACAAGCAGTTGCAGCAGAAATTATTCGTCAATTACACACAAATTAATGACGGCATTAATGTTAAATAGTTATCCACATTTTATATTTTTATTTTCATGATCATATAATTATGTGGATATATTAAATTTCCCCCCCTCTCTTTACCAACAATGAATTATCATTTTCTACTCATTGTTTTAATCTCACCTTATGTTTACATTAACACTCATCAATTAATAATTAGCTTTTAATTTAGCCATAACGTATATAATGAAAAAATACTTATTCTTATTTGCTCTTAGCTGTATTTCTTATGCTGCGAATGCTACAGACACTTTTCAACCAAAAACAATACAAACTAAGATAAATAGTCTTTCCACTACGCCCTTAAATCATATTAATAATCAGAAAAAAATAATAAGCATAATTAACCAGACAATTATTCCAAATTTTTCACGTTGTACCGTTATTTTGCCCCAAGAACAAAAATCAGTAGCCGCCAAGAATAATTTCAATTCATGCCAATAATAAAGACTACCGCTTTCCCTCAACAAAAAAGCCTAGTTAACTTAACTAGGCTTGCTTAACTCGATCTCTATTGCCGTTATAGCACTAGGCGTTATCTAACGGCCAATGTTCAAAATAGATATGGTTTGCTTGCCAATCAACTTTTTCATGATTATCAGCTAATAAATAACGTGCTACTGTAAAGGCAAATTCAAAGCTCACCCCTAAACCACGCCCAGTAATAAATTGACCATCAACAACCACTTTTTGTTTAACAAAGTCACCATCATCGAATTTTTCAGCCAGTTTATCACCTGTCGTATAAGTACGGCCTTGTAATAAATGGTGTGCAGCAAGTACTTTTGCACCAGATGAGCATAATGCACAAATATACTTATTGGCTTCAATATGGCGCTTTAAAAAAGTAATGACATTAGCATTTGCTGATAAATTATCAGTCCCTTGTGGTCCACCAGGCATCATAACCGCATCATAAGTACAATCAAACTTATCCACTAACAGATAATCAGCACTGATTTTAGTTTCAAAATAAGTATTAAGCTCTGTGGTTTCCATGCAAGATAATACATCTACTTTAATATCCAAACGGCGCATAATATCGATAAAAACCACCGCTTCACCTTCTTCAAAGCCATCTGCAAGAAGTACAGCAACGTGTTTAACACTGGTCATCATCAATCCCTATGCTTTCATTTGAGCTATCATTGCACTGACTTCACGCACATTACTGGCAATCAGATCCCAATCATGATGAGCAATTGCCTTAGTTGGCGCTATCCATGTTCCGCCACAAGCAATTACTTGTGGAATCGCTAAATACTCACCTAAATTAAGAGGTGTCACACCGCCCGTTGGCATTAACTGAACCTGGCTATAAGGCCCAACTAATGATTTAAGCATGTTCACACCACCAGATGCTTCAGCAGGAAAGAACTTCAGTGCACTTACACCTAATTCTAATGCTTGCTCAACCAAGCTGGGATTATTCACCCCAGGGATCATTTTGATATTATTGGCTAGGCAATATTTAACAGTAGTTGGATTAAACCCAGGGCTAATAACAAAGTCAGCCCCCGCCTCAATCGCAGCATTCACCTGTTCAACCGTTAAAACAGTACCAGCACATAACACAATATCAGGATAAGCGGCACGAATTAAGCGAATAGATTCCACGGCAGCTGTAGTGCGGAATGTAATTTCAGCAGCTGGTAAACCATTATCAACTAATATTTTTGCAAGAGGCACAGCATCTTCGGCATGTTCAATTTGAATTACAGGCATGACTCGCAATGCACGCAAACGATCAATCCATTCATTTGTCATCATAATTACTACTCATTAAATCCGTTAAATATTGGGTACATTGCAGAGGAATAACTGCACCTCGATGTTGAATTACTTGAGCGGCAAGGTTATTTCCCCACTGACAGCAGGCAATCATTGGCATCCCTTTGGCCCATGCAGCTAGATAAGCAGCATTAAAAGAATCACCCGCGGCTGTTGTGTCGATGACAACATCAATCCTATTACCATCAACATTACCTTTTTGGCCTGCTTGTGACCACATAGCGCCTTTACTGCCTAGCTTTACCACCACTTGGCTGACCCCTAAACGATGCAACCGATCAGCAATAATGTCAGCAGGTGTATCCAGTTCGCCACGTAATAAATCTTCATCATCAGCGGTGACTAACGCAATATCAGCCAACCGGTATAATTCTGATAACCATGTCTTCGCGTGAGTTGTGCTATTCCATAATCGTGGTCGATAATTAGAATCAACCGCAATTTTACACCCCGCAGCTTTTAACTTTTCTAGTGCCTCAACAAGCTTAATTTTGCCATGTTCAGGCAAGATAGCCAAAGAGATCCCTGAGAGGTAGATCAAATCATAGTCTTTTAATTGCGCAATAATTTGTGAAAACTGAGCATGTTCACACATATACCTTGCAGCAGAGTCGCTACGCCAATAATGAAAGCTACGCTCTCCTTTGGCATCAATTTCAATGGCGTACATACCGGGTAATTTATCGCGTTCACGCATTACAAAACGGCAATCAATACCTTCATGCTGCCATGCATCAATCATGGCATTACTATAATTATCAGTACCTAATGCTGTAATATAACTAGGAGAACTTTGAGGAAGCAATCGAGAAAGATAAATCGCAGTATTGAGCGTATCACCACCAAAACGTTGCTGCTGAGTTGCAAAAGGCGCGCCACTCAGCTCAATCATGCACTCACCTAAAATGGCGATATTGCGCTTTATTGCTGATGTTGGAAATGTCATTTTTCCTCACCTATTAACCATTATTCGCTATCAGAAAAAAGGCCATGACGATGAGATATGAAAATCAATCATGGCCAAAAAACATCATCACTCAAAGTTATAAATGTAATGCCACATAAAGCAGATCTGCTTAAGGGGGAAATGGCATTACATTGTGTCATCCCTGGCGAGAGGTTCTAGTCTGTGGCTAATTACGCTTTTCCTTCGCTACCACATACGCGAATTTTATCTTGAATAATTTTCTTCATTGCCGCTTTACCCGGAATAATGTAATGACGCGGGTCATTTGCTTCAGGGTGCTCAATAAAGTATTGCTTCACAGCATCAGCAAAAGCAATTTTAAGTTCAGTCGCAACATTCACCTTAGTAATACCAAGTTCGATACAACGACGTACATCTTCATCTGGTACGCCCGATGCGCCATGAAGCACTAATGGTGTGTCTGTTTTACTACGAATAATACCCAGACGATCAAAATCTAATCGCGGCTGCTCTTTATACATTCCGTGAGCAGTACCAATAGCAATCGCTAATGAATCAATGCCTGTCGCATTAATAAATTCAACTGCCGCATCAGGATCGGTGTAAAGTGCATCTTTATCTTCAACAATAAGATCGTCTTCCTGGCCACCTAAACGGCCTAGCTCTGCTTCAACAGAACAATCCCAACCATGACAAAATTGCACGACTTTACGGGTGAGATCAATATTGCCTTCAAAGCTATGATGCGAACCATCAATCATCGCTGATTTAATACCTGCTTCTACTTTAGTACGAATATCACTGAACGACTCATGATGATCCATATGTAACGCAATAGGTGTTTGATAAATATTTGCCGCTTTAAGACAAATCCCCACCAAATAGTCAGTGCCCGCGTAAGAATAAGTTCCAGGCGTGCCAGCAAGAATAACGGGAGAACGCATCTCTGCCGCTGTTTCAAGTACAACTTGAATTGTTTCAAGATTATGAATATTAAAAGCAGGAACGGCATAACCGCCTAGCTGCGCTTTCAACAGCATTTCACGCGAAGAAACCAAAAACATAAAAACCCCAAACCTTCCGTTAACTTTCGATTTAGATGATATTCGAAAACAAAAACAAATAAAAAGATCTGAATCACATAAACACTTTCAAATCGAAAATAAATAACAAAATGAAATCAAAAGAAATGTGACATTTTGGATGAATAACAGGTAATGCCTTTACGCAATAAGTTATTCTTCGGCCTCTCCGCTCGTCCTAAAATAGTTTCTAGCCAGTAAGAACGGGCTGATTGGGTCTCTAAACGACGAGATAATGGATTTTGTTCGGTGATATAATCATTTTTAAATATCACTACCACCTCTTTCGTTTCGAAAACGCCAATGACTTGTGCATTAATCGCCTTAAATTCCACATTAAAATTACTTTGTTCAATGGGTAATGGTTGTGGATCTGCTTGCCACAAACCACATCGATCTCCACAAAATAATGCAATATTCAATGCTCGCAATGACCAGAAGCTGCTTGCTGGGCCACTGTAGTTATCAACTAATCGAGTATCATCATCAAACAGCCCTTGTGTTGGCGCGCCATGTTGCATCGCACCATGACCAATAAAATATTCCAAACTAGTAGCAAAGGCGCGTTGAGCTTCACCAGCAGTAATAGCTTCACTGTGTTGATCTATAGCCATAATCAAAGGTGCGGCGGCGGCAAGGCGATAACAAGCACTACGGCCAAAGAAAGGCAGGCCTTCCGCGGTAAAGAAATAGCGATATTGACTGACAAAATCCGCAAGAGTTTGATGAATAAATCCGCTATCAAAACTTGAATCTATTTGATCGAGCCAATAGAGTGAGTAATGAAATCCCCACGCGTTATAATAATCATAATTCCCTTTCGCACCATCTCGGAACCAGCCATCACCCACATGAAACTCTTTAATTCGGTGGTACTTATCCAGTGCAATCGAGTCTTCCCCTGTTAGTGCTTTAATAACAAACTGCACCGTTAAAGGAAAAAGATGCCAATTATTATCCACCGTTTGGCAGTGGTTAACTTGTTTAAACCACGTAATAATTTGCGTTTGTTCAGTAATACTCATTGGTTGCCAAACATGGTCACGACTCAACCATAGTGCTAATGCTAAATCGGCACTTTCACAAATACGCTGGTCATAGTCATGCAATTCCCCCCAATATCCCGCATGCTGAGGGTCTGTTCCTGCTAAAAAAGCATTGCGTAACATTGCAACCAGATCTAAAGGCTGACCATTTAGCCCTTCTAATGGCACTGGACCATGCTGACTAACCCATGCTGCTATTGTAGGTAACACTCGACTGGTGCCTTCCATCGCATCAGTACGTGCGCTTTGCTGGCTAGGACGCCCCGGATAATAAGCATGGCTATAATCCCATACAGCATAATGATCAAACGCTTGTGCAACATAGCGTACTAAGTAATCACATTTATTTTTAATACTTAGTGCATCATTAGAAAAACAGGCCGCCACTGCAACATCATTATCAGAGTAAGTTGTCGCTTTCATTTTTAAACGCACAAGTCGTTGTTTAAATAGCTTCAAGTACATTGTTGGCGTTGGGTGTTCATAAGGAATAGTGGGACGTTCAGTTGCTTGAATTTGTTTTGCTATATAAGGCGATTGCAGTGAGACTTCGAGGGGGGTATCTAAAGTCGACTCAGAAAGTGAAATAGCCGCTTGAGTATCATTTATCATTGTTATCCTCCATGAACAATAACGCACCACAGCCTTGTTGATATAACGTCAACATGATTGCAGTGCGATAGTAGGTGTCGCGTGATTAACCTTTTGCTGATTCAGTTAGCACTTGGTAACGATCTTGTCCCCAAGCAACAGGTTTTGGCTTGTCTTTGATCCACTCATAAAAAGCTTGTTTCATTTGCTTCACTTTTTGTGGATATTGCTGAGCAAGATCTTTTGATTCACTTGGATCAAGCTTGTCATTAAATAATTTCACTTTATTAGTGCCATCATCATAGAAGTACAATGCCCAATCTTGATCTCGAATTGCCCATGAACCTTTAGATAGTTTTTCTAAATTTGGGTTCTTAGGAATATCATTCGATTCATACGTGATCCACTTCCAGTAACCATGCCAAAATGCATCATTTTCTTCACTGTAATGTTTCGCGCCTGGGCCTGCCCAGTAAATGTATTGGTGTGGAGACTGTGTTGTTTTTCCTTCAAGTACAGGCAAAATATTTTTACCGTCAACTTGCATCTCTTCTGGAATAGCAATCCCAGCAGCACTTAACGCTGTTGGCAGAATATCTAATGCTGAAATCAAAGTGTTATTGGTGCCACCCGCTGGAATATGCTTTGGCCAATAAGCGACAAACGGTACACGTACACCACCGTTATACATCTGGCCTTTATAACCACGATCCATACCATTCATTGGCATCGGTGATTCATGTACCGCGCCATTATCAGATAAGAAGAAAATCAACGTATTATCTAATTCACCCTTTTTCTTGAGCAATTCAACAATTTGTCCAAGACCTTCATCGGCGGCATTGATCGCTGCAAAATATTTATCAGCTTCAACATTACCAGTATTAAAACGCTCCATGTATTTCGCAGGTGACGCTTCTTCTAATGGAATATGGGGCACACTGAAGGCAAGGTTAATAAAGAATGGCTTATCTCCACTTTGTTCAATAAATTGCAGCGTTTCATTAGTCAGATTATGAGTTAAATAACCTGGAGCCGGAATGTTTTTTCCATTTTGATAAATCGCAGGCGAATCCCATAATGCAGCACCAGAGGCGTAAAAACTGTAAGAATAATCAAAACCGCGATTCTCAGGTGAATATTCTGTTGGTGTTACAGGGATCTGATTATCATGATAGTCACGGGTTTTATTGTTATCAGCAACGGCATTTTTACTGCTTATTTTAGCATTATGCCACTTACCAATATTGGCTGTATTGTAGCCATTTTCTTGAAATAGAGCGGGAAGTAATTTGATATCTAGTGGTACACCTTGCAGTGCATCATCATTACTGTAAGTACCAAAACTGGTTGGATAACGACCGGTAAAAATACCCGCACGAGAAGGACCACAAACAGGGTGAGCCACAAAAGCATTGGTCATTTTCACGCCTTGTTGCGCTAAACTCGCCACCGTTGGCATCGCACGTTTAGCTGCATCGACCATTTTATCAAAATCACCTTGGTAGCGAACAGGTACAGGCCGCTCAGCTAAGGTTTTTTTATTCAAACTGTCTAATGCAAAATCTAATTGACCTGTCCCCAAATCATCCATAACCACCAATAATACATTGGGTTGTTTTGCTGTGGCTGTTGTTGGGACTGCATTTACTACAGCAGAAGAGGCCATGCAAGCGGCGGCCACAAAACTCGCAATTACCGTCTTCTTCGTCGAGGACAGATTCATTGTATACTCCTTGTAATATACTGCTGTAACACACAGCAATACGTCTTAAAATTCAATTTAATAATCAATATTATGCTGAGCGTAATTGTGCTAAATAAGGCAATGCATCTGCTGCGGTTCCACCTTGTTGAATTGCCTGACTCATCATATGCATTGCAGGGGCGGTATGACGGAAAATCTGTTGATATGAGCCACACAGATAATTTTGTTTATACTTTTCTCCTGCCACACTCACCAAACGGTGTTTAGGGCAACCACCGTAGCACAAGCCGTGCACCTCACATTGCTGACATTGTTGAGTAAGCTTTTGTGATTTAGCACTTCCAAACCGCTGCTGCTGTTTACTGGTAGCTAACTTGACCAAATCAGTGGTGGCAATATTGCCCAGTTTATTAGCGGGATAAACATAGTGATCACACGAGTAAATATCACCATTGGCCTCAATCACCATCGCTTGACCACACTGTTTTGACTGCACACAGACAGAGGCGGGATAACCAAGCCATGTCGCTAAAATACTGTCAAACATACGTACAAACACAGTACCTACATCATGCTGTAACCACTCATCAAAGACTTCACTCATAAACTGACCATAGCCATCAGCAGGAACAGAAAAATGGGTTAATGGTGCGTCTTTTTGTGGCGAATAATGACCACTAGTATTAGCTTGATATTGTGCTTGAACTTCAACGATAGGAATAAACTGTAAGTGGCGCGCCCCTAATAAGGTTAAAAAACGGTAAGTTTCACGCCCTTTATGCCAATTTTGATCATTGATAACCGTTAGAATATTAAATTCAACTTTATATTCTAAAAGTAATTCAATGGCTTTTTTAACTCGCTCAAAAGTTGGTTTACCGTTGACTGAAATACGATATTTATCATGTACTTCTGGCGTACCATCAACGGAGACACCAATTAAGAACTTATGTTCTGCAAAAAATTGCGCCCACTGGCGATTAATCGCAACCGCATTAGTTTGAAAACTATTGGTAATATTCTTACCAACGCCATATTGCGCTTGGTATTTAACCACGTTACGGTAAAAATCCAGTCCAGCGAGCGTGGGTTCACCACCCTGCCATGAAAAGTCGATATCAGTACTATTTTGACTTGCAATATAATGTCGAATATACCGTTTAAGAGTGGTATTTGACATTTGATCACTACTTGCAACTGTCGCACTAGGAAGCGTATTACTAGCACCAGAGCCACAATGGTTACCGTTAGCATTTCCCACAACCGTTTCTTTTTCTAAATAAAAGCAATAATCACATTTTAAGTTACAACGGTAACTGGTTGGCTTAGCCATCATATGGAAACGTGCTTGTTGAGAATGAAATGAAGACAGCGCCATAGTTAACCTTTTTAAATGCTTTCGAAATACTGATAACCCATAATACGAAAGAAAACGAAAGATTAAAGCGGCAAAGATCACAAACGAATAAAAATGAAAGATAACGTAAGTATTTTATCTTATGAAATAGAAAGTGAAAAAATGCCGTTACTAAGTAGCGGTAATCTGCAACTTAATAACGGCGATATTAATGACAGAATAATTAATCAGCGGAGACGACTTTCAGTGCAAAGTGGTAGCTTTGGCCAACTAATCCTTCTACATTGATCATCAGGTTGCCTTGACTATCAAGTTGTAATCGTTGCTCTGCATCACTTTCAATTTGAACAGGCTTTGTTAACTTCATATGTAACGTTGTCTGCGTCTGTAATGGATCACTAACTGCAATCTCTAATTCGCGATCATCTTTTTCAATTATTAGTGCCATTTTTGAAAATGCCGTGATTTGCTTGGTGATCATAACGCCTTGTTCTGTCCAGACGTTAGCCGCTGTTACCTCTTCATCTTTATGAATGATAATATGGGCTAAATTATCATTGCGACGAACTTTAATTGGCATTTCATCAATAAAGTCCTGCACATCGTCTTTATTAGCATTAGGCATAACGACGTATGCATAGTGATCATTTGTCGAAGTTTGCGCTATTTCAGCAGAAACAAAGTTAGCACTCACTTGCCCACTGCGTGTTCCAATATCACTCCAGTCTCCAGTCCTTAGCTGTTGATCAACAGTAACCGTTGTTGGCTTTAGAAATACATAGCTAATATCACTATCATCAAGTTCATCATTGCTAAGGGTTAATGTTCGTAATTTCAATAAGTGATTTAACTGTGGTTGCCAACGTTTACCATTAACATACAACGTATTATTTCCGCTACCTGCCAACTTTCGATTCATTACCGTGGTGGTAATATCAGCTTGAATAGTTGATGTAATATCAGAGCCTAACATCACGATCTCATCTTCAAACATAAACCATGACTTTTTAGCCGTTAGCGTGTTATTCCAATTACTAAACACCATTCCAGCAGCACCAATATCATCAAAACGCACCGAACCAACCCAATCCATTTGTGTTTGACGACCACCTCTAATTTGATTTCGCTGGCCACCACAATCAGACATCAATTGGTTATCGACAGTTGTCCCTTCTAAGCGATAACGATTTACTGCTGGCCAATAATCCTGATAATGATCAAGCTGACCATTGTAGAGATAGCCCATGCCGTCGCCAGTAAACCATCCTTGTTTGTTTTCATTATTCATACACTCAAAATTACCTAACCGGCTTGAGTGCATCGCTAAACTAAAACTCCAATCATCACCACGATAGATAACTCTATCCATCGCTGGATAGTTAAAGAAACCTTGTAACTGTTGCTCACCATTAACACTGGAATCAGCCACTAATAGTTTTGCTTTTTGATAATTTCCAACGTGATTGATCGAGGTAAAAAAGTCGAGGGAGGTATCTTGGATAATTTGCGTTTTAATTAAATCTTGTAACCGCTGTTTTGTTTGTGGATCTGCACCATCAAGATAATGTAACAATGAAGCAATCACTAAATGCCCAACCTGATGACCTTGCTCTGTTGGCCGAGATATAGCGCGACCGTTCACAAACTCCATCATGGTGCCACGCTCTAATAATGGCGCGTAACTTTTAAAAATAATTGGATAAATATTTTTAAGCACAGGATCAGTAGCTTGCCAAGGTGATCCCGCAACCAAATCTAATTGTGCACCGAGGCCATTAAGTAACACATTACCGTAAGTACCGTTATAAGCAATATCATAATGCTGTAAAAAACTACCATCACTATAAAAGCCATCACTGATTGTCACTTCCGCCAATACAGGTGATAAAGCAGCAATAGCGGCTTCTATTTCAGTACTATTGTTATCCAAAATACCACGCAGAATAACTACTTGAGTATTATCAGTACGGTTACCCCCTGTTGATAAACGGTAATGAGGATTACTTGACACATCAGCGCCAGATCCTGCACCTAAATGGGTTGCCTCTGGCGTAAAATAACGGGTTGCTTGAGTATAAGCAGTCATTAGTTGCGGCGGAAATTGATCATATAACAACACTAAAATATTATGTATATCTTTGGGCGTACCAAGCTCCCAATGCCACCAATTACCCCATTCTTTAACACCAACTTTATAATAATGTTGATTCAGGAATGTCATTCCATCGATAACCGCATTTAACAACTCTGAATTGTTCTGAAGCGACCCATCACGTAAACGATAAGCTTTTGCCATACTAAATAGCCGCTGGTAAGAAGTTCGAAGATTAGCCCCTAAAACCTTTTTACCTACATCTGTTTGATCATCTAATACCACATCACTCCACAGACTCGTCCGTGTCGGCGCAGTTAACATTGATGACCAATGTCGATTAGCAGCATTATTAGTTGTAATAACAGTTTGTTTTAAAGTTTCATCAAAGGGAATAGTGGCATCACCAAGAAAACTCGCCGCCCAACGTTGGCGCAATGCTTGATATTCCACCAGCGATTGTGATTGTTGATGACTAACAATCAAAGCAGAGTTAGATTGAGCAAATACAAAGGTAGGTACGATCAATGTTGATAACGCTACGGCAATAGATACCGCTAAATTAGCATGTTTCATTATTCCTTTATCCTTCCGTTTTTAATTTTCGTTTAATTACGGTACTGGACAAAATGAAAGCAATAAAGCGTTACCATCACTCTTTTTAGGTTGAAAAATAATCATAACTTCAGTTTTAGCCACAATATCACAATTGAAAGCTGAACATATGTAAAAATGAAAGCAATGACCATTGGTAAAAAAAACACATACAGCAATCGTACATAGCCTTAGAACGTGCCGCCAGTATGCCAAAAAATACCAATCACCATTGCCAGATCCATTAAAAAACCCAAGCTATTACCAACCCAAATCGGGGGGTTTTTATGGACAAAACCATATACTGCCCATAGTGCAGCTAATAAGGCATAAAGTACCCATGTGGTTAATGATAATCCTAAGGCGTGTTCTGTATGAGAAAAGAACAGCTTAAACAACTGCGGTAATGTTGCTAAAGGACCTACTATCCCCATTAACAGCATAAACGGTTCAAATGCACTTGCTAAGCGTTTAAGACGAGGAATCATCGGCTATCCTTATGTATTTTATTACTAATCTAATAATATTAAAAAAATACACTTTAAAAAACTCTTTATTACTTATTAATAACAAATGGTGATTAGGATTCACAATATACACTTTTTTACAGCAACAGCCATTGACTTACTTTGCAATCACACTATTCTGGATAAGAAGAAAATGATGAAATGTATACAAACTATGGAAGGTGTTAAATGGATTTACTACGCGGTTTATATTTATTACTAGAGTCAATATTTGAATAATGAAACAACTCTTTCCCAGCCACTAAGCCGTAAGTAAATCATTTAATACGTTTACTTACGGCTTTTTATTCCGTCTCATCTGTTCTTAAAAACTCTCCAATCGCAGTGTACAATCGCCGACAATGCTGTGGTACCACATTTTCTAAATTTAAAAACGCATGCACCATATCAGGTATATGATAATGCTGCGCACTAATGCCTTGCTGACGTAATTTATAATAATAATTGATACCGTCATCTCTCAAAGGGCAAAACTCAGTCGTAATCACTAACGTGGACGGAAATCCAATGCGTATTGGTAGCCATAATGGTGAGGCTGCACATCGATCTTGGTTATTCTGAAAATATTGATCAAAGTACCATTTCATTTTATTGCTTTGAAGAAAATAACCATTACCATTTATTGCTATTGATGGTGAAGACAATGTGTAATCAAGACTTGGATAAATAAGCACTTGTTTATTAATCTGTACTTTATCATCTTGTGTAATAGCACACACGGTTGCTGCCAGTGCTCCACCAGCAGAATCACCGCCAATAGCTAGGTACGGAATATAATTAACCGCCATATTATTGAGTTGAGAAAAAAGATGTTGTAAGCATAAATACACATCATTTATCGCTGCGGGATAGGGATATTCGGGAGCTAGACGATAGTCAATCGCCACAATTATATATTGGCAGGCTAAAGCCAATTTACGGCAGATAGGATCATAAATCTCAAGACTGCCCGCAACATGCCCGCCACCATGTAAATACACTAATACAGGTAAGGCTGTTTGTGGCTGAGGATGATAAATACGAATAGGCACATGCTCAATAATATCATCAGCAATCATCTCAATATGCGGTATATCAGTAATGAAAGTCTGAGTTATAGCCTCTAGTCCAGCTCGAACACTCGTTATACTAAATTCAACATCAGCAGTCATTGAGGCCGCTAATTCATCGTTAAATGCCTGCAACCAGACAGCAAGTGAATCATCTACTTTGCGCATAAATTATCTCACTTCTCTCAAAATATCACTTATTGAGTACGCTATTCTAGCCTTTAGCGTTATCAGAGAAATAGCAATAGCTAAATTATAATCTATTGAGATAACATCATACTATGTAAGATAAAAAAAAGATGACAAGCGGGGAAACTTATCATCTAACAGTAATCTATTTACTTATTCTAATTGACTATCTTGACACTGTTTCGAGTCACTAATGTAGGTTCAATTTGAATCACTTGTGTCGCACTGGCTTGATGATCTAAACGGGTTAATAAGGTTTCAACCGCAGCCTGCCCTAAACGATACTTCGGTTGATGAATAGTCGTCAACGCTGGCGACATAAATTTAGCAATATGAATATCATCATAACCAATCACAGATAAATCATCAGGAACACGAATGCCGCACTCATTAGCTGCATTCATCACCCCTAATGCCATCATATCATTAGAGACAAAAATAGCACTCGGTAGCACGCCATGCTGCTTCATTTTCATAAAGGCATCATAACCACCTTCGCATTCAAAATCAGATTCAATGATCCAATTAGCATCAAAAGTTAAACCCGCCTCATTCATCGCGCGTTTATAACCTTCATATCGCATTTGAGCTTGATGTCTAATCAATGGCCCAGTGATGCAACCAATATCTTCATGGCCTGATTCAATTAAATATTGGGTTGCCATATAGCCCCCCTGTAAAGAATTATCTTGAATCTTATCGCTGGTAAACAGCATCGGTCCCCAATCCATTACTACGACGGGAATATCAGGATACTGTTCAAATACATCAATACGTTCACCTTCTAATGATGAACACATTAAGATCAACCCATCAACCCGCTTTTGCAATAAGGTATTGATCGACTCGCGCATTCGTTGGTGATCACCTTCGGTATTACACAAAATAAGGCTATACCCATTTTGATAACAACTGCGCTCAACACCTTTGACGACTTCACCAAAAAATGGATTAGTTGATGTCGTTACCAACATGCCAAATGTTTTAGTGCGATTAACTTTAAAACTACGCGCCAACACTGATGGCCCGTTATAATGCAGTTCTTTTGCCGCGTTATTAACCCGCTCTGATATTTCATCACTAACAAAGCGAGTTTTATTAATAACATGGCTCACCGTAGATGTAGAAACCCCAGCTAATTTTGCGATATCTTTCATCGTAGCCATGTTATTGATCCTTGGTGAGTAATTACGTTTACTTATTGCTGGGCGAGAAAATCTTCAACCTCTTTACGGGTTGGAATTGATGTTTGAGCACCAAAACGAGTCACGGAAATAGCCGCCGCCGCATGAGCAAATTTGATTGCTGATTCTAAAGCTAAACCATCTAACAAACCAGTCACGAATGCACCGTTAAACGTATCACCCGCCGCCGTAGTATCAGTTACTTCAACGTTAAAGCCTGCAATAATATCTCCACACCCATCCTGACTTAGCCATACACCTTTAGCGCCAAGAGTGATCATTACCGTTTTAATTCCCTTTGCATGCAGAATATTCGCCGCTTGTTGCGCACTTTCAGCATCAGTAACCGTTACCCCAGTAAGCACTTCAGCTTCGGTTTCATTGGGCGTGATCATATCGACACATGCTAATAATTCATCAGACAATACGCGCGCTGGTGCCGGATTTAAGATCACCATAGTATTTGCGTCTTTGGCTACTTGCGCCGCTTTTTCGATGCCACATAATGGCGTTTCTAATTGCATTAATAAATAATCAGCATCACGAATACGATCTAAATCAGCTTCAATCGCACTAGCTGTTAACTTTGCATTCGCTTCCGCAGAAAGACAAATACTATTCTCACCACAATCCGATACTTGAATCATTGCAATACCAGTGGGGCAATTAGGCTCCATTTTTACGGCCGTTATATCAATGCCATCCATACGGAAGTTTTCACGAATATTGATCCCAAATGAATCATCTCCTACACAAGCAATAAAGCCGATATCCGCATGTAAACGCGCAGCAGCTACCGCTTGGTTAGCGCCTTTTCCCCCAGGAATAACTTGATAATTACGGCCATGAAGTGTCTCGCCTGGGCGTGGGAAAGAAGGGACTTGCAGAACATGGTCAGCGTTAACACTACCTAATACCACTAACTTATTCATAGGATTTTCCTCGACTCTTTATGAGCCTTTCTAGTAGAACATAACAAAAATGGATGATTTTAATTTTTAGTTAAATAAACCGTTAAAATAAAAAATCAAAAGCATCCATTTTACTCTCTCCTATCATCATTAAATAACATTTAGGAGAGAGTAAACTCTCATTGATAACGATTTAGAACGATTGGCAAATACCCGTACGAACGCTAAAACAACGCTCTTCATTCGGTTGAAGATAAATCAGAGTACCCTTCTCTTTAGCGGCTAAGAACCCTTCAGGTCGACACGTTGCAGGTAATGCAAATGCCGCAACTTGTTGATCACCACTACACAATAACCATCTAGTCGCGCAATTAAAGTCATGGGTATCAAACTCAGTTTGCAAGTATTTATCAGCATCGATCTGCATCTTAAATACAGCTTTATCAACATAACGAGCAATATCATCCATACAATACACAACTTCAGGATCATGCATTTCTGGTTGATCTAATATTGAAATCGGTGCTGATGTTTTCAAACCTTCGTTATATGCCAACCACTGCGGTGTCGGTTGTACGTGTGCAGGTACACTTTCACGTAACATTAAAGCACTGTCTGGAATATTCTGCGTCATCACTGCATTTTCAACATATGTGGCGTTGATATGACACATATACTGCAACGGCATATTCACAGAGGCAAGGTTTTTCACCATCATGTTAATATCAAAAAGGCTGGCATCTTTATTCAACTGTACTGAAGGCGTCGCTAAATAGTGATCGCCAAATCCCATTACATATTCATAAGAGCCTTTGATAACAACACTATCATTATCAATTTCTAACCACGCAGTATCCATTGTTGCGCAAGGCATTTCGCCATGTAATACATGATCATCTTGTGCCGATGGGCACCCCATACGAATCATGCCAGCATGAAAAGCAAAACACCCATAAGTTTCAACGACTGTTTTGGCAAACTTTGGTTCAGAGAACATATTTTTCATGCCCAAATCAGTATTCAAAAACTGGGCATCCCAAATCATCTGTCCCATAAACGGTAATACGACTAAATGCCCTTTTGCATTTTTAATTTCAACAGCATGCACACCTGAATTATATAAAAAGCTATGGATCTCAAAATGTTCAGACTGAGCGATCAAGGTTCTCTGTTTCGTGAAATTTTCTTTATATAACGGTAAGGTAAACATATTTAATTCCTCCAAAAACTGACCACCCAAGATTGAGTGGTCATAACAGAACATTACGCTTTAGCAGCCACAAAATTGAATTGTTGTTTGTATTTCTTCTCATTCATGAAGTAAACAAATACCACAGCAAAACACAATGCACTTACAATGAAAGAAGACTGTAGACCAATATTATCGGCAAGTAGACCTTGAATCACAGGAATAGCGGCACCACCGATAATAGACATCACCACAAAACCACCCGCTGTTTCTGTGTAACGTGTATCAACAGATTGTAAAGTAGAAGCAAAAATTGTAGCCCAGCAAGGTGCAAACAAGGCTGACGTACCCACTGCAACCCAAACAGCACTGAAATTAGGAATAAAGGTGACATACATCAAGCAAAGAAAGCCGATTGCTGAGTAGCCCATTAATACATTTTCTTGTGCCGTTTTAGTGAATAAGTAGTTTGCTAATAACTTACCTAAGAAGTACATAATGAAGGCATACAATAAGTAGTTAGCCGCATCATGCTCAACCATATTATGATCTAACTCTAACGCCAAACGAATGGTGAATGACCATACAGCTACCTGCATACCAACATAAGCAAACTGAGTCGCAATACCTTTAAAGAAACGTTTATTGCCCATTAAATAAGACAGTGTCTCACCAAACGATGGCTGATTATCTTTACTGTCTGTCGCTGCTTTACAGTTAGGGTATTCAGTAATCGCAATTAAGATAGCGATAGTTGCTATCACACCGACTAACCATTTGTACGGTTCTAATGTTTGTTGTAATACTTGGTATTTAAACGCTTCAAGTTCAGGACCTGTTAACGTTGCCATCATATGACCAACATCAACACCTTCTTGGAAAATTAAATGTTTACCCAGTAATAAACCAATAATGTAGCCCATCGCATTGATCGTATGAGAAACGTTTAAACGTAATGTTGCACGCTCAGGCTCACCAATCATTGCAGAGTAGGTATTGCATGATGTTTCAAGGAACGATAGCCCAATCGCAATACAAAAAATGGCGGCTAAGAACATGGTATATGTACCGGCATGAGATGCAGGGAAGAACATCAAACAGCCAAAAATATACAATGCTAAACCTAATAAAATCGCTAATTTATAAGAGGTTTTTTTCACAACCATCGAGGCTGGAATAGCCACTAAAAAATAAGCACCATAAAACGCTGACTGTACTAATGCTGAAGCAAAATTAGACAGATCAAAAATTGATTTAAATTGAGTAATTAATACGTCATTTAAAGCAGCAGCCGCTGACCAAAGAGCAAATACTGATGATAATAATAAAAATTGGAATATCGGTGTTCTATTTAAATAACCATCAGCATGTTGAATTGTATTATTCTTAATAAACATAATTTATCTTCCATAAATAATCACTCTAATCAAAGAGCATGATTTTTCTTGGTTTTAGATTTCGTTTGCTTGATAAGCGTTAAATCTTTCAATCGAAGGATAAGAGGACTGCGTCCCTTTTTCGGTAACGGAAAGCCCCGCAAAAATAGATGCCTTTTCCAATGCTGATATCACATCTCCTGTTTGAGTAAAGAAATGTGAAAAACAACCGATAAACGCGTCTCCTGCACCTGATGTATCAACCGCATTCACGTTAATTGGTTTAGCAAGATACTCACCCGTCTTAGATATCCACAGTGAACCTCGCGATCCCATCGTCACAATCAAATTCTTTAAACCATGTTCAAATAACATATTCGCGGCTTGATTGATCTCTTCAATCGTTGAAACCGGTTTACCCGTTAATATTTCAAGTTCAGTTTCATTAGGTACAAAAAAATCACATTTACAAACATATTCCAGAGATAATTCAGGAATGGCTGGCGCAGGATTAAGTAAAACAGTGATATTGTGTTTTTGACCGAAATCAATTGCGTAATAAACCGTTTCTAAAGGTACTTCTAGTTGCAATACAATCATATCGACAGTTTTTAATTCCGCCTCTGCGCTATCGATATCTGCCGGAGTCAGGTAATTGTTTGCCCCTTTTACAATTAAAATAGAATTTTGTGATGTGGTTGTATTAACAAAAATAGGGGCAACGCCGGTGCTAACACCACTCACTCTAGTCACAAATTTTGTATCTATGTGTTGGCTGCTATAATTTGCTAAACTCATTGCTGCAAATTGGTCATCACCCACTTTTGATACCATTAATACTTGTGCGCCCAATTTAGCCGCTGCAACTGCTTGGTTTGCACCTTTACCACCATTACCAATGGCAAAAGCAGCAGCTTCAAGTGTTTCGCCACATTTAGCAACACGATCACCATAAGTAATTAAATCAACATTAGTCGAACCAATAACCGCTATCTTTTTCATATCAAATATCTTCTAGTTACGTTAAACAAATAAACGAGGATCACTGCCTCAATAATTTAAAAAACGACACCGGTTTGGAAAATAACATTGGCATACGGTGTATATTCTCCTGTTCTCACTACTGCACGGCTTTGCGCTGTACGTTGTTTAAATTCTTCATGAGATAAATATGAAATATGAATCGGTTTAGCTGTTGTTGTACTTTCTTGATCTAAAATAGCTAACAATGCTTGATGATGTTCAGGACTGACTTCAGCAAACTCAGCGGCCATAATAACCCCTTCAATTTGTGATTCAGATAACATTACTTTCACTGTATCAAGAAAACTTGGTACGCCATGAGTTAACGCAAGATCGATGCGTTTTACATGTTGAGGTATCGGTAAGCCGGCATCACAAATAGTAATTTCATCTGTGTGTCCTAGTGTTGCCACAAGGTATGAAAGCTCTGCATTAATTAGTGTCGTTTTTTTCATTTGGTAGACCTTCTCGTTACACGTTATACCGTTCAAATTTTCTGTCTTAGAATTGATATTTTTAAGTGACAGAAAAACACATCGAAACGTTTCGATTTGAATAATAAACGGCCTCAATAATTTCACCAGTGCGAAATAGATAAGGTGTGAGAATGATCGCTTTCAACGCGAATAAAAGACCCAAAATGTCTATTTGGCTCACAGTTTCACTATCGAAACGTTTCGATAACATAATAAAGTCATGAGATATAACAACGGATAACCCCCTGATAATATAAAAAACTAATGTGTTGATTTATAAAATAAAAAAGCCATACTCAATCATGAATATGGCTTTCTTTATCTAACTATTTTATAAAATAATGTGCTTATACACGTCGATAAGGTAAGTATACTGGTTCCCACATATGCTCGGATAATGCTTGCTTCAAATCTTTATCTCGTAAATGACAACAAGCATCCGTTGCTTGCATTTGCGTTAAAATTGAATGAGCGACATGAACAGACACTGCTTTCAACGCACTAATACGAGGGTAAATACAACCTCTAGCAATATCTTCATCACTCACACACTCAGCAAGCGCATAAGATGCCGTGGTAAACATATCTTGAGTGATTTTTTCCGTTTGCGACACAATCGACGCTAATCCAACGCCAGGGAAAATAAACACATTATTGCCTTGTCCAATACGGTATTGGTGGCCATTATATTCAACATCAGAGAACGGGCTGCCCGTTGCAACGATCGCTTGTCCATCACTCCAATGATAAATTGCTTCAGGAATCGCTTCACAATTTGCGGTGGGATTAGATAATGGAAATATAATTGGTCGTGGCGTATATTCCATCATCTTTTGAATATTTTCAGCCACAAACGCACCACCGATACCACTTGCACCTAATAATACGGTAACGGGATGATTATTGATAAGCTCAGTTAAACTGATCTTACCCAGTTCAGCGGCATGCCACCCAGCAGAAATAGAACGTGATTTAGCATAGCGACGTTTATACTCTTCAAGCCCATCACGATCATCAAATACCACACCTTGAGAATCAAGAATAAAAATCTTGGCGCGTGCAGAATGATGAGTACAACCTTCTTTTAGTAGCCCGGCATAAATCTGATCAGCAACACCTACGCCACCAGCACCGGCGCCATAGATCACATAGGTTTGATCCACTAAGCGCTCTTGTTTTATCTTGCATGCTCCTAAAATACCCGCTAAGACAACAGAGCCCGTACCTTGAATATCATCATTAAACGATGGCAAGCTGTCTTCATAATCACTCAGATTATCAAACGCATTAGCTTTACTAAAATCTTCCCATTGCAAGACTGCTTTTGGAAAATGGCGTTTAACTTGTTTTACAAATGTTTTAATAAAGCGTTTATAGGCATCACCACGAAGACGTTTACGCGAAATACCCAGGTACATAGGATCATCAAGCAGCTCTTGGTTATCAGTACCTACATCTAATACTATCGGTAAACAATGTGCGGGATGGATCCCCGCTCCTAAAGTATAAAGTGATAACTTACCGATCGGGATCCCCATACCGCCAACGCCTTGATCACCAATACCTAAAATACCTTGGCTATCAGTTACGACAATAATTTTGATATCTTTGCCCATAAAATGACGTGACATCTCACCCATTGCACCCACGTTTTCTTCGGTAATATATAGCCCACGTGCTTTTTGATAGCGATGGCTGAATTCTTGGCAAGCTTTACCTACCGTTGGGGTATAAATGATGGGCGTCATTTCTTCTACATGACGTGAAAGTAACGCATAAAAGAGGGTTTCATTACGATCTTGAAGTGAGCGTAAAAAGAGGTATTTTTCAATATCAGTGGACGCATTACTAAAGCCGTCATAGACACGGTTAAGTTGATCATCAAACGTTTGTACTCGCGGGGGTAATAATCCCGTTAATTGAAAAGCATCACGCTCTTCTTGAGTAAAAGCCGTACTTTTATTTAAAGTGCGATCATTGAGTAACTCGGTGCCCGTTAATGACACAGGACGAAACACTTTCCCTTGCGAATCTTTCCATCTGAGGTACTTACCGACAGTCATATTCTATCTCCGTGTATAACAACAATAGTCCACACACTTTATGATCACAGATAACCATAACGACTGTTATTCGTAATGATAAAGCCATAATATAAAATTAAGTGTATATCCAACCCTTCAATAAAAATGTGAACGGTCGCATTTTTAATCACATTGATGATTAAAAATGCCAACTTAATTAATGTGCTATATTGAATTTATTTATCGTACGGAGAGAGAGTGCCATAAAATACTATTCAGAATAATATAAAATTCCAATAGCGTATTTCTAGCTAAATTATAAATTTTCACGTCTAATTGCGACTTTATCACAACAAAATGGCGTAATCTTTAAGTTATCACGTGCCTGTAAATCAGCATCACTATAAAGTTGATATTTTAAATGCTGAAAAAAACCATCTTTGTAAGTAACACCTATGGCACTGATAATGGCTAATATTTGCTGAAACTCAATATATCTAAAGTCATAAATCAATCGCAATTTATGCGATGAGTTAACCTTTACGGATCGAATGTATTGGTTAGCCTTTAATGCTACTAGCATCGCTTCAATACTCACTGCAGGGCCTGTGACATAACAGCAACGATGATGAGGTTCGATAACAAGGGTAGGTCTCATTAGCTTGACCTTATTGCCAATAAGATACAATTAACAACAACACAAAAATTGCCGCAATAAACTTTAATAATAGCCCTAAATTAGCGCCGCCTTTTGGGGCTTTATTACAACAACTCATATTGACCTCTATTCACGATTAACGATGCTTGAGTTGCATCATAAAGGTTACATCGAGGGGAAGGTCAAGCGAATATAGTAAAGAGAGTAACATTCAAATAATGTCACTCTCTTTCAATAGCAATAATTTGATTTTTATTGATCATTAACTGATTTTGAGCCGATCTTACTATCGACGCTGGTTTCATCTTTGTCTTGTGGCTCATCTTTAACTGCATTTTGAAAACCGCGTAAAGCACAACCTAAATCACTGCCTAATGTACGCAGCTTCTTCGTACCAAATAACAAAACAAAAATCACAGCTACAATCAGTAACTTACCAATGCTAATTTCACCCATTTTTAGTTAATCTCATGTTGGTCGTACTTAGCTAAATAACGTTCTTTAGCGGCAGCAATTACAAAAACTGCAGTAAAAAAGACGCCAATTAACCATTTAGCTTCTAGAAACTCAGGAAAATAATGAGTAATAGATAATTCAAGTAAAAGCAGCACTGAAAATATCTGTAATCCAACAATAATTAATTGCAACCACGTTGCTTTGTTGCAAAGGCTACGGGTTAACATCCATATAAAAAGAATCACGGCAAGAGCAATTTTCACTTCAATAAACACATTATTATCCTCAATTAGTTAAGCTAATTTGATGGTATAAATTTTAATCTAATGTTTATGTAAGGATTCTTGAAGTGAGTATAAAATTTTTATAAATAAAACACTGTCAGTATTTATTAAACCGCCTAATCATCACTAATAAGACGATAACCAACCCCATTTTCAGTAATAATATATTGTGGTTGGGCTGGTGAACATTCAATTTTATGACGTAATTGCGCTATATGAATTCGAACATAATGCGCATGTTCAGTATAATTACCACCCCAAACTTCTTTTAATATTTGTTTATGAGTTAGCACCTTACCCATATTTTTAGCGAGCAAAGTCAATATCTTATACTCCTTAGGCGTTAACTTAATCGTTTCATCAAGACGTGTTACTGTTTGCATTGCAACATTTAATACAACATCACCAAACTGATACTGGATCACCTCTTCACTGCTAGTGTTAGCGCTCATCCGTAATGCAACTCGAATTCTTGCTAATAACTCTTCACTACCAAATGGTTTGGTTAAATAATCATTCGCCCCCGCATCTAAAGCCTGCACTTTATCCGCTTCTTTATCACGAGCGGAGATAACAATGATTGGTATGTCAGTCCATGAACGTAGCTCTTTTGTAAAATCGAGACCATCAGCATCAGGTAGCCCAAGATCTAATAAGATTAAATGTGGGTTCCAAGTCGTGATGAGTTTCAAACCTTCCTGCGCTGTCTCAACCGTTTTAACCTGATAACCATGCCCTGTGGTTAAAATATCAAGAAATCGGCGAATAGGGGCTTCATCTTCAATGATTAAAATCTTATTTTCATTACTCATAAATATCCGTTAATTCATATTTGTCACAAGGAATTTTAACCACAAATATACTACCACCACCCGCTCGTGATAGTACGCTAATCTCGCCATTATGTGCGGTGACAATTAACTGACAAATAGCCAAACCTAAACCTGTGCCTTTTACTTTTACTTGTTCTGAACGATAGAAGCGTTCAAAAATACGTAACCGATCTTCAGGTGCGACGCCACAGCCACGATCAGCAATTTCAATAATAAAATGCCCTCGTCGATAATTCGTTTGAATATCAATTACACTTTCAGTGGGACTATATTTCGCTGCATTTTCAATGAGGTTAGCAATAATCTGCTCAATTAAGGTGTAATCAAGTGACACCAAAATAGTATCGCCACGTAATTTAATAGGATGTGATTTAATTAACTGCTCTACGCGTTTAATTGCACTGCCAATCACTTCTTCTGGCTCCACCCAATCACATTTAGGGATCAGTGTCTTAATGCTATATCGGCTAATATCAAGCAACTTAGTTAAACTTCGATTTAAACTATAGCCTTCTTCAGCAATCGATTGTAAAAGCTCTTGCTGTGTTTGTTGAGGTAGACGTAGTGTTGTATCACTTAATGTTGTTGCAGAACCAATAATTGCCCCTAATGGTGTTTTTAAATCATGCGACACTGCCGCTAACAATGTATTTCTCATTTGCTCTAATTGTGTGGCTTCTTTTGCAGCAGTTAACGCTGCATTTGCTTCTGAGCGTGCTAACGACAAACTGATAAGAGTGCTCAAAATAGGGTTAAATACCTGCTCTGATGATGTCTCAATCACTAACACACCAAACATACCTGATTGGCCATCTAATGGATGTAAACTTAAGTTAGGCGAAATATACTCAACGCATTGCTGCTGGCGTCTCATAAATCGTTTAACTAAAGGTTGATAGAGTGTATCACTGAGATTTTCATGTGTAGTTAAGCAATGCAGTTGTGGAGAGAATAACCATATTTGGGAGCGCATATGTAAATGTTGTTCTAGATGGATAATCGACGCTTTAGCAATGGCATGACTCTCATTTAAGGCCGCAAGTACAGAAGCTAAATTATAATTACTGTTCAGCTCCGCTCGAAGAATTCTATTTTCTCGTATTTTTTGTTGCTGAGATTGTGTTAACCGCACAGCAAACACACCGCTGAATGCCATTACCGAAAAAGTAATAATATGTTGGTAGTTTTGAAATTTAAATGAATTGTGTTCGGGTAAAACAAAAAAATGAAAAGCGACAATACTTGCTGCGGTGATGACATATGCCACACGCTTACGAAGTAGAAAACCACTAATAATATTTAATAATAACAACAACATTGCAGTATCAGTTTCAATGATAACATCACGGAATGCCACCCCAAAATACGTCACTAATATATACAGTAATAACAAAATACCGGTTTTAATTACATCAAACCATGACAACGCGTTATTCATCAAATTCTCATTATTTCAAAATTTCGTTTCAATATTATATAACTTACAATAAAATGCTTATCTTTATTAATTACCATAAAGATAAGCATCAGAATATATTACAGAATTAAATTTCTACGTGAACACCAATTTCAATCAATCTATCAGGTGGGACATGTAGTCGCTCAGATGTACGCAGAGCATTACGACTTAGCAAGATAAATAAACGTGCTTTTGTATCATGCCACCATGATATAGGCTTGATTTTAATCCTCTCTGATGACATAAAAAATAACGTATCACTCGAATGTAGCGTAAAACCATTGCTACGAGAAACAGTATAAATTTGTTCAATATCCGGCGATTCTTGATAACCAACATATACAATCATCTGCCAGAAAGTTGCTGATAATTGCGTCACCTCCATTCGTTTTAATGGATGTACTCGCGGTTGATCTGGGTATTTAAACGTTAGTAATACATTACGTTGGTGTAATATTTCATTATATTTCAAATTATTAATTAACGAAGAAGGAACCTGACCTTCATTTCGAGAAAAATAAACTGCCGTTCCTGAAGCTCGAGTCCATGGCTTTTGTTCAAGCTCAGTCACCATTGCTTCTGCAGATAATGGCTGTTTTAAAAGTGATCCCAATCGCTGGCGTTCTAAATACCAAATCACCATTAATATAAAGACCATTGAACCAATCGTTAACGGTAACCAGCCGCCATCCATAAATTTTAATGCTGTTGCTGTAAATAATAAGGCATCATAGGTCAACATCAATAATCCATATTGTAATGTCATCAAGCGTGACCATTGCCATAAATGACGCGCAACAACTAACGTAAATATCGATGAGATCAACATGGTTGCAGTTACAGCAATACCATAAGCTGCGGCTAAGCGCTCTGAACTACCAAAAGTTAACACTACCGTAATAACAAGAACAAACAATAATAAATTAGCTAATGGTACGTAAATCTGCCCCTGTGCTTGATGTGAGGTATGATGAATTCGCATTGGAGGCAAATAACCTAAATTTACCGCCTGACGAGTTAGAGAATAAATACCTGAAATCACAGCCTGAGAGGCGATCACTGTTGCAAACGTTGCCAATATAATTAATGGTATACGTAATATTGTTGGCGCAAGTAAAAAGAAAGGGTTCACCGCAGTACTTGCATCAGACAGCACTAATGCCCCTTGGCCAAAATAGTTCAATACTAAACAGGGCATGACAATAAAAAACCAAGCAAGACGGATAGACTTAATCCCAAAATGCCCCATATCAGCATAAAGAGCCTCAACCCCAGTAACTGCCAGCACGACCACACCTAAAGTAAAAAGTGTCTCGATACCATGATTAATTACAAACATTAATGCGTACCATGGATTTAATGCTAATAGAATTTGAGGATGAGCAACAATGCTGATAATTCCAAGTATGCCTATACAGCTAAACCATAACAGCATGACAGGCGCAAACAGACGTCCAATACTGCCCGATCCATATTTTTGAATCGCAAATAGTGCACAGATAATAGTAATGGCAATCGGAATAATCATTGGTTGTAGATCATGATTAATAACGGTAATTCCCTCTACCGCAGAGAGCACCGACATCGCTGGTGTAATAATGGCTTCACCAAAGAAAAAACCAGCGGCAAGCATACCTAAAAAGATAATGATTTTTTTACTGTGCTGAGAAGCTGCACTATGTGCTAATGCCGTTAGCGTCAATACTCCCCCTTCACCACGCTTAGACGCTCGCGTAACAACAGCCAAATATTTGATAGAGACAGTAATAACAAACGTCCAAAAGACAAGTGATAGCACACCAAATACATTGGCAGAATCGATAGCTAGAGCATGTGTACCACTAAACATCGCTTTAAAGGCATATAATGGACTAGTACCAATATCACCATATACAATCCCAACAGATAAGCACGTAAGTACTAATAATGACTGTTTTTGATTTTGCATAACATGTTACATATATGTTTGCTTTTTATAACAGCAATACATAAAGCCTTGTTTCATTTAATGAGGTGAGCAGATTAACAAGGGGAATATAAAGTTAGGGTATATTTTCAAGCGCAGAATATAAATAAAATATAAAGATTGATGATTATTCATACAGCCTGTAGCAACACTCAGCAATGGCTAAATATAAAAAAAGCACCAGCCATAGACTGATGCTTCAAATATACTGTGATGTCAGTGTTTAGATACTCTCAATATTTCTGCCAGACGTTTCAAAACGGTACTTATGTGTTACCCATGCGCCCAGTAATGACGTTACCACTAAACACAATAAGAGCGTAAAAACACCAATGCCATGCAGTAAAATCGGAAATAAGAAAGCCGTTAATATAGCACCAAATTTAGCAATTGACGCTGCAAAACCTGCCCCTTTAGCTCTAATTTTCACTGGAAAAACTTCACCAGAGATCAAATATGTTTGTGCGTTAGGCCCTAGATTATTCATAAAGTTGAATAGCATAAAACCTAAAAACAACATGTACATTTGATAATCACCGTGCAACTTCACTGAAATTGCCGCACATAACAAACCAACTGCGCAACCTATAAAACCGTAAATCTGAAGCTTCATACGGCCAACAGATTCAGAAAAAATAATCGCACAAATAACGCCAACAATTAACAAGCAGTCAATAACAGCGGTACCTTTTGCTAAATAAATTGTATTAGCAATCGTGTTATGTAACGCATCGCCTCCTATCGCTTTATGTGGATCAAGCACAGACGCAAGTATCACTGGTGTAAAAATACCAATACCATAAGTGCCAAGATCTTGAATAAACCAAGGTACAGACGCTAAAATTGTTTTTGCACGGTATTTTTCTTTAAATAGCCGTTTATAACCATGTAACCAAGAGGTTAATTCAACTTCATCACACGGCGTTTCTTCAATTGGCATAGACGACTGTTGAGGACGATGCAGTAATCGTTTCAATGACACTTCAGCGTCAGCTTTACGATTTTTAGACAAAAGCCAATGCGCACTTTCTGGAATAAAAAAACGTGCAATCGTAATCGCTAATGATGGAATCAAAGCAATAATATACATTATCCGCCATGCATTGATGTCATTTACATACGTCAATACAAAGATACCGGTTAAAATACCCAGCAAAACACCAATAGATTGAAATGCAAACGCCCCCAAAACCAACTTACCGCGGTTTTTAGACGGAATACTTTCAGATATCATTAAGTGCGCCGTCGGATAATCACACCCTAAAGCCAAGCCAATACCAAAATTAAACACTAAAATACTCAAATAAGTTTGACTAGTAGCCATACCTATTAAGCAGATAGAGAGTAAAGCCATCTCAATAATGAACATTTTTTTACGTCCATAAAGATCAGATAGCCCCCCCAGAGCACTGGCTCCAATTAAAATACCAAACAGAATCGAGGAACTAATTATACCTTTCTGTAGCTCTGTTAAATGAAATTGTAGGGTTAATAATGGTAGAGTTAACCCCATCATAAAAACGATCATACCCTCAAAAAACTTACCAAATGTTGCTAATAGCCAAATACGCCATTGCACACGTGTCATTGACATTGAATATTTATTAGTAACTGGATTACTTATTGATATTTCATCAATATAACTCTGGATCGTGTTTTGCGGTTGAATCTCTATTTTTTGATTCATGTTAAAATCAACAATGCTTATTGTCTTAATTCAGACGAATATCAGTATTAAAGTTGGCAGTATATAAACATATATCACAACTAAAGTTGAAATTTATTTTCTAGCCGTAATTAACCGTTACTATGCAACACAAGCCGATTCATTTAGTTATTGAGGGTAAATTAAATTAAAAAACATCAATATTATTTAATCTAATCAACAAATTAAAGAAAAAACAAAAACAATAAAAATAGCAATAGCATGCTAATTTTTAGATTTATTTTATATGTAAAGATCAAAAATAAAATATAAAATACTATTTATTATGTGTCCATTAACTAATATTTAAGCAATATTAGTTATTTTTTAATGAAAATTAAATTAAACCATCTTTTATTTATCAATTTAATTGCTAAAAAAGCAGTCAATATGTGTAAAAATATCCCTACTTTTTGTTAATAAAAAATACGATCTATTTTTATAATCATAATGAACAAGCCGAGACTTACTTAATAACCCTTATTATGAGTAATAACCACGGCCTTAGATGTTACCGCACACAAAAACATTAATTATGATTAACTGTTTTTATGCGTACAAAAATAAAGATTTTTTCTCTATTAATTCATAAGATTAGAGAAATTTAGCTAAATGACCAATTAGCACCAACAGATGTACCAAAATTATGCTGAGAATCATACGAAGATGTTAGTCCAATGGTCGTACTTTTATTTACTCTAAACTTAGCACCAATAGCTGTTGCGGCTCGCTCAGCATATGAAATGTATATATGAAAAACAAAACGCATACTAACGGTAAATGAAACATATCTTTCCAATAAAAGATAGTGCTGAAACAATCATTTTTAGTTAATTACAACCAATAACCTCAACAGTAATGACACAATAATGACATACCATTGTTATGCTATTCGGTATGAATACAGCTTTGACAATCAAAGGTAACAATGAGTAGACAACAACCATCACAGCTATTAATAATTTGTGACACCATACTTCAACAAATTGACCGTGGGCTATTTGCAACGCAATCAAAACGGTTACCCTCAGAGCGAGAGCTAAGTGATATTTTTAATGCCAGCCGGCTAACAGTAAAACAAGCATTATTACACTTAGAAGCCCAAGGTATTATCTATCGTAAAGAGCGCCGAGGCTGGTTTTTGATGTGAAATTAAAATCACGAGCAAAGGAATGCCAACATATAAATTGGAAACTAGATAAATAGATAAATGCATAAGCAATATATTACTTTTAATCCTGCAATATAATCCGTATATTTAAATATAAGTATCTTTATATAAGTAGACACTCATATATTACGTTCAATGGCTAAATTAGTTAAATTTACAATCAATAAAATATCATTCATAAATTACATAAAACAACTTGTTTCATTTGTTTTATTTTGATAGGTTTATTGCATGAATAAGATAACAAGCATTATCTCACCCCTTTTCTTTTGGTGGCGTTCTTCATAGAGCGGCGCTGATATAGAGTTATCTTTCTATTTCATTTTGCCGCCGGAAGGTCGCAAATGAATACGCCTAATCTTATCCGTATCTCCTCACCTCTCCGGCAGCACTTTTTCGGAGAAAAATATGAACACTCAAGCTTCAATTGCACCAAATCAACATCAACCTATTATTCTTACAGGTGACCGCGCTACAGGCCAGCTTCACCTTGGTCATTATGTGGGTTCATTACAACAACGAGTTCAATTACAGCATCAATACCAACAAAACATTCTCGTTGCTGATATGCAAGGTCTTACCGATAATGGTCATAATCCACGTAAAGTCGCCACAAATATTCTTAATGTTGTCGCCGACTATTTAGCTGTTGGTATTGATCCAAAACTCACCACTATTTGTCTTCAATCGGCCATTCCCGCACTGGCAGAATTAACCATGTACTATTCTAATATCGTTTCTATTGCACGTTTAGAGCGTAATCCTACAGTGAAGAGTGAAATTCAATCAAAAGCGTTTGGTCGTTCTATTCCTGCTGGTTTTTTAACTTATCCTATTTCTCAAGCCGCTGATATTACAGCATTTCGTGCAAGCTTAATTCCTGTCGGTGATGATCAATTACCAATGCTCGAACAAACAAATGAAATTGTAAGAAAAATAAATACTATTGCAGGTAAAAATATTTTAGTTGAATGCCAACCACTATTAAGTAAAGTCGCTCGCTTACCGAGTACAGATGGTAAAAATAAAATGTCGAAATCAATGGGTAATACCATCACATTAGGTGCAGATAGTAAGACAATTTCACAAGCAGTAAAATCAATGTATACCGATCCAAATCATCTTCGTGTAGACGATCCTGGCTGTGTTGAGGGGAATATTGTATTTACTTACCTTGATGCTTTTCACCCAGATAGTGTTTATATCGAAACACTAAAGCAACAATATCGCCAAGGTGGGCTAGGTGATGGCACAACGAAGAAAATTTTAGAACAATGCCTGCAAGATTTAATTTCGCCTATACGCCAGCGTCGTACTGATTTCTTAAACAATCAAGACTATCTCATTGAAGTTTTAAAATCAGGAACTGAACATGCTAATCAGCAAACTCAACAAGTTTTAACAGATATTAAAACGGCTTTTGGTTTGAATTTGTTTTAATCATTAGCGATATTTATAACTGTTAAATATAGGTATCGCTTTTAATTATTATATCTTTAAAATACTCCATTTTATTCATTATAAGATAATCATTCATGACGATAAAATCACTCGCTATTACACTTATATTATGTTCAACGGTAAGTGCATGCTCCGTAATGAATGAACAACAATGCCAGGCGGCGAATTGGGCAGCTTTAGGCTATGTCGATGGCTCACAAGGCGCATCAGCTAATCAATTTAATGAACGTAACTCTGCGTGCTCTGAATATAAGGTTCATGCTAACTTTAACCAATATCAAGCAAGTTATCAGCAAGGATTAATAATATACTGTACTGAAAGTCATGGCTTTTTTGTTGGTTCAAATGGCAATAGCTATCTTGGTGTTTGTCCACAATCAACCTCTACTCTATTTTTACGGGGTTATCATCAAGGACAACAATTATTTGCCTTAAAAAATAAACTCACTCAAGCCGAGCAAGCATTACAAAATGAACAATATGATAGTGAATATCAGCAACAACGATTGAATAGATTAAAAAACAGTATCATTTACGATAAGTTAACCGCTCGTGAACGACAGCAGAAATTAGAAAAAATAGAAGCAATCAATCAACAGCCTAATTTAATCAAAAAGAAAAAAGCACAATTAAACAGATTAAAAAAAGAATTAGCTGAATTAGAATTAGTACAGCGCAATTAGAAATATCTTTTTTATTAACTATTTATAAAAAAAGCCGAGTATGAATACTCGGCTTTTTAAGTCACGTTACACTATTAACTAACCGTTTTTAGGTGGTGTAAACGCCGTTAATGTTGGAGCTACACCTGTGAATTTCTCAATTTTCACTACACCAGAATTACCACAGTTACCATTACCTAAACGGGATGTTGGAATATCCATCGTTAATACGTTTGGCCCGCCATTTTTACACATACCCGTCTTAGGATCTAAATCAGGCCATGCTCCTTCATGAATACATACGCTGCCTTTTTTGATGCCATCAGAAACAAAAGCACCAACTAAAACTTGACCACGCTGGTTATAAGCGCGAACCAAATCACCGTCTTTAATACCACGAGCTTTGGCATCTTCAGGATGGATTGTAATCGGTTCACGATTCTGTACCGCATATTGTTTACGAAGATCAGCATAGTTAAATTGGCTGTGTAAACGGTGTGCTGAGTGTGATGTCATTAACTGCAATTCACCATCATTGTAATTAAACATCCACTCAGTTGGCTCCATCCATACCGGGTGTGGAGGACAATCATCTAACTTAAAGCTTTCAATCGTTTTAGAGAAGATCTCAATTTTACCACTTGGCGTGCCTAATGGATTCATGATGGGATCTTTACGGAAATCAGCAAAACGAACAAACTCAGCGTTCTTTGCGTTCCATTTCATTTCAATAAGCTTATTTGCTTCCCAAAACTTAGAAAAGTTCATCATCGGAACGCGTGCATTACGGCCGCCTTTTTGCGCTGTTTTATAGAAATCACGCAGCCATTCCATCTCCGTTTTATTTTCCATATACACATTTCGACCACCGGGTTTTAAATGTTCTGCCATATCAGCAAACACATCTAAATCACTGCGCGCTTCGTTTTGTGGCTCAACCACTTGCTTCATTGGCACAAGGTGTTGGTTAGAATAATCCCCCGTCATCGTAAGATCATTACGTTCAAATGAGGTCGTGATCGGCAGTACAATATCCGCATGTTTGGCCGCAGCCGTCCAATATGGTTCTGAAATAACGATCAATTCAGGTTTTTGCCATGCTTTAATTAAACGGTTGGTATCTTGGTGATGAGTAAAGTTTGCACCGCCCGCCCACCAAATCATCTTTAATTCAGGGAACGTTAGAGTATGACCATTATGTTGGTACTCTGTACCCGGCTTTTCCAAACACTCAACAATACGCGCGACAGGGAAAGCTGTAACCGAACCTTGAACAGCCCAGTCATTACCACCTGCAGAACTTGTTCCTAAAGATGGCGACATTGCAGGTAATACACCAGCGTCACGCGTTGGATTACCACCATTAGAGTAATGGTATGAATAACCAAAACCACCGCCTGGTAAGCCAACTTGACCAAGCATAGAAGCAAGCACCGTTAGCATCCAATGGCGTTGTTCACCGTGTTGCTGGCGTTGCATACCCCAACCAGCCATAAGCATGGTGCGGTTTTCTTTGAAGATTTTAGCCAGAAGCTCCATTTGTTTTGCAGGCACGCCACAGATAGCTTCAGCCCATTGTGGTGTTTTCTCAATGCCGTCTTCTTTACCCATGAGGTAGGCTTCAAATTGCTCAAAGCCTACTGTGTATTTAGTTAGGAATTCAGTATCGTGTTGTTGTGTTTTGATCAATTGATAAGCAATACCCATCATCATTGCCACATCCGATTGCGGATTAGGTGCAATCCATTGTGCTTTATCACCAAAAAATTCAGCGGTTTCTGAACGCATTGGGTCAATGATAATAACAGTTTTGCCTGATTTCTTAAGTTGATGGAAAAACTCCAGACCTTGTCCATCACTTGAAGACCATGCAATCTTCAAGGTATTAATTGGGTTTAAGCCCCATAACACAACCACTTTACTGTTTTCTAAAATTACAGGATAAGTAGTTTGTTGCTCATAGACTTCAATCGAACCAACAACGTGCGGCATAATGACTTGAGCAGCACCTGTAGAATAATCACCTAAGTGACCCGCATAACCACCCGACATACTCATATAACGTTGAAGTAATGTTTGTGCTTTATGCAAGACACCACTAGAACGCCAACCATAAGAACCTGCAAAGATAGACTCAGGACCATAAGCATTACGAATACGCATATGTTGCTCATGGATCAGCTTATAAGCCTCATCCCAAGATACCTGTACAAATTCATCGCTACCACGTACACCTTGAGGATCACTTGGGTTTGCTAAATAGCCTTTACGCACCATTGGGTATTTAACACGTGCTTTAGTATAAACCTGTGATGGACCTGTTTGTTGCAAGCTATTTGGAACAGTTTGTGCTAAACCACTTTTAGTTGAGACAAGCTGACCATCTTTAACTTCACACAGCAATGGCCCCATACGGCCGGCGGTTAAAATTAAAGAATCAGTACGACCCAGTGTTGATGCGTTCACTGATAACGGAGCAATAGAAGTGATTGCTAATGCACCTGCAGATGCACTTGCGCCTTTTAAAAAACCACGACGAGTAATAGTTGTCATTTTCATCACTCCCTTATTGATGAGTAGCCACGTCTTTCGCGTGGTTTTGGAAGAATTTAGTTAAGATCTCAAGGTTTAGTTCAGAGATATCTGTACGTGCACCCATGCTTTTTGCAACAGGGCCCCAAGAGTTAACAGTGAAGTGATTAGCTGGAATTTTAGCGTGGCAAGTTGCACAGTAAACGTTATCCAATTCTTCTGCGTAATCCCATAGCGGCTGATTAGAAGCAAGAACAGGCGCATCAATGGTGCCCGTTAGTTCAGCACTACGCCATTGATTACCATAAGCGTCAGTTTTAGCCTCACCCAATTTTAAAGCTTTAATACCCGCATCCGTTAAAGTCGCGATAATTGAACGTTGACCTTCACCCATGTAGATAACAGATTCTGCACCTTTCATTTGGTAACCAGAAACCATAACCGTACGCTGGTTATCTTTATTCGCGACTGTAGTTAATTCAACCGTTGGATTAATCGTCGCAAGATCAGCCATTTTAATGGTTTCAATTGGATAAACTTTGACTGCATCAGGTTTAGTATTTTTAGCCATGTCAAAAAGGTGATCAAAAGCGGAGGTATCCAACGTAGCTTGTGGTGCAAAGTGGGCTACACCTTTATGACAATCTATGCAGGTTTGATTATTTTCTTTACCGTATAAATGCATTTTCTGTGCACTTGCTGATTGGTCATAGGTTTCCATCGCATCAAGACTATGACAAGAACGACAAGTAGCAGAATCGTTTTCACGCATTTGTCCCCAGACCGTTTCAGCCATTGCTAAGCGGTGATCTTCATACTTAGCATCAGTATCAATTTTACCAGTAACAAATTCATGGTAGATGTCTTTAGAAGCTCGAACCTTGGTAATTAAATAATCAATAGGATCTTTAGGGATATGGCAGTCAGCACATTCTGCACGAATGCCTTTCTGATTACTGAAGTGTACTGAACCTTGATATTCAGCAAGGGGTTTTTGCATCGTATGGCACGACACACAAAATTCAGTACTTGAGGTGGCATGAAGCACAGCCTGTGTACCACCTAGCGTTATCCAGCCAATAATAATGCCGATAACAGCGATTAAAACAATATAGCGTTTTTTCATAAGTATTATCCTTTAGTTAGCCATAGTATTTACGTGGCTATTTAAAAGATTTTACCGAACAATATTACATATTTATTCACAAACATTGTTCAATCGCTCACAATTGTGACTTAACACTCATAATTGATTGTTTTATTAATAAATACTGACTTTTATTGACTTATTTACAAGCAATAGCTATCTCATTACCCCATTCTTAATTTTAAACCGACATCAACACTAATAACCAACTAAGCCAGCCACAAATAACAATTAGTTGCTTATTGTGGCTTAGTTAATTTGTTAGTTATTATTGTATTTTTGAGTGTTTTTTGTAAGCGGAAATTTTTACTTGCTGAGGTAATAATTTAATATTTTTTTTATTTTCTTCATACTGCTCAAATAAATATATTTTTTTAGGCTTTATTATATTTCTTTGCTTTCTATTTTTCATTAAATTTGAATTAACAATAGAACATAAAGATAAATACCCATACGTATCATAGGCCGCTTGGAATCTTTTATTTACTCGCTTTCTTAATTGATGCTTTTTTATTGACACACCGTTACCTAAAAGGTATTCATTTGAAAGTATTAACTATAAATAATTCATAGAGAACAATATCTACTAGTCGTATTTAAATAAAAATAAACTTAATTATATATCTAACCCAAAAGTAAATGTAAAATTACCATAATATCGTCCAAGGGCCACATCTTGCCTTTCTTTTTTTATTTTAACTAAAATTGGTAATTTAACTTTAGAGCCGCTAACTTTAATTTTAGTCCTTGATACTTGCTCTTTACCATCTTTTACTAGCTCTTGAACATCACATTTAGGACAAACAATATTTAATGGAATATCTACAGCACCTAACTTTCCGTTAATATGCTTTAAATTAAAATTATTACCCGTAGGTATATTTAAGACTAACCCAGTAGAAAAAGACCCGGTTGCAATAACATTAAACATTGCAATCCCTTCAAGAAAAGCACTGTCTTTTTTACTAATATCAAAATCAAACTTGTGTATACCAGGCTTTTCTAATCGAACATCCATCAAATAGCCTGGTTTATAATTTATATTAATCACTAAGTTTTTAAATTTATTTTGCCACGTCTGGACTCCAGATAAAGGCATAACAAAACCATAAGGATATGTAAATCCAAAATTAAAACTATATATACCTTCTCGTCTATCAGCTGTAGGTAAATTATCAAAAGCATCAATTATTTTCGTTTTATCGATAGATAATATAGGCCGAATAAAATGATAAGGCATTGCATTATTACTTTTTAAAACAGAACCAGAACATACAGTAGAACTCGTTGAATTAACAACAAAAGTAGTACTACCACTAATTCCAAACGAATCACATTTAGTTATTGGTGATTTTAAAGTGTCCTCCTTTAATGTATTGCTTGCTTTATATTCAAGGCCAACAATCGTAATTGCATCACTGATATTGACTTTTACACCACTAGGCCCTACCAAGCTGATATTTTTACTCTCGTATTTAAACCCCGGAGACCAAGAAGTTGCTGGTAATAAGTTAGTTTCAGGCTCCCAGCTAGCTAATGTTTTATAACTAGCAGAGGAAACACTAGAAACTACATTTTTAAATTTAAGATCACTACCTGTCAGTTCACCATCGAGAATAAAAGAAAAACAATTTGAAGAATACATCGCTATTAATAATAAAAGTTTTTTATTATTTAATAACTTTATTAAAAATAACTTTCTTATCATTTGCAACAACCTCTTTTTTATAAAAAGTATCATCAATTGATGAAATAAATACATCAATCATGCCTTTTCTTGCATTTTTAGGTAATAATAGTTTTCTTATTTTCCCTGGAAGCATAATAACTTTAGTACTGCAATCTGCTTTAAACATAGCAGAACATTGATTAAAAAATACTTCTAAAGTTGTATTACTTGTATTTTCAAGTAGTGCATATTCATTCTTTTTTTCAATTGAATATGATATTTTTTTATTCTTAGCAGGAATAACAAATATGCTTTCATAGCCATAACTTATAGCAACACCTTTCATTTTCCCATTTTTAGAATAAGGTGTCGGTGTAAATTGAACAGCAAAAATAGTATCGTGATCAGGATTACAGCCTTCAGCACATAATGCTCTCACACCTACTTTTTTCGCCATTAGGGGGTCAAGAATAAATTTATTTTGAGTTAATGTTGCATCCCACTCTAATAAATTAGATTTTGTATAAGGTGTTTTAACCACCTTGCCACTTTTAACTTCAACCTTAGACAACTTAACATTAACAAATGCAGGATCAGCTTGATTATTTGTAACTGTATAAACGCCTGCACCATGTTCATCAGAAACTTTTAGCATCGTATCAATAGCAATTGCATGTGATATTGAAGGAAATAATAACACTAATAATATCAATTTTTTCATTTCTAATTCCACTTTTCATTCAATAATAATACGTAATTTGAAATTGTATCTTTCGGAACGTCAGCAGTTAGCATAACATTATGAAACTTTTCTTTTATATCGTTACTAGCTATTTGCTCTTGATCATAAGATACGTAAACTAAATTTTTATCATCCCCAAACTTTTTCTCAATAATATTATATTGACTGTCTTTATCTAAAGACGCATAACGCCATTTATTTTTAGTTTCAAAAATTCCTAAATAAACATAACGCATGTCTTTACCTGTTTGAGGATCTTTCATTACTAATTCTTGATTATCTTCATTATTAGGAATGCAGTAATTTATACCTATATTTAGAACACTAATATCTCGAACTTGAGGTGTTAAACAAGTTAATACTTTTTCTTTATTCTTTAAAACAAAAGGCTGCCCAGATCTAACTGCAATTTTAAAAATGTTACCGTCAATATTTTCAACATCAACACACCCCTCTCCAACACATTCAACGTCTAAAATATCTTTATCAATAATATCTTTAAAACCACTAACAAAAGAAACAATTTTAGTTAAATTCATATTAGTCGTTATTACACTACCAGGATGAACAAAAAAGCTGGATCTATTCTTACCTGTATTTTCTAAAGATGATGATTCAGTATCAATTTTATTTTCATATTGAGAATATGACTTTAATGGAACAACTTTATTATTATTATTAATATTAACATCATATTTACGATGATTATCTTGCTCAATAGTAAGAATACCATATGTGTCATTATCTTTAATATCATCTGATTTTTTGATATCTAACTTAAGATAAGCTTCTGATCGTTCTCTTGTAAAATCAATACCATCAGAATTAATTACCTGAGTATTATTAAATGCAATATTTTGCTGAATAGTTCCTGTTGTTGATATAGAACCATAATAATTCGCATCAAAATTATTATTTTGATAATCACCCATAATATCTAAAGATGTATCATTATTTTGATCTCTATCTTTTACAAATGCAGTCCTAGCTAATGCTGAAAAAGAAATATTATCGTCAGGTAATAAATCTCCAGTATCAAATTCAGAAGTGAAATCATTAAATTGATCTTCTTGTGCACTCGTATTAAAAGATAATTGGCTATTATTATCAAAATTTATTGTATATCTGAAGTTAAATTGAAATTCATCATCAAATTGGTTATATCTACTAACTCTACCATCATTTTTGTTATACGTTATATCAAAATAAAAACTATTAGATGAATTATAATTATAATTATAATTATTAGTTATAGATGTATTGCTACCATCTTCATATTTATAATAATTATAGTACAATCCTGTCGATAAAGAACCAGTTAACAACATGGACTTATTTATATTAATATTGGTTCGAGAGCTGCAACTTTCAGTAAAGCAAGCAAGCTCATCATCATCGTCAAAATTAAATTTTTCATAACCTATATTAATCCATGAAGAATATAAGTTTACTGAATTTAAACTAGAACCTTCACTATAAATTTTATTATTATAAGTAACTTGAGAGCTATCAATAAACGTATAATCAATAGCCGATTGTAGAATAAGATCTTTTTTCTCTGAGAGAGTAATTGCTCCTGACAAAGTCATCCCATCAATGATGCCATAAGCTAATTTAACTGATGAATATAGAGAATCATTATAATCGTTAATATACTTATCACTACCATCATTATAACTTTCATCATTATTCCCATTTATCAACATTCCTGCTTGAATACGATAACTAAAATCGCCTTTTGATAACATTGCTGACTTTATATTATATATATTATATGTTTTATCAAAGAATGTATTACTCCCTGATTTAACTGTAACTCTAATTTCATAAACACCAGAAGGTAAATCGTTATATGTAATTTCTTGCTGGCCTGCTTTTACTGCATACTGTTTAATATACGTACCGTTTTTTTGTATGGATAATAACCCAGCAGAAGGTACATAAATATTAACTTTCTTATATGCTTGATTCGATTTTATAAGCAGATTTCGTGATGAGCCAAAAGAAATATCAACAGTATCAGAATCTGTAAATGACTCTATTACATCTGTTGCATTCATTGAATTATTATCTGAAAAATATCCAGCTTTTAATTCAGTATTATCTTTATTTACACTATAAGATAATTCATTGAGATCAAATACATCATCATTATTAGTATTGATATTAAAATCAGAACGTAAATATCCATATTTAAATCCTTGAACAAAATTATCTGATATATTTAAAGATGTATCATCATCATACTGATTAATAAAAACAGAAGAACTATTAATCAATGCATTATTATTATTTATATTTGATGCATATACTACTTTTGATTTTTTTTCTTTAAGTATATTTTCAGAAAGAAACACTCTTAATATATTAGAGTCAATATTATAGAAAAAAGCATAGCTATCTGTAGATACAATACAAGAACTTGGTATTCCTTGACACTCATTTGTATTCATTATCCCTTCGTTAGATAGCAAATCAGATAATATCTTACTTACATATTTTTCTTTAATATTATTATTTTTCAATAGCTTTTTGAAATTATCAATTGCTAACTTATCGTTTTTATTCAACCGTACTTTGTTATATGAACTAATTAACGCTTGTTTTCCAAAATCACCAGAAGGAAAAACAACTTTTACAACTTTGTTCTCCTCATTAAACATTTCCTTAAATTCATCAGGGATGTTGTCATATTTCAAATCATCAGAATATGCCACAGACGAGTATAGGCATAAAAAAAAGACAGTTAATACTAGATGACTTTTTCTCATATCGATAGCCCAACCATTAGCGTCATTTTACCTTCACAATATTTATAATTATTAATAAAATCAGTGACAGGTATTTTTGAAAAAGAAAGATTAATTTTTTTTACACTAGCTTGTGTTCCAGACACAACATCATCAAACTCTTGCCATAATAACGGGTTGCGACTATTCACTTCGACGAGATCCCCCACATTATTAGTCATAGCTAATACTGGCGGTTCATAATAAATAGTTTTCCCATTATGTAGTAAACAAGAAGCATTGTTTTCCACAAGATTAATATCATAATAAAAACTTTCAAGTCGACTTGAAGGTATATCAGTATTAACAGTTAATGTAGAATTAATATCGTGGAAACGTTCATGACTTTCATCATAAATAACAGTAAAATTATTTGGCGATATCACAACTGATTTAATTTTAAACCCTGCGGCGGATGGTGTTACATCTGCTTGGAGTAGAAAATCAACAGGAAATTCAGTCTTAGCAAAAGAATTACTAGCAAAAAAAGTGCACATTAACACTATTAACATTTCTTTAGACAAAAGACACTCCTGAAAATCATTAACCAGCTGGATAAAATAAAAGATTAGGCATCTATGATGCCTAATCTTAATATTATGCTACTGTAGCTAGAACATTAGCGTTTACAACTAGAGGCTCAAGCAAATTCAGAGGCGTCGCTGAAGTTACAGGCGATACACTGTTTACACTTAGAGTAACAGTTGAAACTCCGTTAGCACCAGCTGTAGACGTTAGCTCTGTACCTGATGCAATATCAGTCATTTTAATATCCATACCTGCTGTAGAGTTCGCACCCCAAGTAGCAGTGATACCATCAGCATCCACTGTCCAGTTTGTAGCGAATAAATCGCCAGCAGTTTTAGAACCTGAACCTTGATCCCAGTACAAACGAGACTCTAGAATGATAGGTGTTTTTGTCTCAAACGTACCATCGCCATTAACCGTTAGAACACCATCTTCAACAGCACCAGAACGAGCACCAGTAATTACGATGTCGTTACCAGGAATAACCTTAGCAAAACCGCTCCATTCAAGAAAAGCAGATGAAACATCACCCGAAACCGGAATTGTTGCATCTGCATCTGCATCTGCATATGCTGATACAGAAGAAAAACCTAGTGTAGATACTAAAGCAGTTACCAGTAGCTTTTTTTTATTTGTCATGAGACTAACTCCATAATGATTATTGTTTCTTATTATATGATCGTAGTTATGTAATAGTTATTACATAACCAATTGACTCCTAAGTGGAGTCGGCACATATATTACTGAACAAAAAAAATAGATTAATAGCATTTAACAAATAAAATATATTTTTATGCTATTAATACAGCTTTAAATATTATTACAATCGCGAATCAATTAAATAATGAGATAGTGAGATTACATGTTTAATATAAAAAAAATTTTTATATTTAGTTTATTATCATTAGTGCTTTTGGGTTGTGGTAGCGAAAGTGATGATAATAAAGGACCATCACCACAAAAAAAAATTACTATAAATGCTCAAGATTTACTTTCTTTTTCATCTACTAAAAATACTCAAGTTATCGACCTGAGAGAAAGAGTAACTGCAGAAGATAATCAACAGTTAATTATAGAGAATATAGAAAATATAGATAATAACTGCGATTTTAACAAAAGTGATATTAATGGCTTAACATTTAAAGTTAGAACTGGTGGTGCTAATGTTTGCCGCTTTAAATATCATGTAAAAACACAATCTTCAAAGTATACCGGAACAAGTGAGGCTATTGCCCAAGTGGTCGTAACAGACGATTACACTAAAGGTGATTTTTTACCTCCAGTATCACGTACTATAACTGAATCAGATTTATTAACACTGAATGCTAAAGATTTGCTAATTGAGTCTGGATTTGAAATTGATCCCACATCAGTATATTTAACTGGAGAAACAGCATCTTCAGATATAGGTAGTGTTACTGCTGATAGTTCATCAATAACTTATCAAGCCCCAACCATGACCACAGGTACGGTAAGAATTTTTTATACTGAGATAGACCCTGCCAATAATATAGCAAGACCTGGTGTAGCCTATATAGCAATAGGTCAGAAAGGAAACCATAATCCTATCGCTTTAGATAGAGTGTTAGAACCTCTACCTTTGACAAGTGGTAATGTAAATATTGATATCTCTGATTATATTAGTGATCCCGATATGGCCGATACACTCCAATTAATCAATGTTAAAACATTCTTAGGTACAATAAAAATCGATTCTAGCCATTCTTTTATTTATACTCCAAATGAAATTGGAACTGAGGTTCTGACTTATATTATTTCTGATCATAATGGTGGCTATGGTATCGGTAGATTATCTTTTACTGTCTCACCATATGAAACGATAATAGATGACATCCAAAAACTGATTTTCACGCCACCACTAACAACTCCACAATTATCAGAAATAAATGGTACATTTACAAATGTATTTAAAGAGAATGGAACAACAGGCATTACTGGAACATATCCAACGTTTGATCACATTTTAGCAGATGCATATTGTACGACTAAAGGGATGAGAACAGCGTCATTTACAGAATTAGAGCAAATGCGAATTAATGTATTAGGCGATAAATCAGTTTTTAGAACTAAATATTTATGGCATAGCGGACAGCCTTATGTAACTATTGATGGTACTGCAATAAGTCTTGATTCAGGAATTGAAGACACTTCTTCTACTGATGGTTACTTTTCATGTACCGATACTATCACTCCGCGCTCTTGGACTTTTGCAGAAGAATACTATCCAGCTAAATATAATCAAACAACGAAGGTCTATTTAACTGCTAAAAGCGCCTCTGGTGATTCTATTTTTCTAGCTCCAAGTAAGTACGACTTAAGTTATGAAGTAGAAGCTATAAATGTTAATGGTACTTTAATAGATCCTGCGCTTGCTGATAATTTTATTAAGGTAACAATAGCTAGTAATTCTATTAAGATCACTAAAAAGCCAGGCAATATTGACGATGCTGTTAACGTTACTCTCCGTCTATCTGATCCTATTGCGCCAACTTCCACCACAAAAGTCATATTAGGTATATCAACCTGCCCTTCAGATGTTACTGAACCGCAACAAGCTGATGCTCTTGGTTGTGTAATCCCTATCAAAGGTTGGAAAACTGAAAAGTTTACGCTTGCTTTAACAAATCATATTATGGAAATAGCAGGGCTGTCACCTACAGAGATTAATAGCCTTTCAAAACTGCAAGTTGGTAATGGTTCTACTGTTGTTAAAGCTTTGCAGTGGTCAAAGCCAACTACTACAGTTGAAGATAGGGAAAATTGGCTAAAAGTAATCAATAAAGTTTGTACTGTCTTTAATAAAATAAAATTAAGTGGTAGAGATAATTGGACATCTGGTTCTGACAATATACCGCATCTTACTAGTAGTTCACAAACACATAGTCGTCTATTTTATGTTAGCTCAGTTTATTACCCGCAAGTAAGAGGATTTGTAAAGTGGTTATCAGCCATTGACGGCAATAGTCTCGGCCATGTTTCTTACTACGGATTAGGTTATGTTAACAGTGACCCAACTGATTTACATTATGTAAACGAAAAGAATGACTCATCAGAATTTGATGTTCAATCAGGTAAAACTCAATCATTCAAAGATACATATTCGTACCCATCATGCTGGTCTCGAAATTAGTAACTAGCAATATACGAGAAATATCCTTGTATATTTTATCATAGACCTAAATGATTTAATTTAAATAAAGGCTAAGTGCTATATACTTAGCTTTTTCATAGGCTTAGCTTTACTTGAATTGTTAATAAGAATTGATATATTTATAATTTATTTCAACTCACTGACATTTATAGATTTTGAATGTTAAAACTTTTCATTTAGCTGTATCCGCTCCATGACCCACGGGCGATATTATTATCTGGCTCAAATTTCGACCATTGACCCTACGTGTATTTTATCGCTTTACCTAGAGTACTAAACTCTAACACACCGATTTTATGCAGAGTATGGTCACTATAAGAGCATTGCTTCTCGTTAGCATCAATATCGAATTCAATAACTTCACGCGGTAACATTTTAGGCGAGGATTTGCGTTTACAACGCTTTTCGTGGTAGTTGTATCGTGTTCTCAACTTATTCTTTCTTAACTGCTTTACATTCCACTTCGTTAAAGGGATCACTTTGAGACGCATTGTAATATTTAACATCTCAAAGCATTTAGCAAACAGGCGATCGAACGAAGGCAAGTTCGAGTTATTAAACAGTTATTGACACTCTTGTTGCCATTGATATTTACTTTGTTTTGCGACGCTAACAGTGTCTTTACCATCGTTTAAAGCTCGGTAAGAGCTTGGATTTCTGGGTTGATATTAGGCGTTTTTTTATGGTGTTCATTGTACAAATGAAACACCATAAAAACATGCGATAGACCTCTACTTTTGATCCTTCATATCATTGTTAATTTATTACCTGATTACCTGATTACCTGATTACCACTATTTAACAGCCACTGTTAAATTATCTCCTATACTTCAAGATATTGAAGTATAAGATCTACGTTATGCTTAAGAATTCAATACAATTTCAGAAAGGCTTTTCTATACCCGAATTTATGCAAATATATGGGACAGAAATGCAATGTAGAGAGCGTTTATTTAATATTCGCTGGAAAAATGGTTACGTTTTCCCTAAGTGTGCTTCTCAAAGTTATTGTGAACTTAAATCACGGTCATTATATCAATGTAATAAATGTCACCATCAGACATCATTGACAGTAGGTACTTTATTTTCTCATTCAAAATCACCGTTAACTACTTTGTTTTTTTAAATATTTATCTCATCACGCAAGATAAAAATAGTATTTCAGCATTAGAGCTAAAGCGTAAATTAGGGGGTTCTTATAACGGGGCATGACGAATAAAACATAAGCTCATGCGAGTGATGAAAGAACATGATAATAATCGAAAGTTAGGCAACATCGTGCAATTGGATGATGCATATATTGGAGGTAAAAAAAAGGAAAATGTGGACGTGGTGACCTTTTATATCAGAGATCTCTTTAGATGAAGAAAGTCATCCTATTTATATGCGGCTAAGTGTTGTTTCTTGTTTAAAAAAACAAGAAATTACAGATTGGGCTAAAAAGCATTTACAAGAAAAAACGTTATCATATCAGATGGTTTACCCTGTTTTAATGGTCTGTTAGCAGCTGAAATTATTCATGTTCATTACCAAAAAATGGTAAAGAGCTTCACCAATATGAAGCTACATTTTATTGGGTCGATACCATGATTGGTAACATTAAAATTTCTATAAAAGGGACATATCACGCAATTAGAGAAAAACATATTCCTCGTTATCTTGATGAATTCTGTTTTCAGTTTCGAGTTGAAGATATATTCAATACGCTAATTAAATGTGGTGCAAAATCACCACCAATGCTAGAGAAATTATTAACACTGGCTGAGTCTCGGTGGTAAGCAGGTATAAAAATGCTCGACATAGAGGGATCATTGGTGACTATTGACGCAATGGCTTCTCAAACGAAGATAGCTAAAGCTATTGTTGATAAAGGCGCCAATTACTTGCTTGCAGTCAAAGGTAATCAGGGAAAACTTCGAATAGCGGTAGAAAAAGCATTTGCAGCAGAGCGAGTAAATGTAGCCAATAACATTACTTTTGAAAAAGGTCATAGCCGCATAGAATCACGACAGAGCCATGTATTTGGAAGCGATAAGCTTGAGGGCAACGTCTCTCGTTGGAAAGACCTAAAAAGTATCATTATGACTAAAAATTACACGTTATTAAAGGGAAGAAGTTAGATCTCGAATACCATCACAAAAGATATTACAGCAGAATAAGCCTCGAGCTCGATTAGGGAGCACTGGAGTATAGAATCCATTCATTGAGTACTTGATGTGAGCATTACGTGCCAAATATATAAAGATCACGGTGCCGAAAAGCTAGCCTGTATTCGTCATATGGGTCTGAATATGCTTCAAGCTGAACCAACTAAACTCAGTATAGTTGGAAAGCAGAAACGCTGCATGATGAATAGTTCCATGCTAGAAGCTATGTTGGGTGCCGGTTTTATAGCTATGGCGAAAAACTAGGCACTCATACGGTCGCCCAGCCTAACTACCCATCTATAACATTATTTATTAATTTGTTAATAGGCACTGGACGATGAAAAAAATAGCCTTGACATAAATCAACACCAATTTCTTTCATCATATTATATGTCTCTACATCCTCAATACCTTCAGCAACAACTTTTAATCCTAAGTTGTGTGTTAAACTCACTAAATGCTCAATAATTTTTCTATCTATATTATTTTTTTTTGCATGCTTCACAAATGTTCTATCTATCTTCAATTCAGTAAATGGAATATTTTTTAATTTTGATAATGAAGCATATCCAGTACCGAAGTCATCAATGCTTAACCCAAAACCAAGCATCCTTAACTTATTGATGTTTTCTAAAAATACTTCTGTTTCAAAATATTCAACATTCTCAGTTATTTCTAAAGTTACATTATCATTAGAAATAAAATTATCTTTACACTTATCATGCAACCAACAATAAAAATCAGGGATCATTAATGTACTTGGAGAGATATTAATAGATATTTTTTTTAATTTATGATTGTTTTTTAAATCTATTAAAGCTTGATTCGTAGAAAAGAAAAAAAGATCATTAATTAAATTTTCTTCTTCTGCGCAACTTATAAAACAATCTGGGCTAATATACCCTAAAGAAGGACTGTTAAACCTTAATAGTACTTCAACACCATTAAGTAAATTATTATCCGCACTATAAATCGGCTGATAGTTATTAGAAAAATGATTATTAATCAGACCATCAGTTATAACTTTTTTTGTTACTTTCTTATTACACATTAAAAACAAGCCTCTAAAATAGAGGCAATATCTTACCGATAAAGCATATTTATTTGTAATAGCATATTTGATTTAATCTATAAATAAATGCTACGCTTTATTACATAAAAGACCGATGCCCATTACACTTACACAGTACTATATTAACAATTTCTTTCTAAATGTGAGAATTAAAATGCAAGATAAGTTTATCAATCTTATAAAAAAACACAGAGATAACAATGAATTATCTCAGAATGACCTTGTTGACAAATTAACATTAGATGATGAATCTTTATCTAAACTAGATGTAGTCACTTTAAGCCGCTGGGAAAATGAAAAAACATCACCTTCATTAGAAAAAAAGATAAGAATAATGCGAAAACTAAATTTGCTTACTTCTTATATATACTCAATTGGTAGCATATCTATAAATGAAAATATGATAGAAAAATCATTAAAAGTAAGATTTGGGGTAGAAATAAACAGATATAAAAAAATCAATAATGTTAAAATATCAAATAATATTTCATTTAAATTATCAAAAAACAGACATAATCTTAATTATAATATTAGTGAGTTTTTAGAAATTCAAAAAAATGAACATTTTAAATTGAACGATAAATGGCCAATAACCATCGGCTGTTGGTATTTAGATGATATCATAGAAGCTTTTTTTATACATTTATATACAAATGACAAAATCTTTAATTATGGCCACAGTGATAACTTAAGTGATTTATATATAAAAAATGTTAATGGTAAAATCAATAGTATTGCAGTTTTAGAGCACGTGACATCAACTAAAGATTATTATAAATTATCTACATTGTGTTTATTTGATACTCTCATTAAGAATAATGACTTAAAATATGTCTTTTTTTATGTGCGTACTGATTTTTTTTTAAAATTAATTGTCTCTGGTGGCGGAAAAAAAATAGCAACAGTCGCAGAACCTGATTCTATATTAAATGAATATAGTGATTTGAATTTTTTACATATAATAAAAATAGACACCATAACCTTATTATCAAACAAAAACTTTTTAAACTTTTGTTTAAAAAGTTATCATAGTTTAAAAAGAAATAACCCTACTCTTTTAAAGAAAATATATGAAACATCAATCCATACAGAGATATAAAAACACAAAAAAAGCCCCTGCTCTCGGTACAGAACAGGGGCTTTAGATAGTGACGGTAAACTTACGTTCACCAATAATAAATAACATCCTGTATATCTATTACTTTGTCCCTTGGTATTAGGCTGGAGACCTATAGAGACGGGAACCAGTAAGCATAAGACAATAACCACATGTTATCGCTATGGTGATTTAGCCATAACACACGGTTAGCGTTTTATTCCAACTGATTTAACGACGCATCTGTTTCTGGGTCAATTCAACTGCACGTAATTGTGCCATTGCTTTTGCCAAATCCATTTCCGCCATTGCGAAGTTAACATCATCAGCATGCTTGTTGATGTTTTCTTCGGCGGCGCGACGAGCTTCATCAGCGCGGGCTTGATCGATGTCCTTCCCATGCATTGCCGTATCGGCAAGTACAGTTACTACATTGGGCTGAACTTCGACTATACCGCCAGAAATATAAAGGATTTCTTCGGGATCCTTCAGATTTGTGACAAAGCTTGCTACACCAGGTTTTAGTCGGCTCAATAAAGGAGAGTGACCAGGGCGAATACCCAACTCACCATCGGAGCCTGAAACTGCCAGCGCGTGAGCTGGACCAGAGAACAACGGTCCTTCAGCACTTACGATATTAAGCTGGAACGTGTTCTCGGTAACGCCAATAGCCATAATGCCTCCTCAAGCCTTATAAGGTTTTCGCTTTTTCAAGTACATTTTCAATGCCACCACAGTACAAGAATGCTTGTTCTGGAATGTCATCATACTCGCCGCTTAATAGGCCTTTAAAGCCAGCGATAGTCTCTTTAAGAGAAACGAAAATACCTTTTTGACCGGTAAATACTTCCGCTACGTGGTAAGGCTGCGTTAAGAAACGTTCAATCTTACGTGCACGCGATACGGTTTGCTTATCTTCTTCAGATAGCTCATCCATACCAAGGATAGCGATAATATCTTTTAATTCTTTATAACGCTGAAGTACTGTCTGCACACCACGAGCAACATCATAGTGCTCCTGACCAACAACCAATGGATCAAGCTGACGTGAAGTTGAATCCAATGGGTCAATCGCAGGGTATAGACCCAATGCAGCGATATTACGAGACAGTACAACGGTTGCATCTAAGTGAGCAAAGGTTGTTGCTGGTGATGGGTCAGTCAAGTCATCGGCTGGTACATATACCGCTTGAATAGAGGTGATAGAACCCGTTTTAGTTGAGGTAATACGTTCTTGTAGTACACCCATCTCTTCAGCCAATGTTGGCTGATAGCCTACCGCTGATGGCATACGGCCTAACAGTGCAGATACTTCCGTTCCCGCAAGTGTGTAACGGTAGATGTTATCAATAAATAGAAGAACATCACGACCTTCATCACGGAAACTTTCCGCGATAGTTAAGCCTGTTAGCGCTACACGTAGACGGTTACCCGGTGGCTCGTTCATCTGACCGTAAACCATGGCAACTTTATCAAGCACTCCGGCTTCTTTCATCTCGAAGTAGAAGTCATTACCTTCACGAGTACGTTCGCCGACACCGGTAAATACTGATAAACCTGAGTGCGCTTTGGCGATGTTGTTGATAAGCTCCATCATGTTGACGGTCTTACCTACACCCGCACCACCAAACAAACCCACTTTACCGCCTTTCGCAAACGGACAAATAAGGTCAATGACTTTAACGCCAGTTTCTAGCAATTCAGAGCTGTTTGACTGATCTTCATATGAAGGTGCTGCGCGGTGAATAGCATATTTTTTCTTTTCACCGATTTCACCGCACTCATCGATTGGAGTACCCAATACGTTCATGATACGGCCAAGGGTCTCTTCACCTACTGGTACAGAAATTGGCGCATTAGTATTAACCACTTCTAAACCACGACGAAGACCGTCTGATGAACCCATTGCAATACAACGAACAACACCACTACCAATTTGCTGCTGCACTTCTAATACTAATGCTGCATGCTCACTATCACTTAAGGTAAGCGCATCATATACTCGAGGCACGCTATCTTGATCAAATTCAACGTCAACGACAGCGCCGATGACTTTGACAATCTTACCAATACTCATTTGATGTCCTTAAAATTCTGTTTAAACGGCTTGTGCCCCAGCTACAATTTCACTTAGCTCTTGGGTGATTGCTGCTTGACGGGCTTTGTTATATACAAGCTGAAGATCATTAATCAGCTCACCCGCATTATCTGTTGCAGCTTTCATTGCAACCATTCGTGCAGCTTGTTCACAAGCGATACTCTCAACGGTGCCTTGGTAGACTTGTGATTCGATATAACGAAGCATCAATTCATTGAGGATCGGTTTAGGATCAGGTTCATAGATATAATCCCAGCGACTTGCTTTATTCACATCTTCAGATGCTGTCTCTTCAAGTTCCGGGTTAGGCAACAGTTGGGTTACCTTTGGCATTTGCACCATAGTATTTACAAACTCGTTGTAAACCAGGAACAAGCGGTCAATTTTTCCTTCGTCGAAAAACTCCAACATGGCATTAACCGGGCCTAAAATATCTTCTAATTTTGGCTCATCACCAATACCTGATGTTTGTGCAATTACGTTGCCGAAGCGATGAAAAAACGAAATTGCTTTTGAACCGATCAAGGTGGTATCTACATCAACCCCTTGATCTCGCCATTGGCGCATATCGGCCATGGCTTTCTTGAACAAATTAATGTTCAAGCCACCACATAATCCTCGGTCTGAGGAAATAATGATGTAAGCGACTCGTTTTACTTCACGCTCTTCAAGATAGGGATGCTTATATTCCAACGAACCGGAAGTTAAGTGTCCAATCACCTTACGCATATTCTCTGCGTAAGGGCGGGTAGCTTCCATGTTATGTTGAACTTTACGCATCTTACTTGCGGCAACCATTTGCATTGCACTAGTGATCTTTTGCGTATTTTGTACGCTAGCGATTTTAGTGCGGATCTCTTTTGCATTTGCCATGGTTAGCTCCTATCTACATTCATACTGCGTCGTTTGGACGGAAAGCATTCTCGTTACTTAGTACGACTGCGTATCAACGAATGTTTTTAGAAGCTGATGCAGACTTGCTTCGATATCATCGTTGTAATTACCTGATTCATTGATTGAGGCAAGCAACTCAGCATGTTGGCTCTTAGCAAATGCCATTAATGCTTCTTCAAATACACCAATTTGAGATAACTCAACGTTATTTAAGTAGCCTTTTTCAGCAGAGAAAATAGCAAGTGCTTGCTCCGCTACAGACATCGGTGCGTATTGCTTTTGTTTCATCAGCTCTGTTACTTTTTCACCGTGATCAAGCTGCTTACGGGTTGCGTCATCTAGATCCGATGAGAATTGCGCAAATGCAGCTAATTCACGGTACTGCGCGAGTGCTGTACGAATACCGCCTGACAGCTTCTTGATAATTTTAGTCTGAGCTGCACCACCAACACGCGAGACTGAAATACCTGGGTCAACTGCTGGACGTAAACCCGCGTTAAACAAGTTAGTCTGCAAGAAGATCTGGCCATCAGTAATCGAAATTACGTTAGTGGGTACGAATGCTGATACGTCACCCGCTTGAGTTTCGATAATTGGTAGCGCAGTTAATGAACCAGTTTTACCTGTTACTTCACCATTAGTGAAACGCTCAACATAGTTAGCATTTACACGTGATGCACGCTCTAGTAGACGTGAGTGAAGGTAGAACACATCACCAGGGAAGGCTTCACGACCCGGTGGGCGCTTAAGCAATAGTGAAATTTGACGATAAGCAACCGCTTGTTTCGATAAATCATCATAAACAATAAGTGCATCTTCACCACGGTCACGGAAATACTCGCCCATCGTACAGCCAGCATAAGGGGCTAAGTACTGTAGCGCTGCGGCTTCTGAAGCAGATGCAACCACGATGATAGTATTTTGTAGGGCGCCATTTTCTTCTAATTTGCGTACTACGTTCGCAATAGTTGACGCTTTTTGACCGATCGCAACATAAACAGAATAAATACCAGAATCTTTCTGGTTGATAATGGCATCAATCGCCATCGCTGTTTTACCTGTTTGACGGTCACCGATAATAAGTTCACGTTGACCACGGCCGATTGGTACCATTGCATCAACTGCTTTGTAGCCTGTTTGAATAGGCTGATCAACCGATTTACGGTCAATAACACCTGGAGCAATGATTTCTACCGGTGCGAAACCGTCATTATCAATAGCGCCTTTACCATCAATAGGTTGGCCAAGGGTATTAACCACACGCCCTAATAAACCTTTACCTACAGGAACTTCAAGAATACGACCTGTACCTGTTACTTTCATGCCTTCTGCAAGGTCTGCATAAGGACCCATTACTACCGCACCTACAGAATGACGCTCTAAGTTAAGTGCTAGCGCATAACGGTTGCCAGGTAACTCAATCATCTCACCTTGCATAACATCAGCAAGACCATTGATATTAATAATACCGTCGCTTACAGAGACGATAGTCCCTTCATTACGTGCTTGACTTGTCACGTTGAAGGTTGCGATTCGTTGTCTAATTAAATCGCTAATTTCGTTCGAGTTTAGTTGCATATCTATTACCTATTACGCCTGAAGGCTCGTTGCGAGTCGGTTGATAGAGCTTTTAAGCGTACCGTCAATCACCAGTTCTCCAGCGTTGATCAGTATGCCGCCTATTAGCGTTTCATCGATGTGGCAATCAAGCTCAACACTACGATTTAATTTTTTCTGCAGCGCCTGTACTAAATTGGCTTGTTGTTGAATGCTTAATGGCTCTGTTGTGGTGACATGCGCAGTAACCATGCGTTCATAATCATCTTTAAGCTCACGAAACAATTCAACAACCTGAACGATCACATTTAGACGTCCATTTTCAGCCATTACTTTGATCAGATTCTGGCCATGTTCATCCAGTAGACCTTCACAAACGCCCAAGAACATGTCAGTAAACGCTGCTGAATCGTTAGCACCAAACTGTTCACTGTCTTCAATCTGTTGAGCAATGATTGGTTGACTAGCAACCGTTGCTGCGATGGTCAACATTTGCTCCCATTGTTCCAATGCCTGATTAGCAACTGCATAATCAAATGCAGCTTTGGCATAGGGCTGAGCAATGGTTAGTGGATCTGACATAATGTGCTCTCCGCTTACATATCCGTGATAAGTTTATTAACGAGATCGCGGTTAGCATCAGTATCCAAATTGCGATTAATCAGTTTCTCTGCTGTTTCAATGACCATATCGGACATTTCAGCGCGTAGTTCCTGACGAATGCGATTACGTTCGCTTTCTAACTCTGCTTGACCTTGCGCTACAAGACGGGCTTTTTCTTTCTCGCCTTCTGCATGGGCATCTTCGATAATTTGTGCTCGACGCTTATTACCTTGCTCAACTAACTCACTCGCACTTTTCTTCGCATCTTCAAGAACTTTGGCACCATTTGCTTTTGCGATATCAAGTTCTTTCGCTGCGTTTTCAGTATGAATAAGCCCATCTGCAATATCACGCTGGCGTTGTTCTATTAGCGCAGTAAGCGGCGGCCAGACATATTTCATACATAACCAAACAAAAATCACAAAGGAAATTGCTTGACCAAGCATGGTTGCATTTAAATTCATACCATCCTCACTATTTAAATAACGTTATGATAAATAACGGTAGTTTTAGCTATTAAGCCACAGCAAAGATGATGTAAAGACCAATACCAACACCAATCATAGGAACCGCATCGACAAGACCCATCATGATAAAGAATTGCGTACGTAACATCGGCATAAGATCTGGCTGACGAGCAACACCTTCAAGATATTTACCTGCTAAGTTACCAATACCAGCCGCCGCACCTGCAGCGCCCAAACCAATCAGTAGTGCACCAGCAACATAAAGAACTGCACTTACAATATCCATGAATGACTCCAAAATTATTAAATAGTTAAAACGTAAATCGAACTTAGTTTATTAATGTTCTTCTGTTGCCATCGCAAGGTACACAACGGTTAGTACCATGAAGATAAAGGCTTGAAGGAACACAATAAGAATGTGGAATAATGCCCATGGAACGCTAAGTGCCCACTGCATCCACCACGGCATCAATGCTATTAGGATGAAAATCATTTCACCTGCGTACATGTTGCCGAACAACCGAAGACCGAGAGAAATTGGTTTTGATATTAATGTCACTAACTCCAAAACTAAATTCACAGGGTAAAGCCATGGACTTTCAAAAGGTTGTGTAGTGAGTTCTTTAATAAAGCCACTAAGTCCTTTTGCTTTTAGTGTATAAATTATGATTAACATAAATACACCAAGCGCCATCGACATCGGCACATTGACGTCCGCTGACGGCAATTCACGGAAATGCTCAAAACCAAGTAGACGAGCAAGTGCTGGAATAAAATCAACCGGTAATAAGTCAATGGTATTCATTAAGAAAACCCAAACAAAAATAGTTAAAGCCAATGGCCCTATTAACTTATCTTTAGTTTGAAAAATTTCCTTAACAAGGTCATTTACAAATTCATAGGTTATTTCGATAAAACATTGCAACTTACCAGGAACACCACTGGTTCCTCGTGAAGCAACATATCGAAAGACACCGATAAACAGTAAACCTAACAACCAAACCATGAGCATGGAGTCAATGTTAATGCTCCAAAAACCCTTACCCACAGTGAAGAATGTTAGATGGTGCTCAATATAATCGTGAGCGGTAGTTACTGATTCCACCTTACGTCATCCTAAATTGAGGTTTGTTAAGTATCGGAGTTAAGAAGCACCCTAAAAATGTAACGCTATACGCCAATAGCATAATTTTGTTATCGACGGGTATAAAACGAACCACAGCGAGTATCATTAACGCGGTATAAACCCATTTAACTAATGAGTTAAGCTTGGCTAAATATCTAATATTCGCTTCTCTATTCTTCTTCAATTTATATGCCGCACTACTAAGTCCAAGCAATGAAGGAATAATGGCAATCGCTACACCTATAATTGCAGATTTCACACCAAACGCATTATTTGTAATACAAATTAATATTATAAATAAAAATCCAAGTATTAACTGTCCGAGTAATATGATTTTTGCTGCAGAAATAATATCGTTACAACCTGAGTATGCTTTCATATTTAAATCCTCTACACCGACTGTATCGTAATTATTATGACTCCTTCCCTTTATGAAATTTATTACAGGAAATATAAAAACATTAAATAATCCCTGCTTATATCAGGCTACACCTTGAGTCTGTATAAAAACTGAATATATTTTCATATCGTAATAAAACATTCAATATCGTCACTTCACTAAAATATATAAAACCAAGTTATATATAATAAGCAATTACACTAATAGGCTTATTTTTCAATACGTTTAGGCCTACTGAATACGATATGAAATCTACGTGATCAATTTTGTGATAGCCATTAAAATAAATGCAAACAATGATTACCATTTTTGGTGGTTGATGTTGCAACCTAACATTTACATTATAATGTGCAAAAATCGCATAAATAACCATTAATTATTTTTAACTTTTTTTTACATTAAAAATATTCAACGATTAAGTTATCTTATTAAAATAACGATATTTTCTTTGTGGTTATGTGATTAACTCTTTTATAAAATGGATTATCGTTATTACTTTATAAATCATTTACGCAACAATACTACTCATAAAAAAACACTATTTAGAAACCAAAACATAATGAATAAAAATAAGAACCTTTTCATTGAAAGAGCAAAAAAACGCCACCACCAACGGTATAATTACGCTTTTTTTGATTATATAAACGCCAAAACTAAAAGTATTATTACTTGCCCAACCCACGGTAATTTTGAACAAAGGCCGGATGTTCACCTTGCAGGACATGGTTGTCCGGCTTGTTCTGGTAAGTTAAAAATGGACATTCACACCTTTATTAGCCGATCTACGGTACTTCATGGTGATAAATATACTTATGAGGAATTTGTATATAGTGGAACTTCACAGAAGGGGATCATTCACTGCCACATTCATGGTAACTTTACACAGAGCCCTAATGCACATCTTGCAGGAAAAGGATGTCCTCAATGTGCTTCGTCCTATCATTACTCACAAACTGTCTACATTGAAAAAGCCAATGCTATTCACCTTCATCGTTATCAATATTCAAATATAAACTATACCAACGCACTTCAGAAAATAGACATAACTTGTCTTATTCATGGTATTTTTACTCAACGTGCAGATGCACATTTACGCGGAAACGGTTGTCCAAAATGTGCAAAAAACAGCCATAAAAAAACCACAAAACAATTTATCGTTGATGCAAAAAAAATTCATGGTAATCGGTATAACTATTCATTGTTTGAATACCAAAATATGCGAACGAAAGGCATTATTATTTGCAGTATTCATGGCCAATTTTTTCAATTACCAACCAACCATTTGGCAGGCAGCGGTTGCCAACAATGTGCACAACAAAGTAAAAAAAAAATCAATAATATAAATAAACAACCGCCGATTAAATTATTACAATCTTATTAAATCACTTACATTAACGCTTTATTTTGCTACCAATGACGAAGTACAAAATATTGCTCCTACTGTATAATAAGCACCATATTAATAGACGAGTCATAGTCTTTTAAATATAAGCTGGCGTTATTGGTGAATTTACAATTAATAATACGATTGAATAAGACTGGTTGTTCATAAAAATATTTCGGTTCACTTAAAGACAGTATTAGCACACTTTATCTATATTGAAGTTACCATCCTTGCATTTCGCCAACACCAAAGACTCTAAAAACGACGCTGGGTGATCAGGCCATTGTCAGTTACACTAACAACGAAGAACTCAATATTTTAAATTAGTCACTCAGACGGCATATACCATGACACAAAAAAATAACCCACTACACGGCATTACTTTAGAAAAAGTATTGATAGAACTTATCGAGCACTATGGATGGAATGAACTAGGAGCTCGAATTAACATTCGTTGCTTTAATGATGATCCAAGTATCAAATCAAGCCTCAAATTCTTACGTAAAACAGAGTGGGCGCGTACTAAAGTTGAAAATCTGTATCTTGATATGGTTAGCTAATAAACACATATAGAAAAGCCGCTACATTCGCCCATTAGAAGGCTGATATGTAGCGGCTTACTGAACTTAAGTGTATGAAGCTTTAGATTATATCTATTGGTATAGTAATGATGATTTTATTATTGATACCAAGGGAAATTTTAGCGGCTACATGATTTATTGTAATTGCAAAAACGTGATCGCTTGTGGCTTTTCAGCAAAGGTGAAGTATTGAATATCAATATCACGAAATAATACGTCTTCAATCTTAACTACTTTTTCGATCCAACTTGCATCAGTAACAACAGCAACTTGTTTAATATGTTTGATGCCAGCATGAACAAGATATTTCAATTCCTCTGCAATAGCAGCTAATTCAATACCAGAAAAACTTTCAATTTCTTCGTAGATCACAATACCACCATGATCGACAGCTTTAGCTTCCGCATCCATTAGGACACGCTTCATATCATCTTCTGTTACTTTACCTGATAATGTAAAAGCAACAGCATTATCGATGCCAATATCAATCATTGTTAACATATAAAATTCCTTATTCAATATTATGTTAATTCGCAAACATCATGACTCTGTTACTATGCACCTTTATTAATAAAGCTTCAGCCTCCAAAGCCAAATCTTTACTCAATATGACATTGCAACAATGACAGACAGAGTTTACTAGCATTCAATAGTTACCCACTTTTTTTGTGGATAACAGTTATTTATATCTAAATATCAATACGATATAATTTTCAACAACAAACATCAGAAAATAAAAAAGCCGCACTATGCAAGTGCGGCTGTGATGTTGCACTTAATGTACTTACATGGCACATCAAGTTTGTTACGCTTCGTCACTCATTACGTTGAGCTTGGCGTGTCCGATAACAATGTATGGACCGATATTTTGACGAAGAAGCAAGATTTTTACGGTATTGCTATCCAAATTGTTAACAACTAAGAGTGTTACCTTAGAAGCTTTTACGTATTTCACTTACTGTTACGCGTTGCAACTTGATTGCTATTAATAACGGGTTGAATAGGTCTACTAACAACAACCGGAACCTGAATCCCTAAGTTAGATGAAAACAGCTTGTTTCCTCCTTAAGCTCGATAATATATCTTAGTTCAGGTTAATTTAACTATGGTAGATAAATCGAGAATAGGCAAATTTAAAGATGTGATCTTTATCAAAAATCACTAGTAATAAGCCCTGTCTTTTATATTTACAAAGACAATCAATACCCTAGCCAAATAAAAAATAACAACTAAAATTTCTCAACCATTAATTAAATTGTTATTTAAGTTATTAAGGTCTTTATTTGAATTAAGTTTTTAATTTTATTATTTATGCTTAATTTCTATTTTACAACAAAAAAGAAGAAAGAAAATCTAATTACAAGCCAATTAACAATAATAATTTTTCACTATGCTTATTTTAATAAATTATTATTATTTTATTGATTTCTATAAAAACACAATCATAATGGATAGTGTTAAACAACTTCACACTACCGCGTCAAAAATGCAACCAAAGATTTCACTGCAAATATTAAAAAACGTGATCTAACTTTGAGATTTAAAATTCCATAAAAAAACTAGGAAAAATTCTTAATCCATTTTCACGTATCATCGGTATGGTCTCGCCATAGTGATTTGTCTTACCAATACAAATCTGATTTAAGCCCTAACGAGATTCAATCGATGGAATTATCAATACTTCAACGAGTCCGCAAGCCTACGCTTGACCTATCGCCAAAAGAACGTCGTAAACTATGGTTTTCTCCTTTTCTAAAGTCCTATTTAGTAGTTTTCGTTAGTTATATGGCCATGTATTTGGTCCGTAAAAACTTCAATATAGCTCAGAATGATATGATTTCTGACTATGGCATGAGTTTAACCCAACTGGGTACTATCGGTCTTGGATTCTCAATCACTTATGGTGTTGGTAAGACCATTCTAAACTACTGGTCTGGCGGTAAGAATGCGAAAAACATTCTTCCTCTAGGTCTACTATTATCAGGTTTTTGTATTCTTGGTATGGGCTTAGTCATGGGACCAAGTTCTAGCCAATTTATTATGATGACCATCTTATATGCGGCTTCAGGCTTCTTCCAGTCAGGTGGTGGGTCAAACTCAGTAGTAACTATTACTAACTGGACACCACGTAATCGTCGTGGTCTAGGTGTTGGTTTCTGGAACATTTCACATAATGCAGGTGGCGCATTAGCAGCCGCTGTAGCGATGTTTGGTGCTGATTATTTCTTTGGTGGTGATGTAAAAGGGATGTTTATCTTCCCTGCTGTGATTGCTATCATTATTGCAATCATCGGCTTCTTTATGGGTAACGATAGCCCTGAAGCTTATGGTTTAGGTACTGTAGAAGAAATCTTTGAAGAGCCTGTTTCAGAAGAAGATAATGCGGTTATAGAAAACAAATTGACTAAAATGGAAATTTTTAAGAAATATGTTCTCTTTAATAAAGTTATCTGGATCCTTTGTTTTGCTAACGTCTTTCTTTACATCGTACGTAGTGGTATTGACCAATGGTCAACCGTTTACGCACACCAAATTTTAGGCTTCTCTAAAGACGTTGCAAACTCTGGTTTTACCATGTTTGAAGTCGGTGCATTAGTGGGTACTTGTCTATGGGGCCTATTATCAGATTTATTTAATGGTCGCCGTGGTGCTGTATCTTGTTTTGCTCTCATTTGTATTGTATTCACACTAGGTTACTACCAACACGCAGACTCGATTTTTGCTTATAAAGCATCTCTATTTGCATTAGGTTTCTTAGTATTTGCACCTCAATTACTTATTGGTGTTGCTGCAATTGGTTTTGTACCTAAACAAGGTCTAGCTGCAGCCGACGGTGTTAAAGGCACGTTTGCTTACCTAATTGGTGACTCATTTGCAAAAATTGGTCTTGGCTATATTGCAGAAGGTAACCCTTTCTTTGGTCTTGATGGTTGGACTGGTACCTTTGCAGCAATCAAAGCTGCGGCAATTGCTTGTTGTGTATTAATGGCGCTTGTTGCTTTATTTGAAGAAATTAAAATAAGAAAACTAGCACGGCAACCTGCTGCACATTAATAAGCTAAAAGAATAAAAAGCCCTTATAATTAAATTAATTATGAGGGCTTTTTTATATCGCCATAAAAACAAATAGAGTTATTATTCTAATTAATAATATACCCAATAATCCATTAATATAAAAATCACTTTCTTTTGCACAAATAATTTAATATCTAACTGAAGTATTTAATATCAGTTGTTTTAATATTGATTAATGGCCACTATTAACATCAGTCTATATTTTAGTACAAAAAGTCAGTTATATGTCAGCATTTAAATGCACCTATTCCCTAGTGAAATATATATAGTATTATCATCTCGAAAGAATCCATATACTTCACTAATAAGATTGATACAAAATTAGTATCAACTGGAATAATTATGACAGACACTAGAATATATAGCGCTGACCGCCGTCAATGCGCAAAATTTCTTTATCGTGGTTCGTTCGGGCCTAAAAAAGGACAAATAGATCACCTTCAAAAAAATGGTTTTGATGCTTGGTTTGATGAACCATTTTCAACACCACCTACTTTTCATTTACCAAAGCTAAAAGATCTTTTCAACAGTAACCGTAATTATACAAAATGGATTGCATAAGTCTTCATAGATAACGGTGATGGCATTCGTGGCGATTTACAAGCAACAATTAAAGCGATATTAACCGATCCTGACGTTTTTGCAGGCTTAGCTAACGATCTGGACAGGGTACTCAAGGTGAGTATCAACACTGACATCATCAATAATCGTGGAGTTACATTGCCACAATTATTGATGACATATAACCTACAGCAAGATCTATGGCAGTTGGATACTGAAAATATTGGTAATACTTATGACTGGACACCAAATCGTAACGGGAGATGCCGTTCGTGGTAAAGCCATCTATGGAGAATGGCCGCAATTAACTGTCGATAGCCAACATAATTATAATAATGGTCGTATTATTCCAACGATTGCAGCAGACCAAGTCAATGCTTCATTGTGTCGTTGGGTTGGTTTATCAGAAGCACAAATACTATCAATATTCCCGAATCTAACTAACTTTAATTCGCCTTATATCGATTTTATTTAACGGTATAGAAATAATATAAAATGTCGAGCTAATTACTGGCTCGGCATTTTTATACTTTTATAAAACCAATACACTATCTAAGCCAATAGCAGTATCGTGATAACTTAGGATAATAAACGAAATATTTTATACTACGATAAAAATCAAGATATACACGAACAATCATTCACCACAGAAATGCATTATAACGGCTTTAATCTATTCTAAAATGAATCTCAATCATTGAAATTATTATAACCGAACCTACAGGTTAATTTAATGAAATAAAGTTATAATATTAATCAAATACAAAAATAGCATTAACGTAATATGAATTATAAAAAAGATATAACCAGCCATTTTTTGTGGCTGGTTATTATGATATAAAATTAAACATTAGATGATTCAATACTCATCTGAAGGACATCCTCACCCGCAACAGCAAAATGCAGTTCAATACCACCTTTTGAGGTTATGTTCTTTATCAATTTAATATCATGTTGGCTATATTGTTTTAAAACAAGTTCATGAAGTTCAGAAATTAATTTATCTTTATCCACAACGGCTGCTTTTTTCTTGCTTTCAAACCACATAAAAAATTTCACATACTGATTATAAACACAGTGATAATAAACCAGAAATAGCGTTTTAAAAAGCACATAACCGCTTCTAAATCTTATCTTCATCACAAATATAACGATAAAAAATAACATATGAGTCAACATGTGACCATTTATCTTAAAGTGTAACTTTTTGTGTTCGTCGTATAGATCATAAACTCGCTTCGTCACAATGCTATTATAGAACGAGATGATGTTGTTATCTTTCATTTACAGCAGCCTAAAACATCATAAATAAACACTCTCACAATAGCTAGAATAACACTTACTCATTATTATAAAGCATATTATTTCTCGTACTAACGATAAAATACCATCAAAATAAGGCCATGATTAATATATAAATATTAATGCCATTATTAAATAGTGATAATTATACCAACAGGCTTAATATCTATTTATAAATAATATTTGACGATAGCTGTCAATCTCGATATAAATGTAATTGATTTCTATTTACGTTTGTAACTCATTATAAATTTTAATAACGTTAATATACTTTTAATCTCTTATTTATTAGTGATTTTTTCTATTATCATATTCTGTTCGGAGAAATAATAATGGCAAATAATATTGCCTTATTGGGAAACCCAAACTGCGGCAAAACCACATTATTTAACATTTTAACAGGTTCAAGACAACGAACTGGCAATTGGGCGGGCGTAACAGTTGATAAAAAAGAAGGCATTTATCACTATCAAAAAAAAACTGTCACGGTAGTAGATTTACCCGGTATTTATTCAATGAGTTCTTTTGATGAACAAGGATCTCTTGATGAACAAATTGGGTGTGAGTATATTTTAAGTGGTGAAGCCGATCTTGTAGTTAACATTATTGATGCAGCCAATATAGAACGTAACCTTTATCTCACATTGCAACTACTTGAAATGAATGTGCCCTGTCTGGTTGTACTTAATATGCTAGACATTGCCCGTCAAAAAAATATTGTTATTGATAGTGAAAAATTATCTGCTCAACTTGGTTGCCCAGTCGTCAGTTTAATCGCCAATAAAAATAAAGGTATCGATCCATTAAAAGCAGCAATAGAAAAACAACTTATTACGCCTCAGTTATCTCAATTTAAAACAGAATTTCCAGCACCGTTACATCAAGCTATCACACAATTAGCAGCTGAATTCCCTGATAAATTAATTGCAGATAACAATAAAGAATGGTTGGCATTAAGATTACTTGAATCAGATATTTCAGCACAGCACCACGTAATTAATACCGATATTCCAAATCGTGTAACACACTATCAAAATTCACTTTATCAAACATATAGTGAACATGCTGATTTATTGATTGCCGACTCTCGCTATCAAACTGTCGCTACTCTCGTCAATCAATGTACTTCTCATGAACAAGCGACTCAGCACAAATTAACTCAATGGATCGATTCAATAGTGTTGAATCGTTATTTAGGGTTACCGATCTTTTTGTTCGTCATGTATTTAATGTTTTGGTTTGCAATTAATATTGGTGGTGGGCTCCAACCTATTTTTGATCAAGGTTCAGCCGCAATCTTCATTCACGGTACAGCGTGGCTATGCCAATATCTCGGTTTACCTGTTTGGCTAACAGCCATTTTATCACAGGGACTTGGCGGCGGTATAAACACTGTAATGCCTTTTATCCCTCAAATAGGGTTAATGTTCTTATATCTTTCGGTATTAGAAGACAGTGGCTATATGGCGCGAGCAGCTTTTGTTATCGACCGTCTGATGCAATCAATAGGCTTACCCGGTAAATCATTTGTGCCACTCATTGTTGGCTTTGGTTGTAACATTCCATCAATAATGGCTTCGCGTACGCTTGAAACACCAAGGGATCGTATTCTCACTTCAATGATGGCGCCCTTTATGTCTTGTGGAGCTCGACTGGCCATTTTTGGCGTTTTTTCTGCTGCTTTTTTTCAAGGTATGGGCAGCTTGATCGTATTCTCACTCTACTTGTTAGGTATTTTAGTTGCCGTATTGACGGGTTTTATATTAAAGAAAACGTTATTAACCGGCGAACCATCGCCTTTTATCATGGAATTACCAACATACCATGTGCCTAGTGTTAAAACGACCTTAATCCATAGCTGGAGCCGTCTTCGTGGCTTTTTAGTCAAAGCATGTCGACTGATAATTCCCATTTGTATGATTGTGATGGCACTCAATAGCATTACATTTTCTGGACGAGTTATTGAGCCAGGCCAACAGCAACAATCGGCATTATCAGATATTGGTCGTTGGGTCACACCCGTGTTATCGCCACTTGGTGTCAACCAACAAAATTGGCCTGCAAGTGTTGGCTTATTAACGGGCTTCCTAGCTAAAGAAGTTGTTGTTGGTACACTTAACACCCTTTATAGCGCTGAATTAGCCAATAAGCAGCTTCTTAATGGTTCCCAATCTTTCAACTTATCCGCGGAATTAAAAACCGCATGGCAAGATACGATTAATGGCGTCGTGAATAGTTTTTCATTAACCACATTGAAAAACCCGATCAAAGCCAGTGAAGCTGATGGCACAATGAATACAACAGCGATGGGACAAATGCAGCATCAATTTGGATCTATGGTCGGCGCATATGCATATTTAATCTTCGTTTTATTATATGTACCGTGCGTATCAACCATCGGGGTTATTGCTAAAGAAATTGGACGCAACTGGGCTTGGTTTTCTACTTTCTGGGGAATTGCAGTGGCTTATGCATTAGCTATCCTTTTTTACCAAAGTGCTACATTTATAGCGCATCCAATCGCCACTATTGGTTGGGTGATTTTTGCGGTCTTACTCGTTACTAGCTTCATTATTGGAATTCGTTATTTAAGCCACAAAGTTGACTGGCAAATGTCAATTCCAACCACAGCCCCACAACATAAAAGTGGAGGCTGTCACTAATGGTATCCTTAATTGCAGTAAGAAATGCAGTACGAACAGCAAGGATTATTTCACTGACTCAACTCAGCCAGCAATTTGACAGTGAACCACAATGGCTATTGATTTTACTTGATGATTTAATTAAAAGAGGAAAAATAGAACGTTGTGAAATGATGAAAACCTGCAGTCAAGAATGCCAAGGATGCCAAACAACAACGCTCGACATAACTTATCGCTGGTGTGATGAGCAAATCGCGATTGCTAATATTTAACGGCCTATTTAGACGTTAACATTAACCTAAAAGACCACTTCATTATGAATGACAGTGGTCTTTTAAATTATGTCTCAGTGTTTATTACGCCCCAGAAAAATTATATAACTTATCCGTTTCAATCGTTAATAGCGTAAACAATTCATTGGTTAATTCTTCTGTCAATGCTAGCGCTAATGCTAATATTTCATGTTCAAAAGTATTAATACGTTCAATTGCTTGTTGAGGATGAAGAACATACAACGTTAGATATTCAGCTTCCATCAGTTGCTGTTTATGGGCTGTTTGTTGCTCGAAATCATGGTAAGCCTGCTGCACAATAGGCGCAAACTTATTCCAATTCATCATTGCTAATGTTTGTAGTTTACGGAACTTCCAATATGCAGAATGGCTATCTGCTGTATTTTCACCAATCGTGAGTACTTCAGGTACAGATGTCATACCTTGATAAAAAGGTAAATACACACTAAGTGCCGTCATTCCATAAGCTATATATTGTACCTCACCAATCGCAATGGGTAACTGGGGCCGAACGTGTAATACGTGAGAATGCTCAGTACGAAAAACAGCTATCGGACGGTAAGAATCATTAGGATTACAATGAGCATAAGCGTCATGATCCGTCGCCTGATAGTGGTTACGTAACCCCTGCATGACATCATAGACGCTCAGTTTATACTTAGGTGTTAAATAAACAGGAAACGTTGAGCCTTGATCTATTTTAGTTGTTAGACCATCAGTATAGAGGTGTTGTAATGTCCATACCCGTGGGTAGTTATATGTTTTATCACGCTCAATATCTTGAGAATAAGCACGATGAAAATTAAAAACACCTCGATTTTCAGCCGACGGTAATTGGTGTTTTTTAGCAAATTCAACTAACCCAGCAGAAGCCATAAAATCGGGATGATCAGCAATATAATCAACTAACCGACCTTGGTTGGCGGAAACAAAATATTTATCTGCTGGAATTTTAGCTGCCATCCAATGATGGCCACTACCTGTTTCTAAATACCAAATACCCTCTTTATCAACAAACGCAACGCCAAACCCTTCAGCAGTACCTTGCGTTTCAATAATATGACCAAGTAAAGCTACACCTTCTTGCGCACTATGCACTCGCGGCAAGATAACATTAACAATAGCATCTTCACCAATACCAGAAGCGGTAACATAAGGATCAATCGCGAGCACTTGTGCATTATTAAACACTGTTTCCGTTGCTGTTATACCAACACCGGCTGAGTTAAATCCAGCAGCACCAAAACTGGTACCATTAGTATCAAAATCAGAGTTTGACGTGTATTGCAGCGCATTTTTTGCTGCTGGGTAGGTGAAATTATTTCCCATAGATCCAATAGAATGGAAGTCTTGCCGCTGCAAGTCTTCAGCTGGATGGAAATTAAAGTGTTTCGCGTTGATCGCTTCATGATCCTCATTACGGGCAATAATAAAGGATCCATCAATAGTAACTTGATTACCGACTAAAATCGTAGTGCAAGCGCTTGTCGCTAATGTTGTTGTGTTTTTAGTATTACAATATATTGAAGATAATTGTTTCATTAGCCAGTATCCAGCGCATAAAAATATACCCTCACTGTATACGATAAAAACCAAACATGATTGTGATCACAATCACAATCAAAAGCAAAACGGCTTTGAGCATATGCTCAAAGCCGTTTTCCTGTTCACTATATTCTGCGTTCCACTTCAGAATATCACCTTAGCGTTCCACCTAAGGTGGTTTGCAACTACTTATGCTTCAGCATTCAGTAGTGCTAGCGATTGCTGTGCAATCACAAACTCTTCATTAGTCGGAATAACCATCGCTAATGGTGTATTCTCCTGACTAATAATACCTTCAGCGCCAAAACGTGCAGCTTCATTACCTGCAACATCTTCACGGTATCCAAAAATTTTCAATAAACGCATAATTTCACGGCGTACAGGTAAAGAGTTTTCACCAATACCACCAGTAAAGATAATGCCGTCTAATTCATCTAATGCAACCATGTATGAAGCAATGTATTTTGCCGCACGGTAACAGAAAACTTCAAACGCAAGTTTAGCGTCATGATTACCCGCTTCCATCGCTTCAATAATGCCACGACAGTCACTAGTTAAACCTGAAACCCCTAAGAAACCAGAGTTACTCACTAGTTCTTGATGTAAACGCTCTTGTGACCAACCTTTCTTCATTAAATATTCAAGAATACTTGGATCAATATCACCACAACGCGTTCCCATCATAAGACCAGCAAGCGGAGTGAAACCCATTGAAGTATCAATACTTTCACCATTTTTAACCACGCATACCGATGCGCCATTACCAAGATGAACTGAAATAAAGCTTGATGCTTCAACAGATTTATTAATGCGTTTTGCCGCTTCACGAGTTACATAATAATGGCTAGTGCCGTGTGCACCATAACGACGAATATTATATTGCTGACAAACTTCTTTAGAAATTGCATAAGTATATGCTTTTTCAGGCATTGTCTGGTGGAAAGCAGTATCAAATACAGCAAACTGAGACAATGTTGGAAAAGCTTTTGCTGCTGCTCGCATACCTAGCACATGAGCTGGATTATGTAACGGAGCTAAATCGCTCAACGCTTCGATATCAGCCATAACTTGTTCATCAACATGAACAGTACAATTAAACTTAGTTCCGCCATGTACTACACGGTGACCAATTGTCACGATGTCGTCTTTCATACCAAGTTCATCAACTAAAGCAACAATACGATCAATTGCTTGTTGATGATGGCCATCAAGGCCATTAAGTTTAAATTCTTGCTTTTCTCCGTTCACTTTCCAGCTAACAACGGCTTCAGGAAGATTAAAACACTCACCAAGACCACTTAACGTAGCTTCACCGGTTACCGTATCAATCAATGCAAATTTAAGTGAAGAACTACCAGAATTGATTACAAGAACTAAAGAATTGCTCATGGTTATCTCATCAGAATATTTAAGGGCGAATTTCGGATTTATTAACAACATCCAGTTTTATATTTACTCAGTTCAATGCGTAATAATCATTCAACTCAGTAAGTATCTTATACCCCATACTACTCAATTTTTTTTTAATGTCTCAACTTTTGTTTCAAAAACCACTTAAAAATTTAAATTTTACTGGTTTAGATCAATTTAAAGACTAAAAATCGATTTAATTCGCATAAATCCGCACCATTTAATCAAATTAAGTTGAATGTCACATATGAACTTTTTCATATTCTGAGCGTTTACTAACACAAATATGCGACATATCAATCAAAAAGTTCAAATAAGCACCACTTTTAATAGCGTTTTTCCAATCGAAAGAGTGTATAGACTTAATAAAAATAATGTTATCAGTTATGCATTCTTGCAGCGAATACTAAATAGTAAGAAAACATTACCGATCACAAACAAATTCGCTTTTTTGATAATAAATAACCAATTATTCATCTGTAGATGGCTTATCCATTGTTATATAATATTCATAAAGACGATCAATATCGGCACTACACATTATTGCCATTGCTGCTTTTAATTGTGTTTGAGACCAATGCCACCATTGCATTTCTAGTAGTAATTTAATCTGTGGTGAGCTAAATCGCTTTTTAACACATCGTCCAGGGTTACCAACAACAATTGAATATGGCTCAACATCTTTTGTGATCACAGCCCGCGTTCCAATTACAGCACCATCACCAATGGTAACACCTGGCATAATGACACATTCCGCTCCCAACCAAACATCATTTCCAATAACCGTATTCCCAGCTCGCTCAAAGCCACTCTTAACACCATCACCAAATTCTGCAAAATCAAACGGAAATGATGAAATCCAATCATGCCGATGGCCTTGATTACCCGCCATCATGATTACAACACCACTGGCAATTGAACAAAAACGGCCAATAATAAGTTTATCAACGTCACCAAAAATTCCAGATTGCCAAACTTCATTACTTGATTTATCCCCTAACAAATAATGAACGCATTGATCTTCAAAATGATGCTGATGGTAGTAACCAGAATAGTAGCTATAGTCACCCACTTCTATATTAGGATTAGTGACATGTTGCTTAATTTCATAGCCACCAATCCAAGATGGAAAAATACTCAACGCCATACCCGTCTCCTTGATACTCAACATTCACCACAAAACAGCATATCATAGCTAAAATACTCATCATGATGGATCAACTATGACGCTTAATCATTTATACAATGCTTATTTAGGTGAGCTCTATGGTATTAGTTTTTTTACCACATTTATTGAACAGTATAGTGACCCTAGCCATAACAACAAATGGCATGCTTTATTAGAAGTTGAGATAATAACAGCTAAAAAACTGAAACTCGCACTAGCCCCTTTAGGTGTAACATGCCCAGATTATGATCAAAAAATGTCACAACAAGGTATAGAAGACGCTAATAAATGGCTTCACCTTTCATGGACTGCACTCATTGATAACATGGTTATTTGGGTCGCCCCTTACCAGCAACGCTATCAACAGCAAGCTGATAATGCTCAGCAATACCACGAATTATTTAATTTAGTTGCTGAACATGAAAATACTATCTATAACTTTTTAGTTACAGAACAAGCAAACTCACCAAATAGCCTACAAATACTGCAGCATTTTATTGATAGCCATAAGTAGTAAAACAACTATCGTTTGTTATGAGTAAAGCGCCAGTGATACCGTTATTTAATCGTTACTTGATAACTTACTCGCGCCGTAACTCCGGCCTCAAGCTTGCCCAATAATTGCCAAGTAATGTCACCTTGATATCCAGTATTATTAACACCATCAGGAGTGAAAATTTGACAATTCAGTACTGGCGGTAGATGGCCATCATTACAATCAATGGTTGTTAGCAATGTTGTAAAAAGAGGTACAGAAGTAGAAATATTAATATTTGAAATAGCACTATAGGTATTATTAGCGATATAAATATTGTATTCAATCACATCGCCAGGGTTAGCATCGATCAGTGTCGATGCTTCACTTTGTTGGGTAATATTAGTGACTGTTTTTGTTAAGATGACATCATGAGGGGTTGAAGCAATAACCATGTAACTATATATATTTAAAAGGAAAAAAACCCAAAAACCACGTTTATACTTCAACATAATTTTGCCTCTTAACTCATGTCATGTCGTAAATAATAATTTTATTACTTATGATTTTATTGTCTCATTAACTATTCAGTGTCTTATTTTTAAGAAAAAACGAACAACACCAGTAGCAGAACGATGATCAAGACAGCTTTTTTTACGGAGAATGTAACTTCAATTAAAATATTCTGTTCGATATATGATTGATTAATGGTACAACACTCTTTTATTGACAACGACACCATATGAATATAATAAAAAAGCAATAATAAACAATAAGTTAAAAAAACGGATATCATAAAGTAGCCAAGCACTCGACTATACCTTGATCATCGTTCCATTATCGAAAGAGAAGACTTATTGCCCTTCATCTTAATAACAGATAAAGTCAATTATGTATAATTATTCATTTTTATTAGTATAAATAGATTATAAAAAACCAGCCTTTCCTAATACTTTAATTTGATAAATAGTTTGAGGTATATAATGAATAAAACCAAACATATATGCGATTTTATAAAAAATAATCATTTATTAACGTTATGCGTAAATAGCCATTCTGATTTATGGTGTGCTAATTGTTATTATATTTTTGACTCAAATACAATGTCTCTGTTTATTATGACGAGCGAAGAAAGTTACCACAGCCAATTAATGATGCTAAATAAGAATATCGCAGGCACTATAGCACCTCAACCAAAGAATATAATTGATATAAAAGGTATTCAATTTAAAGGCTATATAGAAAAACTAACAAATAAAGAAGAAAAGCGAGCAAAAAAAAATTATTACAATATTTTTCCTGCAGCAAAACTTATTTCAGCACCCATTTGGGAAATAAAACTGACGATGATAAAGATGACAGACAATAGTTTAGGATTTGGAAAAAAGCTTACTTGGCCCCCTGAAATGACTTAAATAACATACACCAAAGAATGCATATCAATACAATGTGTAAATGTCAACGGGTGATTTCCCCCCTATTTTGTTATCATCGGCTTAGATATAGTTGCCATGTTAATATTTCATCCAACGCTGGGGAAATATTAATAATTATCCGTAAGGATAAAATCAGTAAGTGTTGTAATATGTACTATCAAATAACAACACTTATTGATTATCTCTTCTACACGTCGTACAGGATTATACTCTTAGGAGTCAACGTCTTGTTTTTGCCGATCTCTATGATCGGCTTTTTTTTATTCAATAAATTTTCGCTTATAAATTGAGCATTACATACTATATAGATTTACCCAATGTAATAAACTCATTACAATCAACGAAAATTACTATTAATAATAGACATAAAGCTCATAAGAAATGGACACTCATAGTACTCACCCCTCATTAGATATATTAAACCAATTACCTGGTTGTTGGGGTTGTAAAGATATAAATTCAGTTTTTGTTTATGTAAATGAGGAATACTCTAACATCATCGGTTTTAAAAACCCGCTTGATTGTATTGGTTTTACAGATTTTGATATCCCCCATTTAAGCGCTAAATATGCATATATCTTTCAGCAACAAGATTTACAAGTAATGACAACCGAAAAGCGGTTACGCATTCTTGATATTCATCCTTACGCGGATGGGTCTTGGCGAGCACATTTATTCACAAAAACAGCATGGCGAGACAACAATAATAAAATTATTGGGACCATCTTTTCAGGAATAGAACTTAAAGATACATCTCTACTTGAAATTGGACATTGGCTCTGTCGTACTGACACGATTAAACAGCAACAAGAAAAGAGTAATCATTTCAATAATCCCCCTTTAAATATTTTGCTGAATACACGCGAATCAGAAGTCTTATTTTTACTTCTGTACGGTAAGAAACCACAGTACATATCTAAAACACTACAGTTAGCCGTAAAAACTGTAGAAAACTATGTTGTTCGCTTGCGAGATAAATTTAATGCTAATTCAAAAGGTGAGTTGATTGAATTAGCACTTGATGCTGGTTTTGGTTCACATATTCCAGAGAGTATGTTGAAAACACAGCAATCTATCATATTACGTGAATATTAATAAAATTAGCGGAGTATATTACTTCGCTAATTCATTAGTTTATGGCGCTAGACGTTCAATAGTCCAATCATTATTTTGGTTACGTGAATATATAAAACGATCATGTAAGCGATGCTTACCACCTTGCCAAAACTCAATCGATTCAAACTTAACCCTATATCCCCCCCAAAAATTTGGAAGCGGCACTTCTCCAGCCGAAAATTTCTGCTTTAATTCAAAAAACTTACCTTCAAGGGCTTGACGAGCAGAAAGACGAGAACTTTGTTTACTCGCCCAAGCGGCTATTTGACTTTCTTTAGGTCTACTTGAAAAATATTTCATTACTTCAACTGTTGATAGTTGCTCTACATGGCCAGTAATGTGGACTTGGCGCTCAAGTATATGCCATGGAAAATGCAAACTTATCTTATTATTTATATGCAATTGTTCAGCCTTACGACTACTTAAATTGGTATAAAAAATAAAACCTTCTTTATCGACATCTTTTAATAGAACTATCCGTTGAAATGGCTGACCTTCTTCATTCACAGTTGCAATAGTCATCGCAGTTGGATCAGGTAAGTTGGCATCTACCGCTTGTTGAAGCCACTTATTAAATAAATCGAGAGGTTCACTTGGTAAGTCATCCCGACGCAAACCACCCTTAGTATATTCTCGACGAATATCACTTAAATCCATTTCATCTCTCCTACTTTAAAATACTTAATAATTACATCATTATAAATAATTGAGAAAAAAGCACTTTTAAATTGCAAACGCTTATTTGTTGCATAAAGAAATAGACGCATTTAGCGAAAAAGAACTTTTGTTGACAAACAATCAACTGCATATCACTTAGTTTTGATAAATTATATCAATTAGATATATTCATATTCAGCATCTCTTTATCAATTATTTACTCGCTGAGTGCTGCACTTAACTTTTTTTTGGTGCTCAAATTATGACACTTTTCAAACGACAAGTTATTAGCCTAACCGTGTTAGTTTGCTCAGTTGTTAGCGCAGTGACTGCACAACAACTTTATTCAAGCTATTCCACATTAAAAAATCAACATATCGTTGCGTCACAGACCGATATTAATCGAGCCTTAGTTATACTACCTCAAGCTCTCACAAAGCTAAATGTTCCAATAATGTCTAATATTCAAGAAAAAAGATTATTCGCTGTTGTTAATCATCTTTTTTCAAATGATAGCTATAGCCAAATTAACCTTACATCAGCTGACGCTCGCCAACTTATACGCCAAGATAACGTTATAACACCTATCCATTCACCTGCATGGTTTCAGTATATTTTTAATATTCCATCACATACTGAACAACGAATAATTGAACATGAAAAGCAGTCACTCGGCTTATTAACAATAACCGTACAACCAACCCTTAATTATCAACAATTATGGCAAATAAGTACTCGTACCGTATTATCAAACATACTTATTGCACTTATATCAAGTTTGTTCGTTTATATTATTTGTTTAAAGAACTTCTCTGCCTTAGCGAGACTAACGGCCAGAGCTAAAACTATAGATAACTTAAATCAAGCACCTCTTTCTATACCTAATGAATCTGATTTAGCCATTATTGTGCGAGCTTTCAATAAAATTTGTTATCAATTAGATACAAACTTTAAAAACCAAGCCGATGAAGCAATGAAATTAAGGCAACAAGCATATCTTGATACTATTTCAGGGCTTGGCAATCGTAGTTTCTTTATTCACCAACTCAGTTCATGGCTTAATGAATCACATAAAGGTGGATTAGGGCTTATTCAGACTGATTTAATCAATGAATGTTATCAGAATGAAGGATTTAAAGAAGGTGATGAGTTAGTAAAAACTATTGCAACACGATTAAATGAGGTATTAATTTTTAATGATGCAACGCTTGCCCGTCTATCTAAAGATGAATTTGCCGTTCTCATTCCCAATATTTCAATTGAAAAGTTAAAGCTTTGTAGTAAATCATTAATAAATGTATTTAACGATTTAAGTACTAACACGATTAATGACAATGTTGCTATTGGTTTAGTCTTTAATGAAAACAAAAGCACGCCCAGTCAAATTTTAACTCAGCTGGATAATGCCTTAACTCAAGCAAAAATAATGCCGCATGAATCAGTAGCTATCATTAAAGATATAAATAATCAGACCACACTCGGTAAACAACAATGGAAAGCATTACTTGAAGAAGCTATTAGTGAAGACTTATTTACTTACAAATATCAACCCGCTACGCTATCAAATGGTATCAATTATCATTATGAAGTTTTTACTGCCATTAAGAAAAACAATAATTACTATTCCGCAGGAATGTTCTTAGGCGCGATTGAAGACTTAAAAATAGGAAGTTGGTTTGACCGCCATGTTATTGTTGCAATCATTAATAAATTGAACGCAGACAGAAGCTGTGGGCCTTTCGCAATAAATATCACCAATAGTTGTATTAACGACCCAAGCTTTATTCGTTGGTTAGATAATTTACTACAAAAGAACACACTACTCAGTTCCCGATTATTTTTTGAGATTCAAGAAATCAGCTGTATTCGACATACAGATGCCACCGGTATTTTATGTTCCATTATTCGTAAATACGATTTTGGCTTTGGTATCGATAATTACGGACGTAATTTTCAATCATTAACGTACCTAAAAGAGTTACAACCTAATTATGTCAAGATTGATTATGTCTACACTCACCAATTAAATGATCAAACAAAATCAACAGTATTATCGTCAATTTGTAGAACTGCACACAGTCTTAACATTAAAGTGATAGCTACTCGAGTGGAAACAGAAACTCAATTAGAACGACTATCTGAGTTATTTGTAGGAGGCTACCAAGGATTTATCACAGATAAGCATCGTCAACCAGCATAAGTCATTTACAGTGTAAATTTAAAACCATATTAAAAGTCTATTTACAGTGTAAATAGACTTTCCTTTTTATTACTTTACCGTGTAAATATCAAACTCCTTATTATCACATCTATCCTTAATACATATTTACAGTGTAAATTACACTCCCCTTACGCACACAAATAAGCATACATATGCATAATGTGTATTTATTAACTTCTTCCTAATACTTTTAGATTTTTATATCGTATAGTCAAAAAAACACAATGTTGGCTGTAGTTGTTAGCTGTAGTTGTTAGCTGTAGTTGTTGGCTGTGGTTGTTGGCTGTGGTTGTTGGCTGTGGTTGTTGGCTGTGGTTGTTGGCTGTGGTTGTTGGCTGTGGTTGTTGGCTGTGGTTGTTGGCTGTGGTTGTTGGCTGTGGTTGTTGGCTGTGGTTGTCGGCTGTGGTTGTTAGACGATACAATATTTACAGTGTAAATTAAAATCACGATTTACACTGTAAATAATATAGCGCCTCAGTTTACACTGTAAACTGAAATACTAACCGATCACCATTTATGATTTTTATATTGTTCAGCAACAGATTTTCCACGTTCGGTTAAGAAAGCTAGAAATGTTTCAGGATGCTGAGTCACAATCAATTCCTCGGGAAAATCAACATGTGCTAACAATGTTTTGATACTTGAGAAATTGCCAACATCTGCTGCAAAATGAGCATCTGACCCTGTTGTAATTCTAGCGCCAAGCTCTTTCGCTATTACAGCAATATCTTCACATCGAGGCGCACTACCAACACGAGAACGCCCCAATGATGAATTGTTGATTTCAACCAATACATTGTTCTTAGCGGCAGCACGAATGACCGTTTCAAAATCAAAATCATAATTAGGATTACCTGGATGGCCAATCGCATCCACTACACCAGACTGAATAACATTTATCAATGCTTCAGTATGATCACTTCGCGTCATTGGTTTAAAAACAGGCTCATGCAAACTCGCTATCACCCAATCCAATTTCGCTAAAACGGTATTATCAAGATCGACCTCACCCGCAATATTTATGATATTTGCTTCAACACCACGTAAAACAGCGACACCTTCAAGAAATCGAGGAAGTACACGTTGATTAGCAAAGTACCAAAAATGAGGCGCTCCTGGCATTAAAGAAGCATGGTCAGTATTACAAAACATTTTTAATCCCTTTGCTGCAGCCGCTTGAGCATTTTCAATAATTGTACTGTAAGCATGGCCACTAGATAATGTATGTGTATGGGTATCAACATGAATTTGCATAATGAAAAACCTCTAATAAACTTGAGAAGATAAAGAATAATAACGGGCAACTATATTCCGTAAATGCTGCTGAGCCATTTTTCGACTAGCTAAATGATACCGTTCCCCCACTGCCGACCAAGATTGTTTTTGCAAAATCTTAGCTACCGCAAAGCCAATATCATCATTCCAAACACAATCACCTTGCACCAAATACCGCGAGAGCCAGCTTTCTAGACTGGCGACCACGACATCATAACCAAGGCCACCTTGAATAAATGTTTGTAGCTGATGTTCAATCTGTATCTGTGATAAGCCATAATTCCATGGTTGCTGAACATTTTGAGAATATAATTTAAAAAACAATTCGCTATCAAGTTGACTAAATTGCTCAACTCGCTGGCAAATAAAAGATGCACTAAACAAAGTAACCGCTTCATCAAACCATAATAACGCAGCGCTTGATAATGGTTTAACAAACAATAAGGAATGTAGACCACTCGCGGCATCTTTAGTGATCCCTAACCGCAATGGCCGTAAGGAGCAATGAGACCAAAAATCCACAAGCTCATTAGCCGCACCGAAACTTGTCCCAATATAGTCAATACACTCACTCTGTGCTTGTTGTAAAATAGCCGCTACTAAATGAGTACCAATACCTTGTTGTTGAAAGCCATCAGCAACAGCAATACGTAATATACGATAACAACGCTGCTCAGCTGCAATCGCATAACCTAAATGAGCAGCTAAAGATTGAGCTAATAAATGCCCTTGCGGACGACGTTTACCTTGCATCACTAATTGTGCAAGTTCGGTATCAAATCCACCTTCTTTAGATACAACACAGCAACCAATAATTGTCTTTGCTTTTAAAGCAACAATCAGTGATAGCTCAGGATCATCTAGCAGTTGTTGAATATCATTGGGTGAAGTTTGGTAATGGGCATTAATCAATAAACCAAACAGTTGGTTTAATAAGTTTTCATTCGCCACTAATTCAGAGGTCGGTAACACAGAATATTCAATCGCAGCGACATCAGAACCAAGATCAAGCGCTGTACAATTCGGGGCTTCGGCAGATAATAACAACGCTTTAAAAATCCAAGCTTCAAGCGGATCCCCTACAGCCCAGCGAATAGGTTGTTCTAAATGATAACTGCGCCATTGTGGCATTTTAGCGGTTAGTTGTTGTTTAAATTTAATCTCAAAACCTCGTCCCGTCCCTTCATAACCATGAATGGTAGTCGCGAAAATTAATCGATTATGATGAGTAAGTAATGCCATCAAAATGGGGGCAGGAATAGCTGCCGCTTCATCCACCATAATAAAATCAAATTCTGATGCGCGGTTAACTATCTCGTCAGCAGCTACAAATTCTAACTGGCTAGCGCCAAAATGTAATTGATGTCGTTGTGGTTGTGTGGCTGTTGCTAAGCGTAATTTTGTTAGTTTAAACACCGTAGCCGCACAAGCAAAAGAAGGAGCAGTAACGGCTATTCTAACCGTACGCGTTTGTAATAATTCTGCCGCAGCAATACCAAGCGCCGCCGATTTACCTCGACCACGATCAGCAGACAACACTAATGGACGTTTACTATGGCCAGTCATAACTTTAATAATCGCATCCACTGCGCCAGCTTGACCCGCAGTTAAACACCCTCGTAGAACATTAGCATCCGTAAATATTTGAGAAGAGGTTAAGTAGTCAGGTATCACTGCTAAAGATAATAACTCGACAGGTTGTGACTGCTGAATAAGCATAACTTCAGGCTCTAACAACAAACGACCTAAGCGATGATAAAATGGAGAACTTAAATTCGAGCTTCGCCATGTGGATGGCGTAATAATAACAAGGACACCGCCCCCTTTCACTATGCCAGAAAGTGCACCTAATGTGTTTGCACTTAAACCTAATAATGCATTGATAACCACCATATCAAACTCTTGCCCAAGCCACTGCTTTGACTGTTTAAGTGACGATGACATAAATGATACAGGTGCATTATCCCCAGCCCATAATCGTTGTGAGAAGTGCTTACCAATAACAGTTGCCAATGTCGTTGCCCATTCGCAATCGCCTTCTAAGACAATTAACTGACGACAAAAATGGTGTGATAATTGTTGCTGAAGTTGAGCGAAGAAAATATCTAACTGCGCCGACATAAATAGATCCAGAAATAAATGACCCACAAATCATAACACAGCCACACAGGCATAAAAAAACCACGTATAAGAACGTGGTTTTTATTAACAAAGATAAACGTTATTTTAGATAGTCATTTAAATAAGCTAGCACATCATTGATTTGACGATCACTCATCTTTTTCAATTTAAGCTGTAACTTATCACCATCGCGCATATAGGAGACTTTGCCCTTTATTAAATCTTGTGACGTGGGCTTTTCAATCACTGTCTTAGGATGTAATTGCTCACCTAATTGTTCTAATTTACCGGTTACTTCACGCGTAATACGGCTAATGCCTTGTGCGTTGATTGTCTTCCATAATGATGCATTTTCACCGCTCAAATCAGCAATCATGTGTTGCTGTTGTTCGTGATTTAAACCAAAGAAAATACGATGAAGTTTAACAATTGTTGGACGGCCAAGCTCACCCACACTTGGGTAAGCCATCAACAATTCCATAGGTAAACTTGCAGCTTTTAATGCACCACTGACTAATGCCTCACTGCACTGTAAATACTTAGCCAGTTCTTTTTGATCAGCAACTTTACCGGTATCTAATAGCGACTGCATTTCTTTACCACGTTCAAATAAAGACAGTGGCTTATGCGCATTAGCAACATCAGACAAGAATTTAGCATGCTCAGTATTAATGCCTTTAGCGACATAAATTAGAAAATCTTTATGTGCGATAATACAAGACATACGACGGCGACTACCGTCTAATACTTCAATTCTGCCATCTTCAAGCCAACGCCCCACCGCAGGGTACTGCTGACCGCGATCTTTTAATGTTACTAAAATATCAGCAAGAGCATGCTCATTTAAAAACGCTTGCTCACGCGCATTTTCAGCAAAAACGATAGTTTGTGTGCTGATATCATCTGCGTTTACTTTTACTAATTCAAAAGCAACAGTATCTTCGCCAGCAACAGCTAATTCAATCACAGCGGCTTTATCACGAGCCGCTGTTTGCGCTTCTGTAACATTGGTCGCACGACGTTTATCGGCTTTACCAAATAAACGTGCATTAAGATCTGTAGTTTTAATTGCCATCTGTCAATTACTCCTCGTTCAAGTTTGCCCAGTGGCTATGCATAACACGTTCTAATTCAAGACCAACACGCTGAATGGCTTCTTGAGCCGTAGAAAGGGTTTTTTTACCACCTTCAAATTCAGCCGCAGTAAGGTCAAAAACAGTGCTATAAGTGTCTGCACATGTCTCAAAAGCACGGCTTCGTGGTACTGTTGCCATCATTACTTGCTCACGTAACAAATAATTCATCTCAGTTAATACCGAAACTTGCTTTTTATTATCGTCTTCAAACATCGTTGGCATCAGGCGAATGAATTCTAACCCGTGCCAGTCTTCTGGAAACATCTCATAAACAGTGGGTAAATGCTGAAAGAAGTTAACGGTTGATGCCCAGTCTAAACGTTTAGCAGCACAAGGAATTATTAACGCATTTGATGCATACATTGCATTCCAAACAAGTGGATCAATATGAGGACCAGTATCAATCATGATGATATCGAATTCATCAGCAATTGGGTCTATCACTTTTTCTTTAAGCAAACGAACAATATCAAGATCTTGATTTACAGCTAAATCTTGCCAAGCATCAGCATTGAACATCGCATCTTCAGGGAAAGCAGCGATAGTTTTAAGGTTAGGATATTGAGTAGGCATAACTACATTATCCATCACAAAATGCTTATCCGTTAATACACCTTCCGGCACATTATCTAGCATTACATCGACAGCTGAATAAATAGTTTCTTGTTTACCTATACTAATCAATGGATTAAGAAATAAACGCAACGATCCTTGAGGATCAAGGTCAATAAGACAAATTCGGTAACGCTTATCTAAATCTAAGGCTAAACAAGCAGCGATATGTACCGCTGTCATCGATTTTCCAGTACCACCTTTCTGATTCTGAACATTCACCACCCAAGGCTTACGCCCTGCACCTTCTCGTTGATAAAAAGCAGGCTTTTTTGCTGACTCCATCAACTGATGCGCTTCTTCAAGGGTAATTGAATAGTGATTTGCTTTATTTTTTGTAAATTGATGCCCCGTCGCTTCCATACGTGAAATAGCATCATCTAACTTGCGTCGAGTTAAGCCTGAGCGCGTTTCCATTAATGCTTTTGACATTGGTGGAAAAACTTCCTCGCGACGCTCTTCTAAAACAATTTCAATACGATCCGCTTGTACTTGTTTAGTTTGCTCTGCAATGTTGAGCAAATTTTGTATCGTCTGTTCCCTATTCATTAGTACTCTTCGCCATGATAATAGACTGTCTCTATTGTACAATAAAACATACTACAAACAATAAAAAGCTGAACAAAAACATGTGATACTAATCTCAACTAAAAAACATAGATTAATGCAAAAAGCATAAAAAAACCGGGTTTTTAGACTCTAATCTACTCGATAATCTAAGCTAATCTACCTCATTAAAACCACTTTGTGAAAATGTTACAGCGTCACAAGTTTACAATGTAAATCCAATTATGATTCTTAATCAGCGGAACAATGAAAAAACAGCGATAATTTACGGATAATGTCATTTCAATAAAAACATTCTCTTTTTAAGGATACTAATCTATTTGATAGTGAAATCATTCAATTTCATTAGTAAAAACTAAAAATAGGCTAACTAAAGCAAAAAACAAGCTGAAATCATATTCCATTAATCCTTAAAAACTCACTGTTACTTGATCATTGTTCCTGTAATAAAGAGTAAAACATGAAACGATGATCAAGCTTAAATAATCATAATAATTCCCCTGTAAATCGAGTATTTAGACTCGCTTAATAGCGGAAAAATGATCAAGATGAAGTTCAATGATCACAATGGTAGAGCCAACACCACGGAAGCATGTAAAAGAGAAGATAAATTACGGAGAACGCTGATTCAATAAGGGCTGCGATGCGTTAGTGAATCTCTTAAAATCACTCAACAACGGCTAAAGTATCGAAATCAGCCAAATTGAAATACACTAAACTCGTGGTGATCATTGATCCAATAGCGGAGACATGAAAAATCCATTGATGTTTACGTTGAATGTCATTTCAATTAAGTGTCAATTCAACTAAAAAAGGCATCAGCCTATGGCGATAACAACAGCAAATACACTCTAAAAACTTGAAAACACATCAACATGATCATCTTTCCGGTAAATAAATAGCGACTAACGCCTTCAAAAGAGGAAATAATATGAATAAACAGGAGAACTTTTACTGCAGCTGTGGATAACATTGTGGAAAAGGTGATAATCAGTGATGATCATGCTTTCAATATCATTATGATCATGTTTTCAAGTTAACAATGATCATGTTTCCATACCTTTGATGATCATGCTTTCCAGCGCTATATGATCATGTTTCTGACTTTACGTTGATCATAGTTCCAATACAGAGTAAAATAATATTCATTACAAACAACAAGTTAAGCTTGTTTTTTTTACCTGATCATTAGATCATAATATCAATAAGATCAGATTTAATCATAAAGATCAGTTTTAAAATCTTTAAATAAAAAACTTTCTTTATTGATCTTTTTCTATTAATCTCTACGGAAAGATGATGCTTCTACGGCTAATGACAAATGAATTCCGCTCGAAATACTAAAAAAAATACGATTGATAAAATATTGATCGAAGCCCCAAGATCACACAAAGATGGGCATTTATTTGTGATCCCTGCAAATTTGGTTGATTGGTTACCCCAATACCAACATTTCAAAGGTGTCACTAAAAGTATTATTGAGCTCTTAAATTTAATTTCATTACGTGGTTTATCAAGTCAAGATGGCATGGTCTCAACAACAGAGCTCATTGAAGCAACAGAAGGCCAGTTAACACGAGCAGCAATTCAGCAACGTTTACGGGCAGCTGTCAGTGTTGGGTTATTTAATCAACAGCCTGTACGATTTGAAGAAGGCCTTGCTGGTAAAACCATGCTACATCACTTTATCAATCCAGCCTTACTTATATCTCAATTAGGTACTGGCAGTTTACTATCAGATCAATTTAAGCAACGTGAAAAACAAAAGCGTTCTAAAGCGCTAGCTCAGAATCATGTTAATCGTCGCTTATTAACTGAATATGGCTTAGGCACTCCACCATCAATGCCAGATGAAGCTGATCAAATTGTTGTATCACCAACAAGTTGGGCTGGTATTATTGATCAAGCATTAGCGCCGCCACGAACAAAGAAAAGTTATCAAAAAGCAATGGTCGCGATCAGTGGTACTAAAGCGATCATTGAAACACGATCCTCAAAATCGATCATGACTGTTGATGATCTTATGACGCTATTTGCGTTATTTACGTTAACAGTACAATACCATGATCACCATCTTGCTGATTATGAGATCCAACTTCGCTCTATGGCGAATAAGACACCTGTTTATATCACTGATATTTTGGCATTACGTGGCAAAAAAGACAGTGGGCCTGCTCGTGATTCTATTCGTGAGAGTATTGATCGTATCGAATTTACCGATTTTCAATTGCATGAATTAACGGGCCGCTGGCTTAGCGAAAATATGCCTGAAGGTTTTAAAAGTGATCGATTTAGGTTTATTGCTCGTACAATCACGGCATCAGAAGAAGCGCCTCAAGAAGGTGACGATGGCGAAATTCGCATCAAACCTAATTTATATATTTTAGTGTGGGAACCTTCATTTTTTGATGAGTTACTAACTCGTGATTATTTCTTTTTATTCCCACCTGAGATTTTACGTCAGCATACTTTAGTGTTTCAGTTATATACCTTTTTCAGAAGTCGTATGTCACGTCGTGTTGTGGATTCAATGCTATTAAGTGAACTAAATCAAAAGCTTGCTAGAAATATTGAATGGCGTCGTTTTTCATCAGATATTATACGAGAATTAAAAAAGCTGGCTGAAGGTAAAGTTACCGATACCCTGTTTGCGGTTAATTTATGGGGATATCATTTAACGATTTCGGCTGATGATATTGATAAACGTTATACCGATTACCGTATCGATATTAAATCAGATGCTGAAGAGGTTATTCGTTATTCACGAGCAAAAACCACCAATGAAGGCAAACGTAATATGGCACCAACAATGCCAAATCCATTGCGTAATGAGATCATGCCTAAACAAGCATTGGATCAATTATCAGCGATCATTGATGGTGAGTTTGAACCAATCCAACGTAAAGAACCTCGACCTCGAGGGCGGTTAGGACGTCGTATTAAGCTGCGTAAACATCTTGTTGAAATAAATGCAGATGAACTTACTATCGTTTTATCTAAATATACCTCTTCTGAAGCACTACAACGCAGTATAACGGCATTATCAGCAATGACTGGTCATCCAGCAACTACAATTACTGAAGAGTGTCAGGGTTATTTAGAGAAGCTTGATTGGCTTCATGTGGCTGGTGAACGCGTTAGCTATGAAACACTCAGTAAAACGGTTGAATTGTATAATAGCCGCCAAGACGAACGTCATTTATCTATTGAACGTTTAATTTCTGGTTTAGCTGTACGTCGAAAAGTATGCAAACTAGTCCATGAAGGTCATATAACTGAGCAAGTACTAACAGCTCTAGATGATGTTGCTAAAGGAATTTAAAAATAAATAGTAATGGTTAGTAGAGAAAGAGCGTGTTTATCGACGCTCTTTTTGTTTTAATACTCCCTAAGAGCTTAATACGTAATACTTTGATGTGTATTACGTAATACTAAGTATTATTGCTAGCGGAGTTAGACGATGTTGTTTAGTAAAAAGAATTTTAGCAGTGTTTTATGTTGTATTTTTTTGAGTACATCAGCTGTTAAGGTCTATGCTGCAACAGCTGATCGTCCTGTAATTGAACGCCCTAAAATTGGTGTCGTACTTAGTGGTGGTGGTGCCAAGGGGGCAGCACATATTGGCGTGTTAGAGGTTCTTGAAGAAAATCGTATTCCGGTTGATATCGTAACTGGTACAAGTATGGGGGCCTATGTTGGCGGCATGTATGCCATGGGGTTGTCAGCACAAGAAGTGAAACAACGAACATTTGATATTAACTGGAACACAGGGTATATCGATCGCGCTAGCCGTAATGATCTCTCGCTACGAAGAAAGAAGCAAGGTGATACTTATCAACTACATACCGATATTGGTTTAGACATTAATGGTGAGTTTAAATCCCGTCCTGGCGCATTTCAAGGCCAAGGGCTTGCTGTTATTTTGCGTCAACTAACCGTAAATTTACCGGCTCTAAAGAGCTTTGATCGACTCGCAATTCCTTATCGCAGTGTCGCGACTGATATTACCAAGGTAACTCCTGTTGTGATTGGCGCTGGTAATTTAGCAACCGCCATGCAAGCATCTATGACTGTTCCTGGTGCTTTAAAACCCGTTCATCTAGACAATAAGTTACTTGTTGATGGTGGGGTTGTGAATAACATGCCTGTTGATGTTGCAAAGCAGCTGGGGGCTGATGTTATTATTGCGGTGGATTTACGTGATAGTTTAATGCCTAAAAAAGATTTAGACAGTGCATTAAATATCGTGTCGCAATTAACGACATTTATGACTAATGCCAGTGCTGACTATCAAAAAAGCTTAATGAAACCGAGCGATATTTACTTACAGCCAAATGTATCTTTTATGACGGCAGCTGATTTTGATAAGTTAGATCAAGCTTATCAAGCTGGAAGGAAAATAGCCCAAGCATCTCTTCCTCGTTTATTGCGCTATCAATTATCTGCTGTTGATTATGCTAAATATAATAAACAAAAGAATATAAGGCGTGTACAGTTAGCTGCGCATGACTCATATTTTATTGATGACATTGAAATTATAAATAATACTAATTTACCTGATAAAACATTGTTAGCACAATTAGAATTAAAAACAGGGAAAGTGATCTCTAATGATGAATTAGAGCAATCAGTTAAGCGTTTGCAAAGTGAAGATATCTATGGCCGAATTAATTATTCAATAAAACAAAAAGATAATAAAAATATTCTTGTTATGGATATTAATGAAAAATCTTGGGGACCTGGATACTTAAACTTTACACTTGCATTTGAAGATGACTTTGAAAGCCGCTCTGATTTTTCTTTTGGTGCACAATATATTTATACTGATCTTACCGATAAAGGTGGTGAGTGGCTACTTGAGTGGAAGTTGGGGAGTTGGAAGGATATTTCGACGGAATTATATTTTCCGATAGATTATCAACAACATTTCTTTACTGCATTTGGTGCAGCAACGAGTAATGAAATTCGTAGATTTGATAATTTTAGTGCTTATGATTTAAGTTCTGATGATTTACAAAATATTGATGCTAAATATAACCAGACTAATGCTTATGCGGAAATGGGGTGGAATATCAAACCATGGGCTGCATTAACATTAGGATATAAAGGCCAAACTGGTAGTATTACGGTATCAGCTTTTGATCAAAAAGAAGATTATGACTTATATGGACCATATTTAGATTTTACTTATGATGATTTAGATAGTTTCTTTTTTCCATCTTATGGCTCATATTTAAATAGTGAAATTGGTTATAGCAATACATTACGTCGACCCAATACGGGGGCATCAGAATCTGGTGATACAGTATATTATAATTTATCGTTAATTAAGCCATTTACATACGATAAACATACTGTCGTCTTTTCAATAAAGACAGCTGGTTCAGATGCTGATAATTTATTGCCTATTTATGCTCAAGATCTTGGCGGGTTATTTAATTTATCAGGTTACCATCGTTATGAATTAAATGGCCGTTACAGTGCTTTGACTAGCTTAATATATCGTTATCGTGTTCTTGATAATAATTTTGGTGCCTTTAAATTTCCGGTATATGTTGGTGGTTCACTTGAAAAAGGTGGCGTATGGGATCGTACTTCAGAAATGAGCTGGCAAAGTGCGATTACGGCTGGCAGTGTATATGTTGCTGTTGATTCAATTTTAGGCCCTATCTATTTGAGTTATGGCCAAACATCAACAGGTGAAAGTTCATTCTACCTTTCACTGGGTGGGACATTATAAATATATAGATGTTTATTTATTATCAATAGATATTTACACGTGAATATCTATTTAATACTTTACATATATTTGACAATTTAAAGTGATTTTAGTTGATAATCGTTATCGATACACTTTTGCTTTTATTTTTATCTATTTATATGGATATATATAGGTTAATAATAAAACATTTAAAAGTATTATATGATTTTTTGCGAGCCTCTTGGGGCTCGTTTTTTTTATTAATTTGATTGTATATAAATACAAAAAGCCCCCTAATAATGATGATTACTAAGGGGCAAATGAAAAAATGATTATTTAGTATTCCCAATGTTCAATATTATGTGAACCACTAAACTGATTAGGGAAATAATCTTCACATTTACCTTCACGCCATACATCGGCTGTTGCACAGTGTAAGCCACCGCCAAATGCATAAGCATCACGTAAATCAACTGGAATAACGTTAAAGCCGAGTTTATCAAATTGCTCCATTTGAGCTTTTTCACTGGCTTCAACACAGACTGTTTTATGGTCAATGATCAATGTATTCATTGATAGCCATGTACTTGAATAACAAAGTGGTGGTGGGTTATCCCATGCCGGTTTAACCGCTTCAACTATTTGCCAATCATTCTTCTCAAAAATTTCACGCTGGCCTGCAAATAGTGGCCGATGCGGATTAAGCAACATTAGACCTGGGCGTAAAGGACAGAATGTGGCATCAATATGAATTGGATGGTTATCTGCAAAACTTAATGTATGGATACGGTATCCCATTGGCTCATACTTACGCTTGATCCAGTGAATGCCAGCTAAGTTTGTAGTTAGGCCGTGCTGAACAAAGATATCTTTACCTAAACGCATAACATCTGCTGCATCAAATAAAATATCCGTTTCTTTGGTGCTATATTCTTTATTTAATGAACGCGCCATTGTTTCTTCATCAGATAGATATTCATAAGCTGCAACATAATCCATGCGGAAGCTATCGTCAGATAAACGTGGGCGTGGTGCTTGTTCGATCATACATTTTTGATCTGATTCAAAATATTCACGAAGAAGATCAGTGTATGCCAAATATTCAAAATAACGGCTTCTAAAGCTCATTGGCGCCATTAGAATACTTTTACCCATAGTGAGCAAGCAATCACGAGGAGGCATACAACCGAAGCCTGAACTGATTGAAAAATCGGGGGTATTGATACGATCATGCCAGTCAACGGCGCCTGGACGGTCAACAATGATGCCACGGTTTTCAAGGATCTGCGCAAAACCATTTAAGCACTCATTAGCACGATCGATTGACTCTTGAGTACGGCGACCTGCTTTACTACCACGCATTGGTGAATCGGCAGGGATCTTTTCATTACTAGCGGGGCAAGCTTCTGGAATATGCTGGTTATCAGCAATACCAACAATAACATGACGAAGAGGATCAAAATCGTTATAAGACTCGACATGTAATCCAGGTCTAACATAAGGCACACCTGATTCTTTGCGCTCAAGCGGTAAAGAAGCATTTGGATAAAAATCGTTTGAAATACTCATTGCAAATTCTCCATGAGAACGAATAGTTGTATTGAAACAGTGTGTATTGGCACATTGTTAGTTTTACTTGCGATAACCAATATTTATTCTTCTATTTAACAATGTGTTATGTCGCTGCCTCTCGCTGTTGAAGGTCATGTGTTGTGCTCTTCAATGGTTTTATAATGCGCCTTTAAAACTGATTTTATAGCGAAGTTATGCTGATAAATGTCGATTATATGCTGATGATGGTATTTATAGCGGTCGTTATTACTTTTGGGCGGGAATAATACATAACAATCAATCACAACGATTTTTATGGCACTCTGAATATGCCAATTTCAGTTATTACCTAAAAAGCTCGATGGAATATCACATATTTTAAAAAAGAATTTATCGTGTCAGTGAATAGCCGCTCACTTTGGAATAAAGCATCTAGCTCTGTGGCATAAAATTGTAATAATGGAGGTATTCAAGGAGGGTCGATTATGTATCAAAGGGTAATAGCAAATACACCTAAATTTTTGATGTTTGATTTACAGCCATTAATTGAGAATAAAAATTTTATTTTTGGGGCTGATTATATATTGATTCGTCCTAAACAAAATGGAAGTACTCTTTATCTATCATCAACGCATATGCCTTTAGTCGTTGGGCAGCTAGTTTTAATTGCACCGTTTAATCCTTTTAAAATTAGTGTGGAAGCTATCAATAATAATGATAACGTGGGAGATGTTCTGCATTTTCGTTTAAATGCTTTAGGGCAAACGTTTATTGATAGTATTCAATTTACCAATATAAAAAACATGTTGGATAAAGCAAAGCAAGGATTATTATTTGATAGTGGAGGCTTAGAAGCGGTATTTGAAATTATGGATAGTATAGAAAACTCATTTGATTTTAAACAACTACTAAATATATTAATGTTATTGGATCAACTAACAAAAATACCATCGCAACAATGCCTAGATACTCATCCGCTTGCTTTTTCTATGACGAAAAGAACTGAAAACCGCGTTGATATTGTATTGCAGTATATTGCTGCAAACCTTGCTGAACCGCTGACCGTCACGATAGTCGCGCAACAATTACACATGGCTGAAAGCACGTTCTCACGCTTTTTTCATACCCATTTAGGGGTAACGTTTCGACAATATTTAATTGAACAACGGGTGAAACAAGCGGCAAGATATTTAGTCTCAACGGATTGGACTATTGCGCATATCGGTGCCGAAGTTGGGTTTTCATCATTATCAAATTTTAATGAAAAGTTTAAAACATTATTACATGTAACCCCGAGGCACTACCGAGTAAATCACCTCTCATTACGAGAAAATATTGATACATCCCAGTCAATACAAGGTCAGTTACAAAAACAATTACACCAATGGCAAACCAATGCTTTGATTGCGCCCTAATAACAAGAGAATAACGGGGTAATTATTCTCTTGTTACATTGTTATGATTGCCGAAGATGATTGGCAATAAATTGATATTGGCAGCATTTAGCCACCAGCGCATAGGTACAACAAGCCAAGAATGATGCATAAAGCGGTGCTTCAACCCAGCCAAAATGAAATTCAACAAACAATAAACAGCCACTAAAAAAGCCAATCACTAATGCACTTAGTGCTGCATAAATATTCCCTGGTAGCCAATGAGCTAATAATGTCGGTGCAACTAATGCAGCCATTAATGTTCCCGACCCTAAAATCGCTAACATAGAGAGCATAAATGGGGGAGCGAATAGCATAATAATAAACCCTAACCCTCCAAGGCCTAATACCGCACAGCGATTGAGCCGTAATAACTGTTTTGCTGTTAATGATGATTGTGGCCATAACGCTTGACGTAAATCATGAGAAACAGCACCTGATATTGCATGTAATACTGAGTTAGCGGTTGATTTCATGGCAAATAAAATGAACAAAGTCACCACTGCAGATAATGAAGGTGATAGAAATTGAGTAAGAAAAACGGGCATAGCATCGTCAGGCGTTGTTAGGGTTGGTACTTTTACGCGAATGTAGCAGCCAACGATAGGAACCAGGCTAAGTAAACACGCCATCGGAGTCATATAAGCTGCAACATGGTGTAATTTAGTGGTATTAGCAAAAGCCATAAACCGTACTGACATATAGGGCAGAGTTGCACTATAGATAAACGCATACGGTAGTACCATTAATACATGCCAGCGGCTACTTCCATAAGGACCTGAATCTTGTGGCGCTAATAAATTTTTATCGATGGCGTTTAGTTGCTCGATTAACATAGAGGGTGGCAGATCAGTAAAAATGGTCACCATAATAATAATGGCTGATAAACACATACCTAACACCATAAACGTATCAGTAAAAGCAACTGCAGCAAGCCCGCCAATTGATGTGTAGATAATAATAATCGCCACCATAATTAATGAGGCGGTGGTATGGCTAATACCCAGCCATGGTCCTGCTAAAAGCCCTAATGCTTTTATTTGGCCGACAAGAAAAATCAGTAACAGTACGATAGTGATAATGGCACAGAAAGCTTGGGTTACTCGCTTGACACTTTGAGGGCCATCATGACTGGCTGCAATATATTCCGCAATTGTTAATGTGCCCATGGTTTGGGCTTTTTGATGTAAAAATCGTGCGCAAAATAGTACTGCTAAAATCATGGCTGGTGCGAAGAAAAAATTACCTAATAATTCAATCGCACCATATTTATACGCAACGCCAGGAGAGCCCATAAATCCCCAACCAGAGAATGCGGTAGCAACAATGGTTGAGGCACCAATAAAAGGGCCTAAGCAATTTGCGGCAAGCAAAAAACCACCTTCACCCTTGCTGCTGTGCATGACTTTATTACTGTACAGAGCTAAAGCAACCATAATTGTTACGGTTACTAGGAGTAGCCCCCAATTGAGTGAAGTGTGCATAGCGTCACCTTATGATTGTGGTAGCGGCTTATGAGACAATGCCCGTTTCTTGATGATATTAATTACGATCTCTCCCATACCACCACCAATAACCAATACACCACCAATGGCTTGTAGAACGGTTAATGATTCACTAAAGACAAGAATACCCAATCCAGCCCCGACAACTGTTTCTAAATAAGAAATACAAGCTAATTCAGCGGCTTTTAAATGCTTAGCGGCAATAGTTAATAATGATAATGCACCAAAACCAATAAAGAACCCCATTGATAGTAGCCATAGCCATGAGGTGCCATCCATTGCTGCTAATGATGGAGGGTTAATAACAAAGCAAACCGCTATTGCTATCGCACCAAACGAAAAGTTAAATAGCGACCGTGAATCTGAACCAATATCGGTACGGTAACGACTAAAGAACAAATATAAGCCATAGCCAATACCTGACATTAATCCCAGAATATCACCGATCATATTTTCTTTAGAAAACGACAACGACAGCGTTAGCCCTGTCTGAGGGGTATAACTAATAATGCCGATAATAAATAAACAACCAATAAATACCGCGGTTAGCATTGTTGCCGTCAGAGCCGATATTTTTTCCTTTAAGAAAACAGCGGCTAAAATAGTAGAAAAAACAGGGCCGGTATAAATTAAAAATACCGCATTAGCTAAGGTTGTATATTGGGTGGCGGAGACATAAGCGGCTAAACATAAACCTAAACAGACGCCACTGGTTATGACGGCAGGAGTAAGTTTTATGCTTTTGAGTTGTTGCGCTTTACCTTGGTAGAGCATAATGGCAAAAATACAGATAGCGCCGACGATCATCCGTGTAAATGCAATGACATCACCACTGGTATTAATATTACGTGAGAACAAGCCAACACAACCCATAAGGGTGGCAGAAACAATCATCGTGGTATATCCAAGCGTTTTAGGGTTCATTTTCTACTCCTTGAATGTGTACTATTTGATTGGTTTACCAATGATCCACCATTGGAATACTCTTGATAGATAAAAATACCAACGACAGTGATCCAGAGGGTGATATTGGCAATAATAAAAGCATCAATTGCCCAATAACCTGTTTGCATTACTCTTTCCTTATCTGTAAGAAGCGGGAGTAATTAAGGGAAATGCTAACTATTTATTGATAACAATAATTAATGATTGTGAGCGAATGAACTAGCTAAAAGCTGCCATAAAATAACCAATAAACGCTCTCTGTTTTTAAATGAGATCTGGGTCATTTTTAGAGCGTAAGTTGGTAAGGGAAGGGGATAACGACGATTGATAATTTGGTGGTGGTTTAAAAACTAAAGCCCCTCAAGAGAGGAGCTTTATATTGATAAGCTTACATTTGAATTATAAGCCAATTTGTTCCGTAATAATGGCAATAATGGCTTCTGGTGATTCGGCTTGACGTAAACTGTCACGGAAACTTTCATGAATAAGTTTACGAGCAAGGCCGGCAAAAATACGCATATGTTGATCACCTTGGTCTTTATTCAAGGTTAACATGATAACGAAATCAACCTCACCAGAATCTGACATCCAATCAATCGGTTTATCGAGATGCGCAATACTGATACTAGAATGACGAATATGGTCAGATTTAGTATGTGGAATCGCAAATCCATGTCCTAACCCTGTCGAGAATACGGCTTCACGAGCCCAAACATCTTCTTCAAGTTTATATACTTCATCAGTACGGCCTTGAATACCCAAGTTACCGACTAGCGCTTGAATCACTTCTTCTTTATTGGCAAAATCGGCTGCTTTAAAAACACATTGCTGAACTAATATCGGCTTAACTTGTGCTTGAGTATGACGTTGTTCAAGTAACGTCTCTACTTCTTCAATAGTGGCGCATTCACATGCTTCTGCAAATAACGTTTGGCTGTCAGTAAAGTTGATCTCAGATAGTTGTGCTTTGGTCGCCGCAATTTTTGGTGCACTCATGCTTATCTCATCAAGGCCAGCACCGACGAGTAATGGTAAAACTTTATTGTCTGCACCAAGCTCACCACATAATCCCACCCATTTGCCATGAATATGTGCGGTAGTAACCACTTGCTTCAATAAGCGTAGGAAAGCTGGAGCTAAGCTGTTATACAGTTTTGACACACTGGCATTATCACGATCAACGGCTAATAAATATTGGGTCATATCGTTTGAGCCAATACTGAAGAAATCAACTTCTTTACAGAACAAATCAACAATAAACGCCACTGATGGAATCTCAACCATGATTCCTAATTGAAGATTTTCATCAAAAGCAATGTTCTGTGATGTTAGTTGTTGTTTAACAATTTCTAGTTGTTGCTTAACCCAGCGAATCTCTTCAATGCTTTGAATCATCGGAATCATGATTTTGGCTTTGCCATGCACTGATGCACGCAAAATAGCCGTTAATTGGGTATGGAACAGCGCTAAGAATTGTGGATAAATGCGCACTGCACGGTAACCTAGGAATGGGTTATTTTCATGGGGTAGGGCAAGGTAATCAATGGGCTTATCACCACCTATGTCCATGGTGCGAATGATCACAGGCTTACCCTTCGCCGCTGCGAGCACTTCACGGTAATGATTATATTGTTCTTCTTCATCGGGTGCTTGATGACGATCCATGAACAGCATTTCAGTACGGAATAAACCAATACCCTCAGCTCCTTGTGCAAAGGCATTATCAGCTTCAATTGAACAAGCAATATTGGCCGCGACTTCGATAGTGTGACCATCAGCAGTGGTTGCTTGCTGGTGGGCATACTGACTTTGTTGCTGTTTAAGCGTATTTGCCAATGTAATAGCTCGGTTGAAGTAACCACTAACTTCGGTGCTAGGCTCAATAGCTAGAACACCTAATTGAGCATCAACATAAACACGATGATTCAATGCCGCTGTACATGTTTTGATTTCAATACCAGAGAGTGTTGGAATATTGAATGCGCGCGCTAAAATGACGGTGTGTGATGTGCTGCCTGCATGAGTTAATACTAAGCCTTGCAATAATGTTTTATCAAGCCCTAAAAATTGACTCGGCGTTAAATCGTTCGCGATAACAATACTTGGTTGCTGGAGTGAAAATGCAGTTTGGTTATCCAATACAGTTGGGTATGCTGCTGTTAATAGTTGGATTGATACATCTTTGATATCCAGTACGCGTTCACGTAAGTAACTGCTTGCTGACTGCTCTAGTTGATGACACAATTTTTCCATCACCGCTAAAATAGCATTGGCAGTAGAATGAGTTGCTAGCAGGGTTGTTACGCCCTCAATGAAGCTTGAGTCATTAATGATCGCTAAATGCGCACTAGTGATTTCTTGTTCATGGTGTGAACCATTAGCAATGGTGTTATTTAAGTGAGTGCTAACTTGTGCTCGTGCTTGCTCAAAACGTTGGGCTTCATTGTCATCGTGGGTTGTTGTCGCAAATTGCTGTGGATCAATTTGGCTCATTGCAACGAGTACACCACAACCAATACCAGGGGCAAGACGTTTACCTGTGATCAAATGGGGCTGGTGGCGTAATAATGATTGCGGTAACACGATTTCGCTATCATCCGATAACGTTTGTAATGCTTCATCACAATGTGGAAATTGTTGTTCGATGTAAGTTTGAAGTGCTTGACTGGCTTGTTCGCTATCTACGCCTTCAAAGCTCATTGTGCAGTTATCGTTTAATAGTGTATCTGTACCCACTAAAGCTAAAACACTTTTTGCATCGCCTGAGTTATTGGTGCGGTGATTCGTTAGTGTAATTTGACACTCAAATTGACGGCACTGTTGTTCTAAATGGTTAGCTGGACGTGCATGAATGCCATTAGGTAATACACATTGAAATTGAAATTGATGAGTCATAAATAATACGCCTTAAATTTATTTAATGTTATTGGTGAGCTAACAACAGTTGCTGACATTGAGAAAAAATGCGTCGTGGATGCTGTAATGCATCTTGAATAGAAACTTCTAGACAGCGGTGTTTTGTAAAACGGTCACTCTGCTCGACATTAATATCGGCCGCAAGGATAACAATATCAGCACGCTCAACATCCTGGTCGGTGAGGCGATTTTCTACTCCCATTGCTCCTTGGGTTTCGACTTTTATTGTGATCCCGAGTTTTTTCGCTGTCTCAGTGAGCTTGTCGGCTGCCATGTAGGTATGTGCAATCCCTGTTGGACATGCGGTAATCGCGACAACTCTCATATGTCTCTCCTGCTGTTAGATAATGTAATGCTAGGGCAATGGCATCAATATAAGCAGTTAATAGAGAGCAAGATAGAAGAGAAACGACGCTTTTATAGGACATTTGTAACCGTAATAACCAACCGTGATAAGGATCTCATTGCATTTTAGGTGCATATTCACAGTAATGATTAGCATTTTTGTGCGCTGGCTATTTAAGGAAGCACAGTGTTTTGATGATTACCGGATTATTTTGTAGGAGTTTATGGAGCAATTATTATTGGTCGTGTTTATAAATAGTGAAAAAAGGTGATCGAATAGCAGAGTGGTTGTCGTTAGGTTGAAAGAAAAAGGCAGCATGAGCGGGGGACTGCATGCTGCTAAAGGTCATTGTTCTGGAAGATAATGACAATATTTTATATATATAAACGCTAGGTAATTATTACTTAAATTTAAAATATAAATACTGGATAAATATCACTTTCATAGCATTATGTTATCTAAATGTTTTTTATGTGAGATTACGCAGTCTTTATTAAAATCACAAATATCAACTTTTAAGATATATAAATTCAGAGTTGATATTTATTATTTAAATAAAAACAGTAAATTGTGATATTGAGCCAAAATATTGCTATATAACAATGAGAGCCCACTCACAGCTATTAGGTGCTGTTACAAATATACAGTGAATGCGTAAATTATCCTATATCACCATAATTCTTTATTTTTAATAATGCGTGTTAATAATCCAGTGAAATGACTATGAATAAATAAGACTAATAGTCGTTTTATTTAATCTTATTAATCCAATTGTTTTAATAATATCGGCCTTACTCAGTAAGAGTATGGTGCAATTAAAAAATAGGGATAGGAAACCATGTTTAAACTGTCAATCGTCGCAACCGCTATTGCATTTTCTGTTGGTCTTGTTGGCTGTAATAATGATAATTCAACTCAATCATTAACAGATAAAAATGACAATTTGCCAGCATTAGCGGTGCTTAATTATGTTGATCCTTTGATTGGCACTGATGGTTTAGGTAATGTTAATCCTAGCCCTGTCACGCCTGAAGGTATGATCCAGCCAAGCCCCGATAATTGGAATCCAACTAATTGGGATGGCAAAGGATCCCCATCTGATTATCATCATTATTTAAACCAATTATCGGGCTTTAGTACCACTCATATTTCAGGTGCAGGTAAAGGGGATCTTAATGATTTTGCTTTCTTGCCTTATACCGGTTTTCACTCAACTGCTGTTACGATGGATAAGCAAACTGAAATATCAAAAGTTGGTTATTACGCGGTTGATCTTATTGAAACAAAAGTTAAAGCTGAATTAACAGCAACGGATCGAGTTGCTTTTCAGCGCTATAGTTTTCCAGCGGGTGCCGATCGTAAAGTAAAGATCGATTTACAGCATGAACTTCTAGAACAATACGGTAATCACTCTCGCAGTATTTATTATAAAAAAGTGGCAGATAATGCTATCGCGGGAGCACGTACCAGTAATGAATGGGGTCAGTGGCAAACGGTATATTTTTATGCTGAGTTTTCAGAACCGTTTAGTGGTCACATGGCGTATGTTGAAGGTAAACAAACGGCAGCCACAGAAGTTGGATTAGCTGATTATCAAGGGTATGGCGATAAACGTGATCGAGTGCGTGATGTGGTGACCCATCTTAACTTTGGGGAAGGTGAGTCACCAATTACCGTTAAGATTGCTATTTCTGGCACTGGTATTGATGGTGCTATGGCTAACCTACAGGCTGACGATAACGGCTATGATTTTGATGATGTTGTGGCTGATAACCAACAACAATGGGCGAAAATATTAAATAAATTTACTATTAAAGGCGGAACCCAAGCCGATAAGACCATGTTCTATACTTCGCTTTACCGTACTTATGTCGCGCCGTTTGTGTATCAAGACGTTGATGGTAAATACCGTGGTATGGATGGCAAAGTCCATCAAGCTGATGCCGATTTTACTAACTATTCAGTGTATTCTATGTGGGATACATTCCGCGCAGCTCATCCACTTAAAACCATTATTGATAAAGAACGTGCAATTGAATACGCCCATGATTTGATGAATAAATTTAAAACCGGTGGTGTATTACCTAAGTGGGAATTGCATTCTGATTACACCGGTGAAATGGTCGGTTACCCAGCCGTTTCTGTGATTGCTGATGTAATGGTGAAATACCCTGATGCTTTTACTCAACAAGATTTTGAATTAGCACTAAAAGCTGCGGATGTGTCAGCTAACTTTGATTTAACTATTACGCAAGATTGGGTGCCTTATAAAGATGCGTGGAATGGTGATAAACGTTTTACGGTCATGACCCGTCATGGTGAATATGCTGAGCAACACGGGTATGTGCCAGCGGATGCTAAGAAAAAGCCTCAAGATGGTGGTATCGCCCAAGATAAATACGATGAATTGGTTAATGAATCGGTGTCATACGGATTAGAAAATGCTTACTACGATTGGTGTATTGCCCAAATCGCTAAGTTAGCGGGAGATGATGCTCAATATCAACGTTACATGGCACGTTCACAAGCTTATAAGCCTTACTTTGATCTCAATAAGGCTGAATATGCTAAATACGGTGCAACTGGATTTATGCGCCCTAAAAATCATGATGGTTCATGGGTAAATAACTATCCATCATGTGCCATTGACGGTCAAGGGGATCCTATTTCACCACTGCCATCTAACTGTGATATTAATGATGCGACATCATTTGATATTTTTTGGCCTTATCGTGCTGAACACCGTGGTCAAGATTTTACTGAGGGTAATACATGGCAATGGACATGGTTTGCACCGCATGACATTGCTGGTTTAAAACAAACTATGGGTGGTGAGGTTGGTTTCTTACAAAATTTAGATGCGTTATTTACTGCAAATGATAAAGCTGACACTTCTCAGGGTGATATGACGGGTTATATTGGTCAGTTCATCATGGGTAATGAACCCGATCACCATGTACCATATCTGTATAACTGGACGGCAGAGCCTTGGAAGACACAAGAATATGTCGATCAGGCAATGAAAGAATTTTTCCATCCAACCAAAGCGGGTTTAATTGGTAACGAAGATGTAGGTCAAATGTCAGCTTGGTACATTATGGGTGCATTAGGTTTCTATCAAGTTAATCCTGGCGCACCGATTTATACTATTGGACGACCACTGTTTGATGAAGTGAAATTTGATATTGATGGCGGTCAATTTACGATAACGGCTGAAAATAATAGTCCTGATAATATCTATGTTGAATCAGTCACTATTAATGGAAAGCCATTGGGTAATCATTATACCTTTGCCCATAGTGAAATTATGGCTGGTGGCGAATTACACTTTGTGATGACCAATAAAAAGCCAACAATTAAATAATTTAATATTAGTTATATTTGAAGCAGACAAAGTTGATTAGATTTGTCTGCCTCTCAATACTGTTCGTTTCTTTATATCATTCATTGTTTAATCATCATTGATAGTTACGCGTCAATATTAATTAAACGGTGGGTTTAAATTACATTGTTTTATTTATTAAATACTGCCTATTACAACATGGTCGTTAATGGGTTTTTTATTAATAACTATTAATAGCAGCATTAAAAATAATATATAAATTAGAAAAGGATTTGAAATGAAATTCAAACGTACCCTACTTTCAATGGCCGTTATTGCTGCTACATTGGGTTTAACTGCTTGTGATGACGACACGCATAATATTGATGTTAATGTTACTGTCCCTGATGGTGATGGCACTCTTCCTCCTGTTGACGAAGGGGATAAGCCCGTTTGTCCACCGACTGGGGACGGTGATTGTGATGATAAACCAAGTACAGAAAACCCAGTTATTGATATGGGGGTTCATATTCCGGTTGATTTGTCGGGCATGGATGTCACCCGCTACGTTAATCCATTTATAGGTACTGGTAATTTAGGTAATACTTACCCAGGTGCAACAACGCCCAATGGCATGGTGCAATTGTCACCAAATAATGGCTCTAATGGTTGGGAATATATTTCTGGTTATTATTATCATGATGCTCGCACTAGTGGTTTCTCTCATACTCACTTATCTGGCGCTGGTGCGGGAGATTTAAATGACATTTTGGTAATGCCAATTAACTCCCGTTCAGATTTTATGATCAATGAAGGTTCTGCAACCCTCAATTTAGAAGCATCCCATTTTAAGCACAAAGATGAGCAAGCGACTGCAGGTTATTACAAGGTTGAGCTGCTTGACTATGACATTACCGCTGAACTGACAGCGTCTGATCGTGTTGGTGTGCATCGTTATACGTTCCCACGCGATACGAAATCTGAAATTATCGTTAATACCGGATTTAAGCTTAACTGGGATTACACTTCTGATTCTTTTATTCGTTGGGATAAAGAAAATAACCGTTTGATTGGTCATCGCTTATCTGATGGTTGGGCGGCATCTCAGAAAGAATATTTTGTGATGGAGTTTGATCAACCGATCAAAAATGTCCGTTTTGCTTATTATGACAAAGAGACCAAACAATACGTTAATGCGCCAGCTGACTTTACTGAAATAGGGTCAATTAAAGGCTCTCAAACCTATGACGCGGTTAATGATCGTGATGTGTTTGGTAAATATCAATATGCTCGCGCTTATGTTGAATTTGATACTGAAAAACAAGGGTTAGCCGTTGAAGCAAAATTGGCGTTATCAAGTACTGCAATTGGTAATGACGGTACAAATAATCAGCCATTGAGCGGTGCATTTTTAAATATGACCGAGGTTGAAGGAAAAGACTTTGATGATGTACGTTTAGATGCCACCAATGAGTGGGAAGCGTTACTGGGTAAAGTAAAAGTTGAAGGTGATGAAGCCTATAAGCAAACCTTCTATACCGCGATGTACCATGCTTTTTTAGGCCAAACAACCCACTCAGATATTGATGGTAAATATTATCGTGCTTTCCAAGGTCGTAATGCTTATCCAAATGGTCGTCCATCTTGGGGTCAAGAAGCACCATTAGTGGATGATGTTCGTTTAGCCGATGCTAACAATGATGGTAAGGCTGACTTTACTCGTTATGATACTTTCTCTCTGTGGGATACATACCGAAATGTACAACCGCTAGCGTCTATCTTTACTCCTAATGCATTAGCGGATGTCGTATTGTCAATGCTGTCCTATGCAGAAGAAGAATTTACACCTCTTGATGCGGCAGGTCATGCAGGGGAATCTCGTAAAGGTCGCTTACCTGAGTGGACATTTAAAGGAAACGAAACTGGCATGATGATGGGGATGCACTCAACCCCGGTTATTTATGATGTACTTGCTAAAGGCATCCTTGATGCGCGAATGACAGAACTTGGTTTTAGTCAGGCAGATCAAAATGATATTAAAGCGCGCTTAATTACCGCCATGGTAACAGATGCGCGTGCAGCAACTAGCCAAGGTGTGTCATGGATTGGTGAATACGAAAAAAATGGATGGGTGCCAGCGCAGCTTCATGATACAGAAACGGATTCTTATGGTAAGCACTCACCTTTTAAAGATTCATGGACAGCGTCATATTCACTTGAATATTCAATGAATGATTGGATGATTGCAAAATCGATTGCCTTGGTGTTTGGCGAAAATGATCCACGTTATACAGAATTTGCTAATCGCTCAAATAACTGGCAAGCACAGTTTGATTTTGGCGGGGAAGCACATACGCCATGGAAAGGCTGGTTTAAGGCGCGTGATAATAATGGTCAATTTATTGATAAAAACTGGACTGATCCTGTAACAGGTGGAAATGCTGGTAAAGATTGGCGTCCTGACATGTTTAACTGGGCATTCTCTGAATCAAATGGCTGGCAATACTTCTTTAGTGTGCAGCATGATATTCATGGTTTAAAAGATCTGATGACTCAAGCGGATCGTAAGTTTAACTCTGAAGCAAAAGAAGGCGAATTATTTGCGGCGCGTTTAGATGAATACTGGTCAACATATCCAGACCGTAATGCGGGTGATAACCAGTTCCCTGTTTTTAATACCGGTAACGTAGGTCAACATGTACAGGGTAATGAACCAGATCTACATGTATCTTACTTGTATAATTACGTCGGCCAACCATGGAAAACACAAGCAGCCATTGCTGCATCAACCAATGTTTGTTACGACAATACTGCTGATGGTATTTGTGGTAATGATGACTTTGGTACGCTTTCTTCATGGTTTGTGTTCCGTGCGCTAGGTTTCTATCCAGTGAATGCGGGCAGTATTTATGAAATTGGTACCCCGATGTTTGAAACTGCCTCCATTGATGTCGGTAACGGACAGTCGTTTAATGTCATCGCAAAGAACGTAAGTCGCGAAAATATCTTTATTCAAAACGCAACGTTTAATGGTAAGACGTTTAATCGTACCTATCTGACTCATGATGAGATTATGTACGGTGGTGACCTAGTATTTACTATGGGTGATACACCAAATAAACAGTGGGGTGCTGCCGCTGACTCTACACCACCAGATACTGGAATTGGTGAGTTCTTACACGAGAAATCACTACCTGTTGGTGCTCGATAAAGAGTTATGCTTTTTTGATATAAAAATTATTTATAGTTATTGTTCTTCAAATCCTACGGTTAACTACCGTGGGATTTTTTATTCCTCTTTTTAATATTCAAATCATAATCAATATCAAAAATTGTATTGATTATGAAGTCATTTATAGAATCAGTGTTTGTTATTTTAAGATTTATTTTAAATTGAAATAAAGCGTAATATTCATGATATATCCATATATAAATAAAAAATAAAGCTATTAAAAATATTTGATAGATTATGTATTGTTAATAAGTATTTTTGATGGCAAGTAATTTATTGTCATTAGTAAGTATTGAGCTCAATGCATTTAATATCATTATTTTCAAGGCGCTTAGAATATAAATGGCAATTGGAGATATTATGCCTATTTCTCGTCGTAACTTTCTAAAATCAGCTATCGCCACGGCTATTGCAGCAAATGGTTTAACACTATTCCCCGCTAATTTTGCATTTGCTGATGATACAATTTTAATTCCTAGTGCAAGCCACTGGGGACCTTTCTATGGTGTAGTAAAAGACGGTAAATTAGTCGGTATTCAACCTCGTAAAGAAATTGATCCACTGCCAACTGAAATGTTATTAGAAGGTTTATTAAGCCGAACTTATAATAAAACACGTATTCAATATCCAATGGTACGTAAATCATATTTAGAAAATTTAGGTGGTGACACTAAACCTGAATTACGCGGTAAAGAACCGTTTGTTAGAGTAAGTTGGGATACAGCATTACAATTAACAGCAAGTGCTATTTTGCATACCATTGAAAACAAAGGTAACCAAGGTATTTTTGACTCATCTTATGATGGCTGGTCAAATACAGGCTTATTACGCCCACCTGTTGTTCAAGGTCGTTTCTTTAATTTAATTGGCGGCTGTAGTACTACTATTGGTGACTATTCTGCAGGTGCTTCAACCGTTATTTTGCCGCATATTGTCGGTGATATGGAAGTATATTCACCTCAAACAGCTTGGCCTGTTATTGAAGAAAATACTGAAGTATTTGTGTTAGTGGGAAGTGATCCTTGGAAAACAAACAGGGTTGAATTCCGTGTTGCTGATCATCAAATGCAAAGTCATTGGCTTAAGTGGAAACAAAAAGGGATTAAGTTTATTTCCATTAACCCTAAACGGACCACGACCGATCATAATTTAGACAGTGAATGGGTATCAATTATTCCAGGTACTGACACTGCATTATTTAATGCAATGGCTTTCCATTTACAAGATCAAAAACTAGCTGATCTTGAATATTTGAAAAAATATACTGTAGGTTATGAACAATATCTTGATTACTTATTAGGTAAACAAGATGGCGTAGCTAAAACGCCTGAATGGGCAGCTAAAATTACCGGTATTCCTGCTGATGAAATTAAAAAGCTAGCAGTATTATTTAAATCTAAAAAAACCCAAATTGCAGCGGGTTGGGCGGTTCAACGAGCTGATCACGGTGAGATGATCCACTGGTCGATCATTAACTTTGCGGCTATGGCCGGTAAAATTGGCAAACCAGGTGAAGGCTTTGGTTTTAGCTGGCACTATGGTAACGGTGGTATGCCACAATCAGGTGCATCATTACCTGTAACATTAGGCCAAGGCTTTAACCCCGTCTCTGCAGGTTGTCCGGTTGTTCTGCAATCTGAAATGTTACGTAATCCTGGTAAGTCATTTACTTATAATGGTCAAACGTTAAAGTTCCCTGATATATCAATGGTCTATAACTCAGGTAATAATCTGTTCTCACATCAACAAAACCTTAATGCTTTAATTAAAGCAATGAATGATAAAGTTGAGACTTACGTTTGTCAGGATACATGGTGGTGTGCGTCAGCTCGATTTGCCGATATTGTTTTACCCGCAACAAGTGCGTTAGAGCGGGTTGATATTACTTCTGGCGGCACATATAGCAATAATAAAGTTTATGCTATGCAGCAAGTGATTGAACCTTATGGCGAAAGTTTAGATGATTATGAGATTTTCCGTCGTTTAGCAAAAATTTTCCACGTAGAAGATAAATATACTACGGGTAAAGATATGATGACGCTGCTTAAAACCGCTTATGAGTCATCAACGGCTGCGAAAATTAAACCGTTTGATGAATTCTGGAAAGATGGCGTTACTGTTATGCCAACCCCAGAAAAAGCAGATTACTGGCAACGTCATGGTGCATTCTATGATGATCCAGAGAAACACCCATTACATACGCCATCAGGTAAAATCGAACTATACAGTGAATCTATCGCTAAAATGAAGTTGGATGACTGCCCACCTGTACCGACTTATATGCAACCGTTTGAGTTTTTAGGTAATGCTAAAGAAGGACAATTGCATATTTTGAGCCCACACCCTTGGATGCGTTTACACTCACAAATGGCAAACGCAGATACCAATAGTTATGAGTGTGTTGATGGACGTCAGTACTTATTGATTAACGATCAAGATGCGCATGCTCAAGGCATTAAAGACGGTGATTTGGTTGAGTTACACAATGATCGTGGTGCATTACTGTGTGGCGCTAAATTATCAAAAGAAGTTCGTCGTGGCGTAGCATGTCTACATGAAGGCGCATGGATGCAACTTGATAAATTAGGCCGTTGTAATAGTGGTCAGATTAATATTATTACATCGGATCAATCATGTGGCGGATTAAGCCAAGGTACAAGTGCGAATACTTGTTTAGCATACTATAAAAAATGTACCGATCCATGTTCACCAAACAAAGCGTACGAACCACCAATGATCGAACAACCAACAGGGCCTAATGATGGTTCTATTTTACCTATGGTTGATTTGAATATTGATGGTCGTATTGCATTACTTCATAAAGCAAATTCTGGAAAAAAAGCGCCGAAGATCAGTCGTGGTCAAGAAATTTTCTATGCAAGTTGTACTATGTGTCATGCGGCACCGAATCCATCAGCACATACTCGTGCACAGTGGGAAGGGATCACGCAAAGTATGTTCCCTCGTGCGGGTTTAAACGCAGCTGATCGTAAACTTGTTTTAGAATATTTAGATAAACACGCGGCAAAAGCGTAATTAATTTAGATTAGATATTGATTTTATATGATTAAAATCCGAACAACTCAATGGAGTGTTCGGATTTTTTTTATAAAAAAATGCAGATTATGAGGCCAATACCACAAAATAAAACAACCGATATTGTTAAGCCTTATGATTCATAATAAATTTGTTTGGCTACGAAAATCTTGTGCCTCGCTAAGTTAATCCTGAACAATTAGCTTGCGAGGCAGTCCTTTGGTTTGATTCTACTCCTCACCTATCTACTCAAAATAATGCGTTTATTAACCTTCCCCCTCTATTTTTCTTTATGTCAATTAAACTTAAAATATCAGAACTATCTTATTGAATTAAATAATTTTAACCTTTGAGGTGACTCATGATTTAGCGACATTATTACGTATTTTTTGTGGTGTGTTCGTTATGAAATATTCGCTGGTGGATGATGTTACTCTCACTATGAATACTAACGATACTAATAGGCCGCAGTACTCAAATATGTAAAATTATGCGACTAAAATGAGTTAAATAAATATATCTATTGCGAATATATATGTTTTTTAAGGATAAAAAGTGTAACAAAATTTGACAACTGTTATTAAATGATTATTATTCTCATTCTCTTTTACCGAAAGGTAACATCAAATGATGCTTAATTGACTGAGGTGATTTTTGATTAATAACAATAAACTTGCTCTGGGGTTGTTATGTCTGGCAACAGCAAGTGGCACTATAAATGCGGCAACCATTTATAAAACAGATGATTCAAAACTAAATATTGGTGGTCGAATTGAAGCGCGATCTGAAAATGCAGATCATGATATTAACGACTTAAGTCGAGCGAGAGTTAAGATTTCGGGTGAGACGAAACTAACTAACACTATTAGTGGTATTGGTGTTTTCGAACAGGAATTTAAAGCTGAATCAGAAAAAACACGTCATCTATATGCTGGTATTAAAGCGGTATTAGATAACGGTTATGCAACCCTTGTGTATGGTAAGACAGACGGTGCGATGAGCATTGTTACTGATATTACGGATATTCAAGCATTTTATGGAGCGATTGCTGCAGATAAATTTAAAGTTGGTAAGCGTATCGCCAACAGTATTGCTACTACTTATACCAACGACTTCGGAACCACTTTAAGCGCAAACTATGCCGGAGCAGAAGGTAAATCAAAGGGGGATTTTGATCGTGGTTTCTCTGTCGCGGGTTCTCAAACAATCGGTGATACAGGATTTATAACCGCAATAGGTTTTGCTAAACAAACTAAAGTTCAACAGCAATCAAAACAACAATTTGATATTGGTTTAGGTTATCAACTTAATAAATTATACCTTGGTACTTTGTATACTAAACAGAAAGTTAAGGGTAAAGCAGGTAACGGCTATGATGTTGTCGCTGCGTATAAATTCAACCCAATATACACTGCGACTATCGGGTTTGGTGAATTGAACTTTGATAATGCGGATGACACTCGTGCGGCTAATGTCGATATTACCGCGCGATGGAATAGCCAGTTCAGGACCTATGCCGCCATTAATGTAGACACTATTAATAATGATGTGCAGGAAATGATTGGTATTCGTTACGACTTCTAATTTATCAAAAGGCTTTACTATGAAAATTCGCTTAAAAACATTGACTATTGCTCTTGGCGCGATAGCTTCTTTTTCTGCATTTGCTGCAGATTATCCAATGACTGTCACCGATATTACTGGTCGCTCGATCACGTTAGATCATCAACCTGAACATATTGCATTAGGCACGGCTCGTAACTTTCCATTATTAGAAATCGTATACGGCAAAAATGCGGGTAAGCATTTAGTTGCGATGCGTGATGATATGAAAAATTCAGCCCCCAGCATGTATGATCTTTACCTTAAACGTTACCCTTCATTAGCAAAGGCACATACCATTGGCAAGATCAGTAAAGGTCAGTTTGATGCTGAAGCTTTTATTAATATGAAACCCAAGCCTGATGTACTTATTATTGGCTTAGACAGTGCAAAAAAAGCCCAGTCTACAGGATTGATAAATAAGTTGGATGCAGCCGGTATTCAGGTGATTACTGCTGATTTCCGTGAAAAAACCATTGCCAATACTTTAAAGTCAGTGACGACGGTTGCAACCGCATTAGGCCAGCAGCAACGAGGTCAAGCATTCTCTGATTATTACCTTAAACACTTAAATCATATTAAGGATGTCATTACACAACATCCTGAAATTAAATCCAAAAATGTCTTTCTTGAGACAGCTGCAGGCTATACCTTTGAATCTTGCTGTGATACCTATTCTGGCGGCAATATGAGTGATTTTATTACTCTGTTAAAAGCTGAAAATATTGCAACAGAGCCATTAAAAGGGGCGCATAAAGGAGTAATGTCACCCGAAACCATTATTACAGCTAACACTGATGTATATATTATGCAGTCAGCTGGGTGGATTGATAAGAAAACAGGTAAAGCGACTCATGGTATTCCATTAGGCTATGCAATGAACTCTCAAGCAATAAAGGATCAAACCACGCAGCTAATGTCTCGAGATTGGTTAAAAGCAACTAAAGCATTCCAAACTAAGAATGTTTACGCTGTGTATAAACCTTTTTATAACTCACCTTATAATCTTGTTGCACTTGAATATTTTGCTAAATGGATTCGTCCTGAGTTATTTAAAGATCTAAATCCGGAACATACTTTTGAAGAAATGAATAAGCAGCTTGGTGATCATGATGTGAAAGGTATTTTTGGTATCAGTAATTTTAAAATAATGGCGCAATAGTTTATGTTTAATTAGATAAAATATTGAGTATTGATAGTAGATTACTTCAATCCCTCTGATAATAAAATTAGTGTAATTTTTTATTAAGTAAATATTAGTTAATATTCTTATGTTGTTATTCATTTGTATAATTAGAGTGAATGCTTATTAGGTTTAATAGTTTATAATAAAAATATTTACGGATAAGTATTATTTATTAATCTTAAATAGCCCCTATACTAGGGGCTTTAAAATTAACTCTATGATTTGCTAATTGATTTTAAGTACATGATTAAAACCATACCAAAACCTAATAACTGCCATAAATACTGACCATCAGATGCGCCAGCAATAGTTTGACTAAAGAGTAAAATACTTGTTACAAATAGTGATGTAGTAGCTGCTCGTTTTGTGAAGTTATGTGTTTTGTCATATAAAAATTCACCATTAATAATAGCAATTATAATCATAACTACTGGTAAACATTGAAGAAAAATGATGATTGGAAATAAAATATCATATGCAGGAGTAAACAGTGCGTGTGCTACCTCTGATTTATTCCAGCTTCCTGTTATATATGATTCCCACCCAGCCCATGAGTCGCCTTTATTAGCCTCTGTTGGGTTGAATGCTGCAATGGTTACACCAAAAAACTTATCAATAAATCCATTTTTAAACCAAAAGGCGAAAAGAAAAATTTGAATAGGAATTATTTGGAAGTTTAATTTTTTTAAAATATTCATTGTGTAAATGTCCTTATAAAATACAAAACATAGCTATATTGAACCAGGTATTTATAATTTTGAGATTGTTTTTCTACCTTTCTTTATTATATATATAACAATGCTACAATTTATTTGTAAGTGTTGGTATGGTTATTTGTTTTCTATTAATTAAATATTTGATTTCAATTTTGTTAATAATTATGGTCGGCCTGTTTGAAATGAAATGTTTAAATAGATATTATGTTTAAATAAAAAGTAATACATATGATATTTGTATGCTTCTGATTGGTGTTATTTTTTGTGTATGTGAGGGGAAATATATTTCTAATTTATAAAGGATAACAATATGCAGGTATTAGCTAGGAAAATTAATAATATAAAAAGACCACTAATCATAAATCAGTAGTCTTTTGTTTGTTAAAGTCTGTAATTATTGATAGTCAGAATAATTACATCCGTGCTTTAAATATATTAACGATTTCTTCTAGGCTAGCTTTACGTGGGTTAGTTAAAGAACATGCATCGTTTAGGGCGTTTTGCGCCATAAATGCGAGCTTATCTTCTGTAACACCAAGATCTGCTAAACGTTGTTTAGTACCAACTGCTGCTGATAAACCATCAATTGCTTCAAGGGCTGCGTTAACCGCTTGCTCTTGTGTCATCGTTGCCGTATCAATCCCCATTGCTTTGGCGATATCAACAAAACGCTCAGGTACTTGTTTGGCATTAAAGCGTGACACTTCAGCAAGTAGAATAGCGTTACATAGGCCGTGTGACAGGTCGTAAACACCACCTAATTGGTGCGCCATTGAGTGCACGTAACCGAGAGAAGCATTTGAGAATGCCATTCCCGCTAAGTATTCACCGTACTGCATTGCATCACGTGCTTCACGGTCTTGACCGTTATTCACTACTGCTTCTAAGTTGTTAACAATTAACTCAATCGCTTTGATTGCTGATGCATCAGTGATTGGCGTCGCTGCTGTTGAAACATACGCTTCAACTGCGTGAGTTAATGCGTCCATACCTGTCGTTGCAGTGAGGAACTTAGGCATTGCTACCATTAGCTCTGAATCGTTAACTGCGATGATAGGGGTGAAGTGTTTATCAACTACAGGATATTTAGTTTCATCTTCTTGGTTAGTGATGATCGCAAATACTGTCATTTCTGATGCCGTACCCGCTGTTGTATTCACTGTTACCAATGGCAGTTGTGGTTTTTTCGATAAGTGAACACCTTTAGAGTAATCACGAATATGACCCCCGTTAGCTGCAACTAGCGCAATACCTTTTGCTGTATCGTGTGATGAACCACCACCAAATGAAATCACGAAGTCTGCTTTGCTTTCAGCCAATAGGGCAAGACCATCTTCGATATTTTTCTCTGTTGGATTAGGCTGCACACCATCATAGATAACGTAATCAAGGTTATGTGCTGTTAGCTCATCTGTTAGCTTACTAACCAGACCCACTTCAACTAACACACTATCAGTAACGATAAGTGCTTTTTTCAATTCTTTTGACGCTAATTCAGCACCTAGAGATTGAATTGCATTAGGACCCATTAAGGTGACAGGTGGCATGTAAAATACATTGCTCATAGTAAAGCTCCGATAATTATTGATTAATTTATAATGACTTACCGCGATAGCCATAAGTCTGAATTTATTTGATGTCATGTTATAAACGACTGATGATGTAATATGCCATATCGAACTTAGTGGTTATGATTGGTGTCGATATGATTATTTTACACCTTGTTATTTTGGTAACAATAAATATAAAACCAAAACACTTTTACTTATAAGTAATAATGAAATTGTACGTTAAGTGTAATTGCCTACTGCAAAACTATTACTTATCCGCTGCGGAGAGTAGTTTTTCTGCAAACGTCATCTGAGTGTTTTTATTTGTGATGACAATACCTGAATGTGATTTGTCAGTAGTACCATTTACCGCGTAATGTCTTGCAACCACAGTGTTATTAGCTTTGTTGTTGAAACTAACATTACCTGTGAATGCGCCATCACGTGCAGATGCAGTGTAAGAAGTAGCGATAATAGCGGTAGCGATAATTGCTTTAATGACTGTTTTCATGAGTCGTATAACCTTATATTTATAATTGTTTGTCAACGCTGTTTGCGTTTTGATGGGGGTATATTAACAATTACCAAAAACAAAACAATAACGTCAAAGTGAAAAAGATTATTACCATTTTGTAATGATTGATGTAGTAAAAGGAGATGGTCGGTAGTTTGTTGGAATATAGATAAAATCCCAATAAGCGTTAATAATTTTTTAAGTATGAAGTGAGCTTCTGGTTATTTTTATATTCTAATGATCATGTGAGGTGACTAATCATGAAGGTAAATTAAATTTCTGCTTTTATAGTGATTTTTCTGGTGGGTATATTTTTGAATTTTACACGGTGAATTGAGGTTAAAGGCAGTAGCTCCGATTTCATATAATAGTTATTACATGAAATCGGGAGAAGGATAATAATAGATGTATTTCTTAATTTTATATTACTTAATCTTCATAATATAATTATTCTAAATTCAAGCCAGATAATTTAACTCTTAGTAAATCCATCGCATTTGGATTATCCCAATCAACTTCGATTAATGTCGTTCCCATTTTATGACAAGCTTGAGGTAATACGGCGTCATGAAATGCACTCAGATCAGTCAAATAACGTAATGATAAGGTCATTTCTTCAGGGCGAGCTCTTTTTCGCATCCTTTGATAAGCAATTTCAGGTTTGGTTTTTAAATAAATACAATAATCTATTGTTGGGTAGTCGTGGATTTTAGCAATTAAATGTTTATAGCAATCCATGTGTTTTGCTGCATCTTCAACGGTATTTTCGTAGTTTGACATGCAAGTATGAGTAAAGACGAGATCGCTTAATAAAGATCGTTCGATAACATAACGCTTATTAGGATTTAAGTTTTTTAATAAATTAGATCGTTGTGTTGTGATGTAATACTGAAAGTTATTGCGAGCATTAACATCTGATGGATCACGGCTAAATAATCCTAATAATCGTTGAAATTCTGGATCTGTATCTACGGGTTCTAAAATAGTGTCGGCTTGTAGCATTGCTGCGAGTTTAGGTAATAAAGTCGATTTACCTGAGCCAATATTACCTTCAATACATACAATGAGAGCTTTCTGCATAGACTTATTTCTCTATTTTTTACCTGAAAATAATACTTCGTTTTTCTTATCTGCATCAGACCAAAAATTAATATTAAATTGAGCATCGTTTGATAATTCAATACGATGCCAATATTGAGGTGGGCTGGTTGCAAATTGCCCTGCATTAATTTCAATACGTACTTCTGGTTCTGTTGCGGTGCTATTAGCAAAGCCGTAGTAAACGACTTGGCCTTCCATTACACAGAGTTGACCAAAGACATCTTTAGCCGTGTTGTGATGTGACAAGAGTACTGGTGGTACATTGTCCTTAGTAAAAAAAGCTGTTGATCGTTGAATTGTCCAATTTTTAGGTATTCTTAAATGGCTCATAAGTACACTCTGTTAACGCCAACTAAAGATGCATTAATAATACATCTTTAGTTGTGGGTTTCAAGGGAAATGATAATTATTGTCATCTAGATTGTTCTTTTTTAGCTTAAGGTGTTGTTTTTATACGATAAATAAATCGAGTTATTTTTGATTATGATAGTGAAGCGGCACTTTGAAGTGAAATTATCTAAGTTGAGAGAAATTCTATTATTAGGTTTAGATAAGAGGCCATTGAAAATACGGCCTCTTATTTTTAATTTAACAGTTTAGATTGGTTGATCAAGTTTATCGTAACTGCGTAGCTTATAATTAATAATAGACAGTATCCAACAGCCAATAAATATCGCAATGACGCCAATACCGACGATGCCAAAGTGATCGGTCATGGTATTAATGCTATCCCAAAATGAACCGCTTAATTTTAAACTTGATGCAATGGCGCTTAATGCTTCTAAGCCACCAATAATCAACGCCACGATCACAGAAATTCCAGTAATAGTCATATTGTAGTAAAGCTTACGTGAGGGTTTTGAAAATGCCCACCCATAGGCGCCAAGCATCACTAGATTATCTAGGGTATCTATTAATGACATACCGACGGTAAATAAAACCGGGAAGATCATGATTAACCAGATGTTCATTCCTTGAGAGGCATTGGTTGCTGATAGTGCTAATAACGTAATTTCAGTTGCGGTATCAAAACCTAATCCAAATAGAAAACCAATAAAATACATATGCCAACTTTTATTTATAAATTTAAATGAAAAATGGAATAATTTATTTAATGGTCCGGTTAATTGAATATTTAAATCCGCATCTGTTGGACGAATACCTTGTTTATAAGCATTGAATTTTTTATAGACCGAAAGAAAAATTCTAAGGTTGATATAGGCCATGATTAATAAAAATAAAATAGAAACGCTAGTACCTATAATACCGCCAATATCACTGATAAAAGGGATTTTTGACTTAAATGTACCAACGGTTAACGCAATACCTGCTGCAGCTAACATCACAATAGTTGAGTGACCAAGTGAAAAAAAAGTACCAATGGTGATAGGTTTTTTACCTTGTTCCATCATTTTTCTTGTGGTGGTATCAATAGCCGCAATATGATCAGCATCGACAGCGTGGCGTAGACCTAAAGACCACGCTAATAGTGACATACCAAGCATTGCGGGGTGCTGATAGAAGGCAAGTACAGCAATAACCCATACTGTTATATTGATGAAGATAAGGCTAGATACCAACCATATCGCATTTTTTTTTGTATTATCGCTGATTTTCATTAGATTAAATCTCTAGTCTTCATTGATTATGTTTAGAAAATTACGCTGAGAGGATGAGTGAAATTTAATGTTTATCAACCGTGCAAATGAAATATAACATTGCTCTTTTAATAATAGTTATCATTCTCTTTTGTTTCGCTGCTTAAATTCTTATGTTAAGTTCGTTTTAGTTCTAAATTAATATAATTTAATTGTTATATTTCATTGCTTTATGTTTTTCTTTGGCGAAAGGTAAAGCCGTTTTTTATGTGTGGTTTATCGGTTGTCTATCATTATAAACATCCCTCAGGCGTATGTATTTAATTTTTAATGGTTGTTATATCGATAAAAGTAGCACAGTATATTTTGGCTCTCTAAATACAAAAATAATTTAAAAGAATAAAAGGTGAATGTTATGTCAGTAACTGTTGAAGGAAAAAAATTATCAGTATTAGGTCAATTCCCACAAGCAGGGCAATCCGCGCCAGAGTTTACACTTTGTGGTGCAGATCTTAGTGATTTGACACTGAGTTCACTTAAAGGAAAGAAAGTTGTTTTAAATATTTTTCCAAGTGTGGATACACCTGTTTGTGCGATGAGTGTACGTGCGTTTAATCAAATGGCGGCTGATATCGATAATACTGTTGTGCTTTGTATTTCGGCTGACCTGCCATTTGCCGCAAGTCGTTTCTGTGCAGCAGAAGGGATTGAAAATGTTAAAACAGCATCATTTTTCCGTGAGCCTCAATTTACTCAAGCTTATGGTGTAAATATTAATGAAGGGCCACTAAAAGGTTTGGCTGCGCGTGCTGTGATTATTATTAATGAAGATGGTCAAGTGATTTACAGTGAACGCGTTGCTGAGATCAAACATGAACCTAATTATGAAGCAGCAATGGCGGTTTTACGCTGAGAATTACTTTTATAGCTTGTAGGGCTAGAGCGGTTTTCAATTAATTAAAAAAGTCGTTATGTGGTTATACATATAGCGGCTTTTTTATGTGTAAACATTAAACTGTGATATTGAGTCCAAAGCGAGCTTTAAAGGAATATGCGTTATGTCACAGCGAATAATTGCTGTTACAAAAAACCAGTGAATGCGTAATTCGTCCTATATATCCTACACCTAAGTTTATTGATAATTCAGTTAGAATTTTTCAATTGTAGCTGTCGATATAACAATTTACAGCTAACGAGATAAGCTAGGGAATGGATATGCCGACAATGAAGATAATGCCTTTGGCTCTAATGGTTGCAGCAGTATTAGCTGGGTGTAATGACGAGACTATAAATAATACGACCACTATTGTGCCAGATAAAGATCGACCTACGATTGAGTTAACGGGCAATACTAAATTTGTTGATCCGTTTATTGGTACTGGATTTAATGGCCATACTTTTCCTGGCGCGGTCGTACCTGAAGGTATGATACAGCTATCTCCTGATACTGAATTGATGGGGTGGCACTCTTCGTCTGGCTATCATTATGATAAAGATACGTTATTTGGTTTCTCACATACACATTTAAGTGGCACAGGAATGGGGGGATTAGGTGATATCCTATTTTTGCCATTTATTGAAGATAACCAAAAATATATTGAAGATAATGATGATTACCGTAAAGCTATCTCAGTGAAAATGGATAAAACAACTGAACATGCTGAAGTCGGTTATTATAGTGTTGAAATTGCAGATAATGACATTAAAGCCGAATTAACTGCATCTGAGCGGGTTGGTTTTCACCGCTATACTTACCCTCAAGGCGCTGATCAGAAATTAAAAATTGATTTAAATTCTATTTTAAACAGTGATTGGGGTTCGACCTCATTACGTAATCAATTAACTGTCAGTGAAGATGGTTATACCATCACAGGTGAAAGAGATGCGGCACATTTTTCTGGTTGGGCGAAAAATCAGAAAATATTCTTCCATGCGACCTTTGATAAAAAAATCAAAAATGTGGTTATCTTAGCTAACGGTAAACCAGTAGAAGGCTTAACCGCCGAGCATGTTTCAGAATTACTGCGTGATGATGCGGGTAAGCCAGTTAAGCGCATTAAAGCTGACGTTACTGCCTATGTTGAGTTTGAAGGCGGTGATACTCAGGTTGTTAATGCTGCCGTCGCAATCTCTGCTGTAAGTGCTGATGGCGCAAAAGCTAACCATGACGCAGAAGCTAATCAGTCATTTGATGAAGCACGCATGGCGGCGGTGAAAAAATGGCAACGGGCATTAAATTTTGATGTTAAAGGCGGAACACCAGAGCAAAAAGAAATATTTTATACCGGGCTTTACCATACAAAAATAGCCCCTCAAGTGCATCAAGATGTCAGTGGTGAATTTAGGGGGATGGGTAAAGGTTCTATTCGTAATGGCGATGGTGAATATTCTATTGCTTATGGTCAAGCAACGCCTGAACAACCAAACTTTTCGGTATATTCATTATGGGATACTTTCCGTGCGTTACATCCATTAAAAACCATTACGGAGCCTGAACGTGCCGTTCAATATGCCAAGAATATGGTTCAGAAATGGCGGGAAAGTGGTTTATTGCCTAAGTGGGAACATCTAGGGGATGAAACAGGCACCATGATTGGTTATCCCGCGGTTGCTGTTATTGCTGATGCGATCACTAAGTTCCCAAATGAATTTACACAACAAGAAAAACAACAAGCATTGCAAGCCGCTGTTGAATCATCAACTTATGATAACCATGCAATATTAGCTCAAGAGTGGGATCTTGATGTATTAAAACGTGTTCTACCTGATGCGATTAAATTTTCTCAACAGCAAGGTTTTGTGCCTGTCACGAATGAAAACGATGAAAATATTAAAGAATCCGTTTCTTATGGGTTAGAAAATGCGTTTTATGATTGGGCAATTGCTCAAATAGCAAAAGCGTCAGGTGATACTGTAATTGAACAACAATATTTAGCACGTTCACAAGCATTTAAGCGTTACTTTGATAATAATCCAACTGAGTATGCTGAACATAATGTAACTGGGTTTATGCGTCCATTAACCCTTGATGGTGAATTTATTTCGCCATTTGACCCTTATAATACCGCACACGAATCAGGTCCTTATGCAGAAGGTAATGCATGGCAGTGGACATGGTTTGTACCGCATGATATTAATGGCCTACAACATGAAATGGGCGGTCAGGCCGCTTTTGCTAAAAATCTCGATGCTACTTTTACTGCTGGTAGTGAAGGTACCGAAACTGCGGATATGTCAGGTATGATTGGCCAAGTAGCCTTTGGTAATGAGCCATCACATCATATTCCATATCTTTATAATTGGACTGCTGAGCCATGGAAAACTCAAGAGGTTGTCGATTATATTTTAGATGAGATGTATTTTGCAGAACCTGCTGGCATTATTGGTAATGAAGATGTCGGTTCAATGTCGGCATGGTATGTGATGTCGGCGATGGGCTTTTATCAAGTTAATGCTGCTGCACCTATATATACTGTTGGTCGACCGTTATTTGATGAAGTGCGATTACCTGTAAAGGATGGTTTCTTCACAGTTAAAGCACTGAATAATGCTGATGATAATATGTACATAAAATCGGTATCAATTAATGGTAAACCTCTTGATAACGGTTTGTTTTTTAATCATTCAGAATTTAAAGTGGGCGGTGAACTTAAATTTGTGATGACAGCTGATAAATCACAAGCAATGACATTACCTGCAATTAAATAAAATATTAATATATTATTATAAAGGGACGTAAGTTTACGTCCCTTTTTATTAAATTAAAAAAAGCGAATATCTATAGGAATTAATTGTTTTTTATTGATGTTTTATATTGTTTAATATAATAGAAAACATAATTTATAGAAGCATAAAATATTAGGGTGTAGCCTAGTAATTCAGAACTTTCTTCTGCAATATTTTTAACTATGCGTTGAAAATTATCCCCTAAAATTTGATGCCACATACTACCCATACCAAATAATCGAGAATAAACTAAAGTAATACCAAGGCCTAAACATAATATAGGGAAGTAACTATTTTTCATTACTTCAGCTAAAGCAGAGATGGTTCTTTCTCGTTGCTGATTAGCATAGATTAGGGCTGCAATGGCAACGCTTAATGCAGGATAAACCCAAAAACCATGGAAAATTAAATGATCAAAAAAGAGATCAAGTTCTCTTATTAATAAACATGCGAAAAAACCAGCAATAAGAAAAGCGGTTCGGCGGTAAAGTTTATTGGTTTGCCCTAGGTAAGCAAATGCAACTGCGGTACATAATAATAAAAGTGCTTGAGTATATTCAGTTAAAGACTGTTCAGGAATATTGTTTTTTAAATAAAGTACATCATAGTTAATGATAGCTATAGGTATTGCTAATATAATTAAGAGAAATAAAAAATTTATTAACTTAAAAATTATTGTATTTATATCTGAGCGCATATTATTGCCAGTGGTTTGTTTGAGTTACGAACTTATATCTATTGTTTATTAGCATAAATAAAATAGGTTAATAAACACAAATATTATTGATTAAAGTTCAGTATATATTCAGAAAGTTATTTTATTTATTAATTATTTTTGCATATTTAATATGCCGATTGTAAATATAGGTATTGCATAAGAGATGCTTACTTATGCTTTGTTTGCCGAAGATTAAAGCATAAATAGTAATTATAATATCGTTATAGTAAATAATATTATTACTTATTAGAAATAATGTTTTTATAGAGAGTGATAATTGGCTTATAGGAATATTCTTATTTTTGGGTTAGAAATGACTCTTTTTGTGGTTGATTGTTAAATTAATGGCACCAACTCTACCTATATTGGTGTGTCTAATGAACTTTATTGTTTTATAAGTCGATGTATGATTTTTTGTGATACCACCGGCCTTTATTAAGGTTAGTTGCACTGAAGCAATGTCACTAAATAATAAACTCGCGATAAAAATCCAGTAAATGTACCTTTTTGCTACTACTTAATAGTGATGTTTATTTTTATTATTGAATGAAACAAATTGAGTTGATATTTATTTAACTCGTTACTCAACCATCAATAATATAGGTCGATAATAATGATAAATAAACTGAGTCCAGTAGCATTCTCTATCGCATTAGCTGTAGGGTTAGTTGGCTGTAATTCTGATGATACATCAGTATCTAAAGATAATATTACTCCAGTTTCAGACGTATATTTACAATATGTAAACCCTTTTATTGGTACTGGTGCTGATGGCCATACTTTTCCTGGTGCGGTATATCCATCGGGAATGGTGCAACTAAGCCCTGATACAGAAATGGATGGTTGGGGTTCGGCTGCAGGTTATTTTGATCATGGCAAGCAACAAGATATTCCAGTGTATGGTTTTTCACATACTCATTTAAGTGGTACTGGTATCACTGATTTAGGTGATATATTAGTTTTGCCTTTTACTGAAAAAAATAACGTAACTTATAATACCTTTGATAAAGCGAATGAAATTGCAGAAGCGGGTTATTATTCAGTTGAATTAAATCGTGGTGATATAAAAGCAGAATTAACCACAACTGCACGTGTGGGTTACCATAAATATACCTTTGCTGAAGGGACTACTCCATTTATTAAATTCGACTTAGATCATACTCTAAATAAGAGTTGGGGTAATAGTACCACTGTCGGTAATATTGAAATAATTGATGACTATACTATTCGAGGCCAACGTAGTTCAGATGGCTGGGCAAATAATCAACATGTCTATTTTTATGCAAAATTTAACCAACCGATTGTGAAAGCAACCGCACTAATTGATGGGGTTGAAACGAGCGTTAAATTACATAATGATAATATTGAAGCGGTTAAAACCATTGCTTATTTAGAGTTTGCGCCGACAGATCAACCATTAGAATTAAAAGTGGGTCTATCGCCTACGGGCATTGACGGCGCAGAGAAAAATCTTAATGCAGAAGTACCTGCGTGGGGGTTTGATACTGTGCTGGCGCAATCTCAACAAGCATGGCATAACGAACTGGCCAAGGTTGAAGTTGAAGGTGGCACAGAAGATCAAAAGCAGATTTTCTATACAGCCCTTTACCACGCTTCAATTGCACCGATGATTTTCCAAGATGTTGATGGTCAGTACCGTGCAATGCGTACTCAAGAAATTAAAGATGCAGGGAATACGCCAAACTATTCTGTGTATTCAATGTGGGATACTTTCCGCGCTTTCCATCCCCTACAAACTATCATTAATCCACAACGCGCAACAGAATATGCTAATGATCTCATTCGTAAATATAAAGATGGCGGTATTTTGCCTAAATGGGAATTACAAGGTCACTATACGGGGACGATGATTGGTTTCCCGGCCATTTCAATTATTGCAGATGCAATGGCAAAAGATTTAAAGGTGAATGCGCAAGATGCATTAGAAGCTGCAGAGTTTACCGCGCGCTATCATGAGAAAAGTGAATTTCCAGACTGGACTGACGATCAAAACATTGGTGCTGCAAATGTGGTGCAAGTAAAGGTTTATGAACAAAATAAATATGTTCATCATGGCTACTGGAACTCAGCCTCTTATACCTTAGAGTTTGCTTATGGTGATTGGGCAGTATCAGAAATTGCGCGTATGGCAGGTGATGTAAAACTGCAAGACGAGTTTTTAAGCCGTGCTGATAACTGGTTGCAGCATTGGGATAAAGTTAGTGGCTTCTTACGTCCGAAGAATCACCCATTAAGTGTTAGTCCGAATAAACCTGCATCACAATTTAATCAGCCTATTGATGAGTCGCGCAAAGATGAATGTGTGATGATAGATGTGGTACAAACGGATGGTAGTAGTAAAGCAATGGAGCAATGCCCACTATTGCCATTTGATCCATATTTTGTTGATGAATTTGCCTTTACTGAAGGTAATGCATGGCAGTGGAAGTTCCAGCCAATGCATGATTTTGAGCGTCTAAAGCAAGAAATTTATACAGCTGATGTTGCTCAAAATAAACCGAATATGACGCCTGAAAAATCATTCCGTGAAGACTTAGATGAGTTGTTTACTGCTCGCTCTTCAAATACTGGTGAAGAACTGCCAGATTTAACCGGTTATATTGGTCAATATATGCATGGTAATGAACCATCACACCATATTCCATACTTATACAATTTGACTGATGAGCCTTGGAAAGCACAGGAATACTTAGATCAAATCATGAATCAGTTCTATACCACTGAGCCGACAGGTCTGATTGGTAATGAAGATGTGGGGCAAATGTCAGCATGGTACATCATGAGTGCTTTGGGTTTCTATCAAGTAACACCTGCAGATCCTACTTATTCAATTGGGCGTCCATTGTTTGATAAGGTTGCGATTGATGTTGAGGGCGGTGAATTTACTATCGTGGCTGATAATAATAGTCCGGTGAATAAATACGTTCAGTCAGTCACCATTAATGGCCAAGCGCTAGGAGCTAATTTAACCTTTAAACATAGTGATATTAAAGCCGGTGGTGAATTACGGTTTGTGATGACGGGTGATAAGAAGCAAGCATTGCAGGCGATATTTTAATTAACAAAAATTAAATGAAAATATATCGTTTTAAACTAGGTTGATGATTTTTAATGAAGGCTAAGTGCATAGTACTTGGCCTTTTTTATGCTCTTGATTTGGTGTTTGTATTGCTAAGCGTAAATGTGGGCGATAATTTGCTTGTTAGGCAATAGTTTGCTCGGTACTGGGCAATAACTTGCTCAGAGTATTGATTGAAGCATGATTTTTATTTTAATTTACTTATAATTCAATATCTTATTTTTATTTTCTGATGTGGTATGGAAGTTGCTTTAAAAGTGATTAAATTCCAATATTTTTAAGGACATTACCATGCCAACTCCATGTTATATCTCTATTCAAGGTCAAACTCAGGGCAACATCACTGCGGGTGCATTCACTGCAAATTCTGTCGGCAACATTTACGTTGAAGGTCATGAAGACCAGATGCTGGTGCAAGAGTTTAAACACATTGTAACCGTGCCAACTGATCCGCAATCAGGTCAACCTGCTGGTCAGCGTGTCCATAAACCTTTCAAATTTACCGTGGCATTAAACAAAGCTGTGCCGTTGATGTACAACTCATTGGCGTCTGGTGAAATGTTGCCAACGGTTGAACTTAAGTGGTACCGCACTTCTGTTGAAGGTAAGCAAGAGCATTACTTCACAACCACGTTAACTGATGCAACGATTGTGAATATCGACAATCAAATGCCACATTGCCAAGATTCAACCAAAGCTGATTTCACTCAGCTGATCGAAATCTCAATGGCTTACCGCAAAATTAATTGGGATCACACGGTTTCTGGCACATCGGGTGCTGATGACTGGCGTGCTCCGCTAGAAGCGTAAGTATCAAATAATTATTGCCCGTACTGCTCTAGTGCGGGCTTTTGTCGTTTATGCCTGTGCTAAGGCATTCATTCATCGCTTTAGCATAGGTTTAATTGAGGTAACATCATGGCACAACAAACAGGATTACAATTTACCTTTTCCGTTGAAGGACTTGATGCATCAACATTTGCTGTGACTGAATTTAAAGGCAACGACACCTTGTCTTTACCTTTTTCTTTTACAATCGATTTAGCCAGCCGCAATCCCAGCTTAACACCAATTGAAACCATTGATCGTAATGCCAAATTAACGGTTTGGCAGCATGGTGAATTACAACAGCAATGGCATGGTATTGTGCGCCAATTCACTCAAGGCGATACCGGCCATAGTCACACAATCTATCACGTTGAATTTGTGCCACCTTTGGCACGGTTAGCCTTGCGTCAAAATAGCCGTATTTTTCAAACACAAACAGTGCCAGAAATTATCTCTATCTTGCTGCAAGAAATGGGCATTAATGACTATGGTTTTGCGATCAGCCGCCAATTAGTACAGCGTGAATATTGCGTACAATACCGTGAAAGTGATTTAGCCTTTATTGATAGAATTGCCGCAGAAGAAGGGATTTTTTATTACTTCAATCACGACAATAACAAAAACACCCTCATTTTTAGTGACGATACCCAAACAGTAACCCGTTTAGCTGAGCCCCTAGCTTACAATAGCCGCAGTGGTGGTCGCAGTAGCGTACCGTTTATTCGAACTTTTGCGCGTAATACCCAAATTTGCTCATCATCCGCTCAGCTAAAAGATTACAGTTTTAAAAAGCCTGCTTATAGTTTTTTACAAACTTCAGCAGCGAAAGAAGCAGATTACCAACAAACCACCTATGAGCATTTTGATTACCCTGGTCGTTATAAAGACGATGCCAGTGGTAAACCTTTTGTGCAGTTTCGAATTGAATCTCTTCGACGCGATGCTCAGACCGCGAATGCCAAAAGTAATGTACCCACTATTCTTCCCGGCGTGAAATTTACGCTGCAAGAGCATGATAATGAAACCTGTAATCGTGATTGGTTGATCATCGCTGTCACCCATGTTGGCACTCAACCCCAAGCATTAGAAGAAGCCGGTGGTGAAGGTGCAACAACCTATAATAATGAGTTTGTTGTCATTCCCGCTCATCGTCCTTGGCGCCCGCCGTTTAATGCCAAACCCACCGTTGATGGCCCACAAATCGCGCTGGTTGTTGGTCCTGAAGGTGAAGAAATTTATTGTGATGAATTTGGGCGTGTCAGAATTCAGTTCCCTTGGGATCGTTACAGTAACAGTGATGATAACGCCAGCTGTTGGGTGCGAGTTTCACAAGGTTGGGCAGGTAGCCAATATGGTATGGTTGCCCTGCCTCGTGTAGGCCATGAAGTGATTGTTGATTTTTTAGAAGGTGATCCCGATCAACCGATCATCACTGGCCGTACTTATCATGCCACCAATCAGCCTCCTTATGAATTACCGGCCCATAAAACCCGCACTGTTTTACGCACTGAAACCCACCAAGGTGATGGCTATAACGAACTGCGTTTTGAAGACCAAGCAGGTAAAGAAGAAATCTACGTTCGAGCGCAAAAAGATGTCAATGTCTTAGTTGAAAATGATCGTACCGATAATATCAAACATGATTTACACCTTGATGTAGAAAATGAACGCTTTACCCAAATAAAAATGAATGATCATTTAACGGTTGATGGTGAAAGTCGTCAGTATGTTAAAGGCGATCAAACATTGATGATCGACGGCACATTACATCTTAAACAGGGTAAAGCGATATTAGTCGATGCGGGGAATGAGATTCATATTAAAGCCGGTAATAAAGTTGTGATTGAAGCTGGTGCTGAAATTACATTAAAAGCAGGCGGTAGTTTTATCAAAATAGACGCGTCGGGTGTGTCATTGGTCGGGGCGGCAGTAAATTTAAATTCAGGTGGAAGTGCTGGCAGTGGCTCCGGCTATGCGGGTGTTTCGCCGTTATTACCAGGTGCAGTTGAAGCAGCGGTAGCATTAATACCTACAGCTATAGTTTCTATTACCGCATTCATGAAAGCAGAAAAAGCTAATGTTCCTATGGTGAAAACCTGTCCTCTAGAGGAGCAAAGTTGATGTTGAATAAAATAGAAAATAATCTCCCTTTATATTGGCTCATTAATCACGATACATATAAAGCAGTGTTACACAATGGAGCGAGCTATCTAGAAGGTGCTGAGCCCCTGTTTGCCTCTCAACCTTTTAATGATTTGGTCGACGTCTCCCCTTGGGTGATCCCTATCACTGACAATCACACTCATCTAGATGAATCTTTACTGTCTAAAGGTATTCTATTTGAGTCGTTATCATATCAGACACTTATTGCCCATTTACGCTCTTTGCTCTTAGCTGGTTATCAAGGTGAAAACGTGATGTTTCGTTTTTATGACCCTCATATTTTTAATGCGGTTTATTACAATAGTTCTACAGAAAGACAGACAAAATTACTGGGGGCTGCACAACGGGTTCATGTGATGTTCTCTGGGAAATATACACTTTTTGAAAATGCTTACCCAGAGCGATTTTCTTTACAAGAAGCGCCGTGGTGGATAATTGAAAATGATGATTTTACTGAGCTGTATAACATCAACAACCACGCCTATTGTGTCTCACGACGACTTTGGCAAACTATTCCAGAGTTAATGGCGAAACTGAATAAGACAGAATCTGATTTAACTCTCTTATTTAACCAAGGTAGCTCGTTGATAAAAAAAGCGTCTTTGGAGTTTTGGGTGATCGCTCAATTAATACAACAGACCCAAATATCCTTCACTCTGGTCATTGAGCGATTACATTTAGACATTGATGAACAACAAGAACTACAACATTGGTTAGGGAAAATCTCATGAGTAGCCCAACAGGTGCAAGTCCATTCTGTATTCCGTGTGAGAAAATGAAATACTGGATTGAGTTTATGTTTGTGGACGAGCATAACGTTCCTTTTAAAAATATTAGTGGCCGATTAACCGATGCATCAGGCACCGTATTTATCATACAGCTAACAGGTAAGCCTGTTGTAGTGAGGTCACTTGCTTCCGGTCCAGTCTCAATCGTGTTTGATAATGCGACATGGTTAAAAGAGTCGCAACAACGGACCCCTCTTGATAGTGAGCCTGATAATGTCACTCAACGTCTAAAAGCGCTAGGACATAACAACACGGCCAAAAAATTAATCACGGCCACTACAGGGGATTTTGTTGAATTAGAATCCACTCAAACATTGCCACCGAAGCATATCGCTGAAGCTGAAGGTGAGGTTCATTTAATCACGAACACCAGCTATGTGATTAAAGTAAAAGGTTTTAATTACATTACACTTCGTGTTGGCATGTTTTTCGACGGCACAGCAAATAATACTTATAGTTCAGATTGGGGGATAGAGCAGATAAAAAGATTCACCCCACTGTGGAAATCTCGTTTTGAAATAGCGAGTCAAAACGGCCGTATTGCCATTAAAGATTTAGATGACCGATGCTTTCAATACCCTCAAGATGAAAAGTTTCGAATTCCTATTGAAAACAAACCTGACGAAAACCAATGTGTTGAAGTTTATGAAGTTACAGGTAGTGCCGCCAATGAGCATACCAATATTCAGAAGCTGTTTGAACGTTATCCAGATAGTCGAAAACCTAATATAAAAGAACGAATCTCCTATCACGGGGAGTACATCACTGGCGTAGGAACAGGTAACAGTACCGATATTGCACCCGCTGATGAATCGTTAATTGGGCAAGGGTTAGGTATTGGCGATTATGGTGTCACCCAAAAAGCCGAGACAGGGATTAAACAATTATGTAAAAATTTAAAGGATATACACTCTGGAATATTAGATGTTTTTGATGCATATGATGGTATTAAAAAAGTTGAATTAGACGTATGGGGTTTTAGTCGAGGTGCAGCGGCGGCACGGCATTTCATTAACCTTGTGTTAGAAGGTAAAGAAGGGAAGTTTGCGACTCTCATGATTAAAGCCTGCCAAGATAATAATATTAACTTCGCAGCGAACTTTAATTGGCAACACAACGATTCTTGTGAAATCACCTTTGCTGGAATATTTGATACAGTGGCGGCAATCACCAACTTTATGACTGGTGACATATCTCCTCATAATGATAAAACAGGAAATGTACGATTATGGCTAGACCCTGCGCGCGTTAAGCATGCGGTTCACTTAACCGCATGCAGAAAAGCGGAATACCGCTATAATTTTTGTTTAAATAAATTCAATCCCGCGTCAAATTTTATCGAGCTTGAAGTGCCAGGCTGTCACTCTGACATTGGCGGTGGTTATTATGCATCTGCCGCATTCGATAAAGGGTACTTATTACCATTATTAGAGAATAAGTGCATAAAAACCCTAACTCAAAGAGGCCATTTATTTGATTTTGAACTTAAAAAAATCCAAAAACGTTTTGAAGACGATCTTAAACAGCACCAAGAAAAAGAAGTTACTATGGGCTGGAAAGCCGAAAATTTTACAATCAAAAGCGATATCACCCCGTTGAATGGTGATCAAAAGCAAATTACCACCAAACTGTATTATCGACGAGTGGCTCATGGGGAGCTATCCCGCTTGTATTTACGCTTAATGTACGGTCTTGCTAGCCACTATGGGGTGCCATTGGATGATAAAATTGAAGATGGTGATATTTGGAATAACAAAGATTTTCCAACTTATATTGTTCCACAAACAATTGGCTCCATACCTTTTGGCCAATATTGCGAAACGATCTTAAATGACGCTAAAAATGGTGAGATAGATAAGATTGTGAAATCACTGTGTAACGATAAACAGTTACATGATTTTATGGATAACGACCTTATTCACCATTCAGCAGACGGTGGGATAGCTAATTATCAATTTTATAAAGACGATGGAAGTATTGCTCTTCGTGAAATTTTCGAATGTAAACAAGGACAGTAAATGAAAACCATTATATTAACAGTGATATTCTCCCTTTTTCTGGGTGGATGTGGCGTGATAAATAAAGAGCGAGTACCTGATGAGGTTCCTGATTGGACGGTGGCTTATGCCATGCCATCATTTTATCCAGTGAGAGTTACCAAAGCCTATGGTATTAATAAAACAGAAGATTGGACTTCTATTTTACATACTCATAGTCAATTTATGACGGTCAGTGGCCTTAAACGCGTGAAAGAGTTTCTACCCAATTATGATGGCTATGGATTACCCTTAGCTTTTGCGACTATGGGAGGATATAGACAAGTCCAATACACCAACCATTTACCCGATAAAATAGTGCTCTATTGGACATCCTTGTTTGATGCGAAATTTTATATCACAGAACTAAATGTTACGCCAAAAATGAAAGGGCTGATGTATAAAAAACAAAACCGAGTTGAAGCTGATGGTATTCGTCGCTCTTGCTATCAAACGACATTTGATTTTGGTTTTCTACCTAACGGGCAAGTAAAAGTATGGTTAGAGGGGTGTGGTAAATATACTTATGTCACAGAGCTATCTCCCATCGCGACGCCTAATACTGATTATAATGGGAGTACTTATTCCGATCATAATCAGACTAGAAATTCTGTTTTAAAAAGAGCTAAAAAAGCCAATGCAACACTAGTCCCGATCCCTTGGAACAAGGTAAATAAGATATATACATCGAAGAATTATACTGTAGAGCAACTTCATTAATAATGGCTTATCGCCTTACAGCTTTCTGTGAGGCGGTAACTATCTCACCGAGCATATTAAGAGATGATGACCTCAATCAAGCGCTACTCATGCCAAGCCAAGTATTACCGGACGAGATCAAGGAGCAACCCAAGTTTGGGGCGATGAGAATAATGAATGATATATCACTATAAAGGGAATAAAACCTGCCGATGCCAAAGTGGATGCTTGGGCGATTTTTGGAGCCAGTGGTAAAAATTGCAAAGCCAAAACGTGGAGTGCCGCTTTTGGTTGGTCTGATGGTGCCAATGTAAAATGGCATATCACACATAATTTCTCGACTAACCCAGAACAGTATGAGTTGCGTATTCCCTTTCAGCAATACAATGATTCTTTTGACTGTGATGTAACTTTAGGGGATATAACGGTTGAAGCAAAAAATCCACTCGATACTGATGGTTTTGCTAAGTTACGAATTTATCAAGCGGGTAGTGATTATCGTAGTACGCCATTAGAGCCCCAGAAAAATAAATAATGACCCCTTATTTTGGCTTTGCTTACGAGCAAAGCTTTTTTCTTTGTTTTAATCTTTTGCAACAAGCCCATAAGTCGCAGATGGCAATGCTTGGAATAATAACGACGTTTCAAATAATTGATTTACGGTGTAATGAAAAGTGCTTAAAAAGCTTTATGGATAACGACCTTATTCAGCAGACGGTGGGATAGCTAATCATCAATTTTATAAAGACGATGGCAGTATCGCTCTTCGTGAAATTTTTGAATGTAAACAAGGACAGTAAATGAAAACCATTATATCAATAGGGTTACTCTGCCTTTTACTGGGTGGATGTGGCGTGATAAATAAAGAGCGAGTACCTGATGAGGTTCCTGATTGGACAGTAGCTTATGCTATGCCATCATTTTATCCAGTGAGGGTCACAAAAGCCTATGGCATTAATAAAACAGAAGATTGGACTTCTATTTTACATACTCATAGTCAGTTTATGACGGTCAGTGGCCTTAAACGCGTGAAAGAGTTTCTACCCGATTATAATGGTTATGGATTGCCTCTTGCTTTCAACACTATGGGATGGTATCCACAAATCCAATACACTAATCATTTACCCGATAAAATAGTGCTCTATTGGACATCCTTGTTTGATGCAAAATTTTATATCACAGAGCTAAATGTCACGCCGAAAATGAAAGCGCTGATGTATAAAAAGCAAAGTTACATTCGATCTGATGGAATGCGTAAGTCTTGCTACCAAACGACATTTGATTTTGGTTTTCTACCTAATGGCCAAGTAAAAGTATGGTTAGAGGGGTGTGGTAAATATACTTATGTCACAGAGCTATCTCCCATCGCGACGCCTAATACTGATTATAATGGGAGTACTTATTCCGATCATAATCAGACTAGAAATTCTGTTTTAAAAAGAGCTAAAAAAGCCAATGCAACACTAGTCCCGATCCCTTGGAACAAGGTAAATAAGATATATACATCGAAGAATTATACTGTAGAGCAACTTCATTAATAATGGCTTATCGCCTTACAGTTTTCTGTGAGGCGGTAACTATCTCACCGAGCATATTAAGAGATGATGATAGTTTTTGGTTAAATTTAACGTGTTACGACGGTATTTAATTACCAACATAACATCTAACTATCGACGTTGTAATTCGATGAGTATCTATACCTTTTTATAATTATCACTGAAGAGAAAATCGCTGCTATTGAAAGTATATTAATACAATTTAATGAAACTTTTGAAAAAGAGTATATCGATGATTTTGAAGATGTTCCTAAATTCTAAGCTTTCCCTATTATTCTGGAAATAGTCCGTTAACTTACCTTTAAGAACAACAAAACCCGCTAATTAATATCGCTATGATGGCCTTATTTTTAATAATACCTTCGTTGTTTATTCTTTGATGATAGCCTTTGTTACAACTTCCTATCTTTCATACAAATTGAAACATATTGCTGATATTTAAAAGAAACAAGAGCGAGTATATTTTATTTAAATTTCTTTATTATATTTCCATTTTCACGGTTGTTGAGTATCTCAATCGTTTCAAGGACAGCAACAATGACAAGGTTTAAGTTGAAGATCACTCATGGCTTATCTCATCATCCTGATATTATAAAAGTGACGACGGATCCTCGCCAAGCTTTACGTTTTCTTGAACGTGAAGTGTCGCCTTATACGCGTGGTTTTACGAAAATTGTCATTACCGATAATAAGCAGTATGTAAAAAGTATTGCAGAAGATGATAGTAAAGCCTTTCGTTATGATTATGTGCCTTATAATCAACTTGATGTGATATGGCAAAAGCTGTGGGGATTTGTACTTAATAAATGTAAATAATGAAATGGCCGTTGCTATATAACAACACCCTGTAAGTATGATCTTAAGCAGGGTGTTGTTGATCTTAGTGTCACTGTATTTTCTTTTCAGTGAGAATAATTACTTAGTCATGATCACTTCAGCTTGGCGCTCTTCTGGCTTATCCATGCCCGTTTGCCAGAACCAATAAGTAATATTACCCGGACAATTTAAACTCACCACTTTGTGATTACCGTGGCAATCTATCGCATGAATAGTAACGCCTTCAGTATAGCCATCTTTTAGATAATCAAGATCGCGAATTGCTTCATACACAGCGTCATCAAGGGTCATACCCATTTTCATATATAGCACTACCGCATGAGCAGTTGAACAACGAATACTCATTTCCCCTGTGTGAGTACAAGCGCAGGCGCCATAGCGGCTGTCAGCATAAGAGCCAGCACCAATAATTGGACTGTCCCCTAAACGACCGGGGTATTTCCATGCCCAACCAGAAGTAGACGTTGCGGCAGTAATTTTGCGGTTAATATCACTGCTTAAAAAAACTGTAGTGTCACGCACACGCTCAGGATCGGTAGCATTATTTGATAATGGCGCAAGAGGCACATTAGGAAATGCAGCTTGTTGCTCGAGTGTCATGGCTTGCTCTAGTTTTTCCCACCACACTTGCTTTGAATCTTCGATAAGATTGTTACCTGCAACCGCATTAATTTCATTGGCAAAAATAGCCGCACCTTCACCAACTAAAATTTCATGGTTGAGATCGGTCATTACCTTATAGGCGACTTCTATTGGGTGGATGTAACCTTTTAATGCACCAACAGCGCCAGTACGCAGACTGTCACCGTCCATTACCGATGCATCTAATTCCATTTCGCCTAATACATTAGGCCAGCCGCCATACCCCACGGTACGCACCCGTGGATCTAATTCCACTAGCTTAATGCCTTCAACTAAAGCCCGTAAGCCTTCTTCACCTGCTTGTAGGCGACGTGCTGATGCTTCAATACCTGGGTATGCTTCTGAGTTTGCTAATAAGATCATGTTCAACGTCCTTGTTATTGGTGCAACCGATCTTGCAAGATCAATTGTTGGCAAAGCTCGGTTAATAATAAAGTGCCGTAGCCTGTTGTAGCTTTAGGATAAATTTTGCGGTGATTCATACCCAGTGACATTGCGGCTGAATCAATGTGGATCCATTTTTGATCAGGTTGAATAAAGTGTTCTAAAAAGGTAGCTGCAACACATGGGCTACCGTCAGGCTCTTCGCTACCGTGGCGCAGATCAGCAAAGTCACTTTCAAGTGCGGTGGTAAACATGCCACCCGTCGGCATTAGCCATAACGGTTCAGAGCATGCTTGACCCGCTGTTTGAGCACTCGCAATTAAGTTATTATCATTACCCATTAATGAGGCATAGGCTTTACCAAGAGCAATGCCAGTACCACCTGTTAAGGTTGCAATATCGACTAAATAATCTGGTTGATAGTGTTGTTGAGCATAGTGCAATACATCCGCTAGCACCATTCGTCCTTCGGCATCGGTAGTGATGATTTCAACATTGGTTTTATTAAGCATCGTTACCACATCACCAGGTTTAATGGCTTTACCTGACGGCATGTTTTCAACCAAGCCACATAAGCCAATCACTCGAATAGGTAATTGCAGTTGTGCAATAGCATTAAGTGCACCAACAACCGCCGCTGCACCGCCCATATCGACTTTCATGGTGCTCATGTATCGCGGTTGTTTAATGCTGATACCACCGGAATCAAAGGTGACACCTTTACCGACTAAAGCTACGGTAAATTTGGGATCTTGAGGATGATAGTCGAGGCATAACAAGCGTGCTTCGCGATCGCTGCCTTGAGCGATACTCATTAAGCCGCCAAAGCCATGTTCAAGCATCATTGCATCATCGAGATAAGATAACTCAATATTGTTAATCGCTAATGCTTCTACAGCTTCGACAAAGGACTGTGGATACAGAATATTACCCGGTTTATTGGTTAACTCGCGTGCAATCAATTGGCTCTGAGCAAGAATTTTGCCATTTTCAAACGCTATGTTGTCACTAGCATCAGCATTTAATAAGGTGAAGTCTGCCAGTGTCGGAGTTAATAATGAGCTGTTACTGTGGCGATAATGATAATCTGATAATGCTAAACCAAAAGAGAGCCATTTTAGCCATTGCTGACGCTCAAAACGAGCAGCAATATCGGCATCTATGCACAATTGAAGTGTGGTCGCTTGCGTAAATGTAGTTGCGATTAAATAGCCAATATCTTGAATATCGGCAACAGCAATAATGCGCTTACTGATCTCAGCATTAAAATCATTGACATCTTGGTTAACGATTAATGTTGAATGTTCACCCAAGGTCAGATGAAGCGTTCGCGTTAATTGATCGCATTGATGTTCACGATTAAAAGTTAAAGTTAATGGGTTACTATTCATTATTTGATTCCACCATCTACGATAGGGTGAGGCATTTCGGTTTGAGTATCGACAAGGGTTGCATCACTGCGCTGTTGCCAACGACGCATGCCTTTGTGAGAACGTAACTGAGGGTTAGCAATTTCATCGACAGCAAAGTTTAATAACGATAAACCGATAGCAATAAATATAAGCGCCATACACGGTGCAAGTATTTCCCACCATGCGCCAATCAACATTGATGATGAGGTTTGAACGTTATATAACATCACACCCCAACTGATGGCGTTCGGATCACCAAGACCAAGGAACGATAGGCTGGCTTCGGTCATTATCGCGAGCAATACACAGCCTATAAAACTAGCGCCAACAATCGACATTAAGTTAGGTAGAATTTCAACGGCAATAATACGCCACGGTGATTCGCCTAATACTTCTGCGGCACGAATAAACTCTTTTTCACGTAAAGATAGCGTTTGAGAACGCACCACTCGTGCTCCCCATGCCCATGAGGTTATGGCGATAACGATGGCTATCGTAAATGGCCCCGCTTGACCAATAAATGCGGCAATAATAAAGAGTAGCGGTAATTGTGGAATCACCAACATGATATTCATGGCAGCCGTTAAAATTTCATCAACTTTACCGCCAAAATATCCTGCCGAAACACCGATTAAGGTTGCGAGGAAACACACTAAAACCCCAGCGCCTAAACCAACGGCCAGTGAAGTTCGTGCGCCATAAATTAATTGTGACCACACATCACGCCCCATTCGTGTTGTACCTAGAATATGATCGGCTTTTTTTGACATCAGCAGGGTACGTTTATTGGTGGCTAAGTTTTTCGCTATCCAACCATCCGGATTATTCTGCGCCGCTTTTACCACAAAAGCTGGGTATTCATGCGGGTTGCCTGTTCCTCTATCTGGTGCATGATTAGTGATCATTGGCGCAAACAGAGCAGCTAATACAAATACCACTAAAATACAGAGTCCAGTTAATGACTTAGGATTACGAATTAATAATTGAATAATACCTTTCATGTTATCGATCTCCCTTACGTAGACGTGGGTCTAACAGCACAATTAATAGATCGGCCATAAAGTTAAAGAACAACATAAATAAGGTCATCAGTAATAATTGTCCTTGAAGCACTTGGTAATCACGGGCGTGAATTGCGTTTAACAAGACGGTTCCAAGACCGGGGTAGTTAAAGATCATTTCCACAATTAACTGACCACTGATTGCAGTACCTAAGGCCATTGATAGTGCGGTTACGCTAGGCAGCATGGCATTACGAGCGGCATAGTTAAAAATCACGCGATGTTCACTTAAGCCTTTGGCTTTTGCCATGGTGATAAAGTCTTCATTAAGCAAGTTAATCATGTTGTTACGCATGCTAATTAAAAAACCACCAATTTGACTAACGGTGGCACATAGCAACGGCAGGGCAGCGTGATACATGACATCTTTATAAAATGCCCAGCTTGACCAATCAGGCGTAGTGCCTGAGGTGTACGCATTGCCAATCGGAAACCATTCTAAGCCAATCGCAAAGGTGAACATCACCAGCATCGCAATAACTACTGACGGGATAGATTGTATTACCAGTGTGCTTGGAGAAATAAAGGTGTCGTAATAGCTGCCACGACGCCAAGCGGCAAAAATACCCATTACCGAGCCAATACAAAACGATAAAACAACCGCGGTTCCGGTTAGAAATAATGACCAGCCAATGGCGCTGCCAAGCAGATCATTAACGGACAATGGATAAAACTTAATGGAGGTTCCCCATTGTCCGGTAAATATATTGGCAAGATAAGAAAAGTATTGCTCATATAAAGGGCCATCAACAAAACCAAGCAGTTTTTTCATGGCTTCAATACGTTCAGGGCTAACGTGTGAGGTAGCATTAGCAAACATCATTGTCACAGGATCACCAGGCATAGCGCGAGGCAATATAAAGTTTAATGTGGCTGCAAATAATAACGCGACAAAATAAAATGATAATCGACGAAAGAAAAAGCCCATCGTATTTATTCCTAATAAAGATATTTGATTTAATAAGCACTAAATATTGAAAGCGACCGTTAAATAAATAACGGTAGCTTTATATATTTGGGCTAATATCACAGCGAAATAAATACCGTCATCAACAAGATAACGGTATGGTTATTATTACGCTTTTGGTTTTAAATCTAATACATGTAATAAACGCTCAGGAACGCCAGCCCATGCTAAAGGACGGCCTTTAGGGTTTTCTGTGCTCCACCAACCGGTATAACGACTTTCATTAAATTGATATACATCAACGCCTGACATTACAGGTATTGTGATTTGGTTTTCGGCAATGATTTTTTGAATCTTATGGGCGATAACCATTTGTTCATCCTGATTTGCCGTTTTGTAGAAATTATCCAGCAACTGGTCTAGATCGGCGTTTTTAAAGAAGTGCATTGCAAAACGTGGCATGCTTGCGCCTTCTTGATAACGAGAATGATAGGCGCTGTTCCAGTAACGGTAAGGGTCGGCACCGTTAAAGTAGTTCGTGTAAGCCATATCATAAGTACCATTGGTCATGGCTTGGTTATAGACCGCAAAATCAGAGGTTTTGGCTTTGACATCAACGCCTGCCATTTGTAACTGCTCAACCCCAAGTTGAACGGTGTTGTTGAAATCAGTCCAACCGGTTGGAGATTGAATCGCAATTTCTATTTTTTTACCTGTTGGCGTTTCTACATACCCGTCACCATCAATATCTTTAAAGCCTGCTTTTGCTAACAATGCTTTGGCGTTATCAATGTTGTAAGTGTTAAAGCCTTTGTATTTATTATAAATATCTTTATCAGCCCAGAATTCTAAGCCTTTACCTAAACCTGAAGCGTAGTCATTAACGATGCCATTACCATAAAAAGCAACATCAATGATTTTTTGGCGATCAATTGCCATTGATAATGCGCGACGGAAATCAAGGTTATTGATTGCTTCATTATTACCAGGGTGCGGCGTTTTAAAATTCATCATAAAAGCTTGGGTACTTGCTGCAGGGTACCAGTATTTATGGTTTGGATTTCGAGCGGCATACAGTGCATCAACATCAGGAATAAAGGCACTGGTCCAGTCAAGTTCTGACTTAATGATTTTATTTAATAGCTGATCGTTATTGGCAATTTGTGGTACGCGTAAACAATCGACTTCGAGGTTATCGTTATCCCAATAATTAGGGTTACGACATTGCACATAAAGCTGTGGCGTAAAGGTGTCGATTTCAGTAAATGGGCCTGAACCTACTGGGTTTTCATTAGTAAATAATTCTGGTTTTTCAATATCTTTCCAAATATGTTTTGGCACAATAGGAATCGAAGAAATTTCAAAAGGCAGATTAGAATTGGCTTCAGTTAATTCAAAAATAACCTTGTTATCTTGTTGGCGAACACTTTTGATCCAACGATCCATGCTTTTTGGATCAAGTTCAGGTTTATCATGGATCAGTTGGAATGAATACACCACATCATCAGCGGTAAATGGCGTTCCATCTGACCATTTTACGCCGTCGCGAATTTCAAATGTGACTTGTTTAAGATCGTCAGACATATAGTAGTCTTTCGCTAATCGCATCACCGGTTTATTACCGTGCATTTGGTTAAAAACAACTAAAGGCTCATAGATAAAATCAGTTGTAGTACGTAAATTTGTTGCTAAATACGGGTTAAAGTTACGGATCATGGTGGGATAAAAATCAGCCACAATTGTTAATTGATTTTTTTCAGCAGCAAAAGAGTTTGAAGTACACAATGTCGCAAGTGTTATTAGCGCTAAAGTATGGGCTTTATTTCTGATCATGAAAATTCCTTATTATAAATGTGAGAAGATAAATTCCGTATAAACATGATGAAAATAGATAGTATTTATTAATAAATAAAAGTTATAACAAGATACACATATAAAAATATGCGTATCTGTTGCTGTTATTTATATTATTGTGGAAGCTTTATAAACTAATAGGTTCCTCGAAGGTGATATAAGGTTAAATGCTGTTTTAATGTATTAAGATCACAATCACCAATATAATAAAGGCGATGTTTCGTACCTGTAATATGACTTGGTAATAAAGTAAAACTGCTATCACTAAAACGACCTTGGCACTCAAGTTGTGGTTCAACAAATAATGCCGGGCAGTCAGTGTCGAGTTCTAGCCAAATAGTATCGTTGTCTTGATGCCATTCTGTATTAATGGTTGGATTTTGTAGTTGTGCGTGTTTAAACAAGCATGGGTAATGCGTATTTTCAGTCACACTGCCATCAGCGCAGGTTAAGCTGACATGGTAAAATACCTGTTTCGTTTCAGTCGTGGTTAATATGTCTTCTGTTTGCCATATAATGTCACTGCTGTCGGTAGCTAATTGGGTGTCTAGCTGCCATGTGGCGAGGACATTCCCTTGCCAATCTGCCTTGATCACTGTTCCGCTAATTGGCATTGGTTGATGATGATCATTAACTACATGCAGTGTTAGAGGTTGTTGCGGCAGTTGAATAAATGTCGCCATCACTGGGGCAAAGAAACGTTTTGCGTGATGATGGAGTTGTTTCCAACGCCCAGTATATTCAATGCTTGACCATGAACTCACAGGCCAGCAGTCATTGAGTTGCCAATAGAGAATACCACGGCAATGTTGTTTATGGGCGCGCCAAAATTCAGTCGCGGTTTTAATGGCGATTGCTTGTTGTACTTGGCTTAAATACAACATGTTGGCGAAACCCACGGGAAAACGGAAATAGCGAGTAAACATTTCAGTCATAATGCTATTACCACGACCGTTCTTTTGATGTTGTTCAAATGTCGGCGAGGTGACATTCCAATCTTCACTATCGGCAAAGGTTTTTACCGTTGGCAAAGATGGCCATGATTGATAACCAAATTCCGAACAAAAACGTGGTTTAACACTGTGGTAGGCATCGAACGATTTACCTGAATGCCATACATCCCAGAAATGCATATCGCCACGGTTATCGTCATGCCATGCATCGCCAAAATCGAGTTCGCCATTACACGGTGAGCTTGCCCAAAAATGACGGCTAGGATCGTACTGTTCAACCACTTGTTGCAGCATGCGATTTAAACGGTCGTAATTCACTACGTATTTTTCGCGGTTGTGTTTAGATTCATCATACCAGCCAATCGCGCCAATGACTTCGTTATCACCACACCATAATGCCAATGAAGGGTGATCCGCTAGGCGTTTTACTTGATCAACAATTTCTAATTCAACATCAGCTAAAAACTCAGGGGTTGATGGATACAAGGCACAAGCAAACATCAGATCTTGCCACACTAATAATCCGAGTTCGTCGCACAACTCATAAAAAATATCATGCTCATACATGCCACCACCCCACACACGGATCATATTCATGTTGGCAGCGACTGCATCTTCTAATAGTTGACGATAACGTGCAGGGGTTTGACGGCTGGGTAGGGCATCAAGTGGAATCCAATTAGCACCTTTGGCGGTGATCGCATTGCCATTAACCACAAATGTCATTGCACTACCAATAGCATCGGTTTGTGTATCTAATCTGAGTTCACGCAGCCCAAGTTTTTTGGTGATGGTATGGTTGTTAAGTGTAACCGTTAATGGGTATAGCGGCTGCTCGCCATAACCAGCAGGCCACCATCGCTGTGGATTTGTTACAATCATTGTGGTGGAAACGGTTTGAATGTCACTACTGATGTTATCTATGGTGATAGTGCGTACTTGCTTATCAAAGTTGATTTCAAGTACTTGCTCCGTACTGCCCCCCAGTATTTCATAATCAATGTTAACGGTGACTTCACAATCGCCATTAGGTAGCCATGCTTGTTGGGTTCTAACATGGTGTAAGCGAGTGTCATAAACAGGGGTGAGTGTCAGTGAGTTATATACTCCAGTTGATAATAAACAAATGCCCCAATCCCAGCCTGCATGACATTGGGTTTTACGCAGAGTATTCATGTGTGGAATTTGATTATTACCGACAGCCCATGGCACAGGAAACGGCAATTTTTCTGCACGTCGTTGTGCTTCACTATCATTACGCGCTAATACAATACTGATATGGTTCACACCCTGTTGTAGGTAGGGCAGGATATTAACGTGGTAATGACGGAACATGTTGCTACAGGCTAACACTTGAGTTCCATTGATACTTACAATAGCCATGGTATCAACAAACGATAAATTCAAATCGATAGCGGTTGCAGTTAGTTGCTCGGTTGTAAGAGTAAAGTCTGTTGTTAGTTGCCACTCACTTTCACCGACCCATTGAATTAATTCTTCATTACAACCGAAATAAGGTTGTGGCAGTAAATTCGCTTGAATGAGTGCTGAATGTACATCGCCAGGCAGTGCGCATGGAATAGAAATATGTGAATGCTGTGGGGAAGTGAGTAGCCACTGACCATCTAATGAAATATGCGACACGTGAGACTCCTGTCAACTGCGCGAATAAAGTATGAGTGTATTACGCTCGTAAAAAAATTAGCAGTGGACAAAAGGTATTGTAACTGGACTTATGTACCCAATTGATGGATATGTGACCGTGTTAAATACTCGGGGTGAGTAATGTAAGCATTGTACTTGATTCATAAATGACATCGAATTTTAAGGGTTTCGATGTCATTTGTTTTATGTGGCGATAAACCTTAATTCAAGGTGATTTTTAGTGTGTAATTTTGAGTTGAGTTACGTTTGCTGATGGCGTGGTATTCGCCAATACTAAGATGGTATTGACCAGTGAAAGGTAAAGTATAAGTATCACGCTGATTAGGATTAGTTGAAATTGAAGATATATCAACAGCGTGTTTCATTTGTGGATGCTTGATAGTCACCCATAATTTAGCACTATCTGTTGTTACTAAGGTAGTGATTTTCTGGCCTTGATGGCCGTAAAAATTAAAGTCATTAGTAACATCATTATGAATGACGCCAGAATATTGATAGCTATGGATCTGTTGAGAAAACGGAATTGATAATGGTGATTCCATTGCCGATGTTGTATTAGCAAAAGCAGAGAAGCTAAGGTTACATGCGCAAAGAACGATCAAGGCTTGCAGTGATGTTTTCATTTATGTAATAAACCATTAAAACGTATAATTTTATGCTTATCCGCTTTAACCGAAATAGGCAAATATAGAATATAAATATTCAGTTGTTAGCCTTATTTTTTAATGCACACGGTACTCTGTTGGTGTCTTACCTGTTTTACGTTTAAAGACACGACAAAAGTAATTAGAGTCATGATAACCGCAGCGATTTGCTACTTCTTCTAAACGGAAGTTATAGCGTTTTAGCATGAATTTTGCGCGCTCTAAACGTACCCAAGCGATATAATCGGCAAATCGCATGTGGCCTTCTTGGCGAAATAAACGCGAAAGGTGATTAGGTGAAATATTAAACCTTTCAGCAACGGTGTTACGATTAATATTACGATGAAAATTTTCTTGGACGTAAATACAAATACCTTTAAATAAATCTTGGCTACGGCGAGTACAGTCAGCCGTTGGCATTTCAATCATATCTTTGCAGTAACAAAGCAAGGCCATTAATAGGAATTTATCAGCAGGTTGTTTTTTCTTTTCATGGGTTAAGCTTGATAGCGCATTGAGAATATGATCGATGGCATGACTACTGCGTTGCGGCACACTGTATTTCTGAACATCATAAAAGCCTTCCTCATGTTCACGCTTACTGACTAAACTAAAACCAAGTTGACTCTTGCCAAACAATAAACTTAATACTGAACACTCGTGTTGCCAATCTGGTTTATTCCACGCATTGGCAGGAATAAATAATGCTTCGCCCACACCAAGCGTGATATCTGCTACATTTGATTGTTGATTATCAAAAGTATTGGCATAGCGGCCTTTAAATACCAGTTCAAGTCGTGGAAAGTTAACTTGATAACTCGATTCAAGCGGTGGTAGAGAGTCCCCGGCAAACCAAATGTTATTTAAAGATTCAAAATCAGAAATGGCGCTATCAAGTAAATCAATAAAAATATTATGCATGTCTTGCGTCTACTTATTGTTATTTTTCATGGACGTGGACTAACTAATACAGGCCACTAAATGCATCCTATGTGTGAATATGTACATTATCATTTAGCTGGTGAGTGGATGCGATATAATGCTTTTGGAAGTGTTATCTTGATGCCAGTTTATTTTGATGATGAGGCTGTTTTAGCTGTTATATAAAAAACCACCTTAAATAACGTGATCTAAGGTGGCTTTATTCAAGGGGGAAATCATAAGGCACGCATTAAATTGTGCCTTATTTCATGATTAAGCTTGAGCTAAATGCGCTTCAATTTTATCCATGATTTGTGGTGCTTTCTTCACGGCGTCTGCCACACCTACACGGACAATTTTCTTTCCTGCAAAACGCTCTTCGTTTTTAATAGCGATATCTTTCGTTAGAATAATAATATCAGCGTCAGCTACTTCACTCATGGTGATTTCGTTTTCGATACCGATAGAGCCTTGTGTTTCAACTTTAACATCCCAGCCTTTTGCTTTTGCAGCAACTTCTAGTGCTTCAGCAGCCATGTATGTATGTGCAACACCTGATGGGCAAGAAGTGATAGCTAATAGTTTCATGTGAATCTCCAAATTTGTTATTTAATGCGATTAACGCGTTGATAAATGAATGCGATGTTATTAATCAAAACTTAGGTCTAGGTCATCAGATGCAGCAGTTTGTGCTTTATCTTCTTCACGGTCTGCAATTGGCTTTTTAAGGAAGTTAACCATGAGTGCCGTTGTTACAGAGCCCGCAATGATAGCCACGATGTAGAAGATACGACCATCAACAACTGGAAGTACAATCAGACCACCCCAAGGTGCGTGGTTTAGGACACCGAACAAAAATGCTGTGACGTTACCAACGATACCACCGACAACGATTGATGGGATTACACGTACTGGGTCAGCAGCAGCGAACGGGATTGCACCTTCAGTGATACCGATACAGCCCATGATGCCAGCCGCTTTACCTGCTTCACGCTCTTCATCAGAGTAACGCTTAGGTGATAGAAGTGTTGCAAGGAACATACCTAGTGGCGGCACACAGATAGCAACACCTACACCACCCATTAACCATGGTTGAGTACCTACTTGAGTTTGAGCAAATAGGGTTGCTACTTTGTTGATTGGACCACCCATATCAAAGGCTGTCATACCACCTAGAATGGCACCTAAGAAAGCTTTAGATGTGCCAGCCATACCTTGTAGCCAAGTGTTCATGCCTTCCATTGCCATTGCAATCGGTGCACCGATAACCCAGATAACTAGACCTGAAACAATGAACGTACCACCAATAGGAAGAATGAAATAAGTTGAGATGGCTTTTAGTTTGTTAGATAGCGGAATACGTTTTAGTTGTAGTACTACGTAACCGGCAATGAAACCGACAATGATGGCCCCGATGAAACCGGCGTTAACTTGGTTTGCAAGGTAAGCGCCAATCATGCCAGGTGCAAGTGCTGGGCGGTCAGCGATAGAGTAGGCAATGTAGCCACCTAGCACTGGTACGAATAATGTGAAACCTGCGATACCCATATCCCAAAGGCCTTCAAGGAAAACACCTTGAGGTACAGCACCTTTACCACCTAACATAACTGATAGGGCAAGTAATACACCACCAGCAACAACGAAAGGTAACATGTGACTAGTACCAGTTAAGAGGTGCCGCTTTAGTTGTGATAATTGGTTTTTCATAAGAATAACTCCATTTCGTTATGACGATGTTGGCCACGGATAAGGACAAAAACATAACAGGTTTAAGATGGCGGTAAGCCGTTTTGTTGGAGCTATTATGGGTGGCAGAAGCTATTCTCGATATGGGATAAAGCGCGCATTTACTGGACATTTGTAACCAGCCAAATGAGATGTGATTTAACTCTCAGGTTGAAGGTCAAGATAAGGAGATCTAGCGCACAGAACAGGTGCTGATAGTGTTTATTTTTGATTGCAGTAACAAGAAAAGCGCTTTATGCAGGGAATTATAGGGGACTTGAGTGCTATAAACGTTTGATGAAGGTGGATTAATCTAACCGTAATCGATATTGATCCGGTGTGGCGCCTGCATATTTTTTAAATAAGGTAATAAACGGTGAGGCTTGGTGATAGCCCAACGTTAACGCCGTTTCGTTGACTGACATCCCTTGACGCAATAAATGTAACGCATAGATAAATTTACGTCGTTGCCGCCATTCCGTAAAACTGATGCCTAATTTATTTTTATAGTGGCGTGCTAATGTACGTTCTGTAGTATGTAGCTGTTGTGCCCACTGAGTGAGTGATAAATTATTGGTGGGATTATGTTCTAATTCAATCAAAATCGGTTGTAGTAATTTATCTTCGCTGGTGGGTAGAAATTGGTCGTGTTCTTTACATAATAAAACTTGATCAAATAATACCGCAATTAAGCGTTTATCTTGTTCTGTTGTTGCGATCATAATCTGACGTTGGCGCAGATCCTCAATAATGGCGGTTATGACATCCGTCACTTCAAGTAAGCAAGGGTAAGTTGGCAGTTGATCAGAGAGTGGAGAGCAAACATTCATTGAACAGTAATTAAGGCTACGACGAATGTAACTTTTATGTTCAACCATTGCAGGTATCCATAAAGCATAACGAGGCGGCGCTAAAAAACGATTATTGTGAGTACTGAGTTCAATAATACCATTAGTGACAAGATGTAGCTGACCCCAGTAATGGCTATGATAAAGAGTACTGGTATCGGGTTCAAAAACTTCATGGACAAAAAATATATCATCAGGTGGATTATTATTATCGATTATGGGGTTATAAATAATAGGCATTATGAATCCAAATGATGTTATTGATTTTTGAGTATATCAGCCTCTAACCGAGTGATGAAAGAATCGTATCGCAAATAGCTATCTAATCATTCAAATACAATAATCTGGGGTTCAATGATGAACCCTGAGTGACAAAATGGTATTATCTGCGCCCGTTTTACCCCGTGACTCTTGGATAACTTAATGAATTTTGATCGTATTGTCTGTTTTGACCTCGAAATGTGCTGTTGGAATGATGGCCGCACATCACGTACTGGTGAAATTATCGAAATTGGAGTGGCGGAACTGGATTTAAATACGGGCCGTATTGTGCGACGAGCGCAGCATTATGTAAAACCTGAACATGATGAAATATCACCGTTCTGTACTGAATTAACAGGTATTAAACCTGATCTTATTGAGAAAAATGGCAAGCCATTAGCGACTATTTTACGTTCTATTGAGCAGAAATTTGGTGGTCGACATAAGATTTATGGTGCTTGGGGTCATGATGATCGTATTTTAAAGAAAGAGTGTGCTGCAAAAGAATTAAAAGAACCTTTTCGTGAGTATTTAAATTTAGCAACATTATTTAAATTACAACGCCATGTGACTAATAAGCGCTTAGGGCAACGAGCTGCAATGGAAATCGCTGGTGTAGCTTGGGAAGGGCGTCAACATTCTGGTTATGTTGATGCGTATAATCTAGCGCGATTAGCGGCAACGATGTTTTGCGAAAAAGAGACATTGTCGAACGTTAAATAGTCAGCTGTTAGCCTGCAAATAACTTCAAATTTAAAACCCTAAGCATATTACTTGTGATAATAGAGTAAGGTGGTTAGGGTTTTGTCGTTTTCATCCATAAATGTCCGACTAAGCATTTTCTATGTCTGGTTACGGATATATGTTTCTTATAGGAAGTGACAAAATAGCGTTGTTCTCTATTTCAATGTCTCTCTTTGAAATAACTGTTTTATCTAAGGCTGAAGATGTTCTATTTATTACCTTTTTTTACTGTGGCGATTTGGGCCGGAAATGCGATTGTCAACAAAATGGCATTTAGTGTTATCGATCCCGGTGCTATATCGTTTTATCGTTGGTTTTTTGCTTTAGTTGCGCTGACCCCTTTTTTAGCTAAGTCTGTTTGGCGTGAACGAGCTATTATTAAACCGTATTTAAGCAAGTTAGCTTTTTTAGCTTTACTTGGCATGGTATTGAACCAATCGTTAGGGTATTTTGCTGCTGCAACGACGAGTGCGACAAATATTGCATTAATTATTTCACTCGTCCCATTAGTGAGTATGTTTTTAAGTGTGCCATTACTTGGCCAACGTTTATCACCATTTGCACTTATTGGTGCCGTGTTATCACTGAGTGGGTTGGTTTTGATGTTAAGTCATGGCCATATTACTAATTTGATCAGTCAGGGAATTAAGCAAGGTGATGGACTAATGTTGCTTGCTGCGGTGGTGTACGCGTTATATTGCGTGTTACTAAAACGCTGGAAAATGCCGATTTCAAATTGGCACTCAGTGTATGTTCAATGCCTGTTTGCAGTGATGATGCTAACTCCTTTGTTATTGAGCAGCCATCGTATGGCTATTACAGCAAGCGCTGCGCCTTTAATTTTGTATGCGGCATTATTGGCATCAGTATTGGCGCCTTGGTTGTGGATGCAAAGTATCGAGCGTTTAGGGGCAGATAGAACCGCAATGTTCATGAACTTATTACCTATCATGGCGGCATGTATTGCGAGCGTCATGTTAGGAGAGCAACTACATAGCTATCATTATATCGGTGGCATTATGGTGTTATCAGGTGTGGCAATGGCACAAAAACGCGCTAAAATCAAAAAATCTGTCGAAGCGGTTACGGCATAATTACACACAATTGCATCTCAAATATATAAATAAAAATGCCGCAGTGAATACTGCGGCATTTTTTTAGCGTCACGTTTTTATAAGGATGTGACGATTTAGATAAACACTAATAGTGGCGAGATACAGAGCAAGATACCAGTGATGATAATAAGGTTTGTTGCTGTGCCTTTATATTGATGTAAATGTGGTACTTGATACACTAAATATGCTGGAATTAAACAACCTACAATACCGAATATTGGTGAACAAATAGATGTAAACGATAGGATAGGTAAGTTTAAAGCAACCGCGCCCCATGCAATTAAAATAATAAATACAGTGGTAAGCTTATTCACTAGATTGGTATTAATATTACTTGGTTCAAATTTGCGCTCAAGTAGATTCATGGCTAAGCCACGGCACGCTTCTTTAAAGGCAAGGAAGACACCAAAAAATGAAGTCACAACGGCAAAGATGTTGATAACGATACCAACAACGGTTGCAGAACTACCTGGGAAGTAATGCGCAATCATTGCGAGTGCTGAAATATTTAATTCCATCGCATGTTTAGCTTCTGTCTGACTGATGGCAAAAGTAAACGATACGGCAAAGAAAAACACGATCACAAAGAGAATGGTAAACGCAATTTTCATCGCACGAGTCGCTTTATAACGCGCAACCTCAATGGATTTTTCATGTGAACGGTAAGAAATAACCATTGGGCTCAATGACTGAATAAACAGAATTGATGTGAGGGTAAATGGCAATGTAATAATGGCATTTTTCAACATTAAGCCCCAATTTTCAACGGGAGTAATATTGGCGAGGCTCCATTGAGGGACTAATAATACCCCCATAACAGCGACTAACAGTAAGACGGTGACGGCCATAAAGCCTGATATTTTAAATAAGATTTTTTCACTTTTTGAACCGATATAACTGAGTAAGCTAATCAGTGCTAATCCATAAAAAATATTATTATTAAGATGGGTTTTCGTTACACCAAAAGAATGTAGATATGAGGCACTATCATTGGTCACGGTTAATGCATAGACCAAGACCCAAATCACTAACATTAAGAAATAAAGAATACCTAACGCAATTCCCCAATTTTTACCTAAATAACCAGAAATAACACCAGGATAATCAGTGCATTTTTTTGATTCAGCCAAAGTATTGATAAAGAGCTTTTGGAATAAGTACATGGCTGGATAACCAATTACAGCTGAAAGTAAAAATACCCATAAACCCATGACACCGACTTGGACAGGTAAGAATACGATACCAGCACCAACAGCCATGCCGATACTCATTACAATCCAACCGATGTCAACATTGTCAAATTTAATTGCTTGTTGCCATTGTTCTTGTGTCATATTGGCACGAATATGCAGAGGCGTATTCGCTGTAGAAGGGGAATTATTGACTGTTTGGTTCATATTAATATCAGCCTTGAATGATTAACCTAAACACAGTGTTTGGCTTATTATTTTGGTGGCAGGATCGCCAATCTAGTTCGCGTCTTTCTAGCAATATAAAGCAACTAAATTATAACGAAAGAGAAGCTAAAAAGAGTGCTTATGGCTCATGCATTTGGCTTTAACTTTATGTTATTTAAATATTTTAGAACCACTTATCAGAAAAAACTGATAGATAAAACGCACTCAATGTCGTTATAACAAAGGTAGGATAGGGCGATTTATTTATGTCAATAAAGTGGTTTGCCTAATAGTGTTTACGCTGTTTATGGAGGGAATTATCACGCTATTATAGTGGCTTTTAAATAACCAGAAGTAATATTTTATAACTAAAAAGAATATCAAAGGGTGGGAAAATGCTATTTTTACTGTTTTTTTCTTATGATCTAGTAAATAAGAAAATATAGTCCTCTAGATTATAATAAAAAAGCAACTGAGTTATCTGGCTTTATCTATATATCTAGAGGATTTATCCACAAGTTAGCGGTATGTATGGTTATTTATTAATCATGATATCAAGGATCTGAACATCAGTTTGTGTCATTGAACCATTCGCTAACGCTGAAAGGTTACGAATAGTACTATCAACGTCGTTCGCAACAATACCTTCATTACCTGTAACACTAAAGCCATCAAGTGCCATTAATGCAGATTTTATGGCAGAGCCTGCAGATGACGATACTTTCATTGCACAACTGGTTTTTGCACCATCGCAGATCATGCCTGCGATATCACCAATCATACTGTTGATTGCGGCGCTAATTTGTTGAATATTGCCACCGAGTAGCCATGTCATACCAGCAACAGCACCCATTGATGCAGTGGTTGCACCACATAAAGCAGATAATTTGTTTTGATGGCTTTTAATATAAATTGCCATCAAGTGTGACAGCATTAAAGCACGAATCAATTGTTCGTTAGTCGCCTTGATAAATTCAGCGACGACTACCACTGGCATGGTCGCTGCAATACCTTGATTGCCTGAACCTGAATTACTCATCGCCGGTTTCATGGCGCCACCCATACGAGCATCAGAAGCCGCTGCAGTACGCAGTAATACGTCGGTTAATAATCCCGTTGACAGCAAACCGCGATCAATATTACGTTGAAAAGTTGCGCCCACTTGAAGGCCATAGTTACCCGCTAAGCCTTCAATCGAGAGTGCATTGTTGAGCAGGTAAGCTTGCTCAATAAAACTAATCTCTGCTAATGGTGCTTGCGTTGCGAAGTCAAAAATATCTTGAGCACAAGCATCAGTGAAAGGATTGGCATTAACTTTTTCTTTGACCGAATGAGTCGTATTTTTTGGATCAGCAATGTAAGTTGTTATTCCGTCTTCTTCTATTGCAAGTATGTGAGTGTGGCTATCAGCAATAGTGACGCTGGCAGAACGATCGCCACTAAAAACGGTGACTTTGGAATACAGAATATTACTGACATCCGCAACACTAATTGAAACTAATTTTTTATCAAGCATTGCTTTTGCAATAGCAACATCTTCAGGAGTGAGATTTTTTAGAACTTCTAATTGTGCTTGACTGTCGCCAGCAATAGCACCGGCTGCCGCTGCTATTTCCAATCCAACCATACCCGTTCCAGGAACCGTTACACCCATACCATTTTTCATTAAATTAGCCGATACGAAAGCGTCGATTCCGGTAATTTGTTGGTGATTAATATTGAGTTTATTTACGGCAATTGCTGCTGCTAATGCAACGGATACGGGTTCAGTACAGCCAAGAGCAGGTACAACATCGCGTTTTACAACATCAATAAATGCAGGCCAAAGTGTATGTTTCATTGCAATCACCTAATGCTCTATATCAAAGAGTCAAAAATTACGGATAAAGCAAATTGAAATATTTGCAGAGTCAATAATCAGTTAAAAGTATTTTTTTGTTCGTGCCGCTGAGTATACGACTAGTTGTAAAGAAAAAAATTGTATAATCATTACTTATAGTAAGGTTAATTGGAATTATTTTCTATTAATTTGCTACTGTATGGCATGTATGTTATGTTTATCACAATTTTAAGGGTAATATTTTTCATCTCTACGATGAGGGATTTTTATGGTAGTTAGATATAGCCTATTTAAAAAATGAAAAAAAATCAGTTTATAGTGGCGGGAAAGGCTAGTTTTTAGGTATCATCCATGGGTAAAGATTACAGAAAGGTTGAAGATAATCACTTCAGCCTTTTCTTTTTTTTGAGAACGTAAACGTTTGCGTGGCGGTGGTGATAACTTACAGCCAGTAGTAACGGTTTGAAACCAGTAAATTATAGGAAGACATCATGTCTGCTGACAATACATCCAATCCCCAAAGTTCATCAACTCACGGTTTAGATCGTTATTTTCAAATATCGGAGCGTGGTAGTAGTGTTAAACAAGAAGTTATTGCAGGATTAACGACCTTTTTAGCAATGGTATATTCAGTCATTGTTGTGCCAAGCATGTTAGGTGCTGCTGGTTTTAACCAAAGTGCCGTTTTTATTGCAACCTGTTTAGTTGCTGCTTTTGGTTCGTTATTGATGGGATTGTGGGCAAGATTACCAATGGCTATCGGTTGTGCAATATCACTCACAGCCTTTACCGCTTTTAGCTTAGTACTAGGCCAAGGCGTCAGCATTCCGGTGGCTCTTGGCGCCGTATTTTTAATGGGCGTATTATTTACTCTCATTACAGTGACAGGTATTCGTGGCTGGATCATGAGAAATATGCCAACGGGAATTGCACATGGTACTGGTATTGGTATTGGACTGTTTTTGTTATTGATTGCTGCTAATGGAGTGGGTTTAGTTATTAAGAATCCGCAAGCCGGTTTACCCGTAGCTTTTGGTCATTTTATGTCATTACCTGTGATTATGTCATTAGTGGGGTTAGCGGCCATTCTAGGACTTGAAAAACGCCGTGTTCCCGGTGGTATTTTATTGGTTATTATTGCTATTTCTATCTTTGGTCTCATTTTTGATCCTAATGTGAAATATCATGGTTTCTTTGCTTTACCTACGCTGGGCGGGGACGGCTCTTTAGTTGGATCTTTGGATATTATGGGGGCACTTAATCCTGTGATTCTACCGACAGTATTAGCACTAGTTATGACAGCTATTTTTGATGCGACGGGTACGATTCGTGCAGTAGCAGGACAAGCGAACTTATTGACTGAGCGTGGTAATATTATTAGTGGTGGCAAAGCGTTAACGGCAGATTCAGTAAGTAGTATTTTTGCTGGCTTTGTAGGTGGCTCTCCTGCGGCTGTTTATATTGAATCAGCTGCGGGTACTGCTGCAGGTGGTAAAACAGGTCTAACGGCAACAACCGTTGGATTGCTATTTGTGCTGATGTTGTTTTTAGCACCACTCAGTTATTTAGTGCCTGCTTACGCAACGGCACCCGCTTTAATGTATGTGGGCTTATTGATGCTAAGTAATGTAAGTAAACTAGATATGAACGACTCTGTTGATGCGTTATCTGGATTATTATGTGCTGTCTTTATTGTTTTAACGGGCAATATTGTGACTGGCATTATGCTTGGTTTTGTAAGCTTGGTTATTGGACGTATTGTGTCAGGTGACTTTAAACGTTTAAATATCGGTACGGTTATTATTGCTATCGCATTAGTGGTGTTTTATGCCGGAGGCTGGGCTATTTAAGCTGATTTTATTCGTTAGTTAACTATTATTAACCCGCGTACTAAACGCGGGTTTTTTATATTTAAATTTATTTGTTTTATGAATACGTACGCGTAAAATCTTTCAGTATATTTCTACTGCCATGACGTTATTTTTGATGAAAAAAACACTATTAGCTTTGATTGTTGCGACTGGGTTTAGTCAGGCGGTTAATGCCTGTACCGGAATAACATTAGCAACGACAAGTAATGATCATATTCAAGCTCGTACTATTGAATGGGGCCACAGTAATCTTAATAGTAAATTGATTATTGCACCTCGTAATTATTCCTACACATCTACCATGCCTGATCAAAAGCAAGGGCTAACATGGACGAGTAAATACGGTTTTGCAGGTATCTCGGTCAGTAATGATAAGTTTATAGCTGAAGGGATTAACGAAACAGGGTTAACTGCGGGATTATTTTATTTTCGAGGTTATGGTTCATTAGCGACTTATGATCCAGAAAAGACGGCCAATAATATTACAGACATGGATTTTGTACGATGGATGCTTAGTCAATATTCCACTGTTGCAGAAGTAGAAGCGGCATTGAGTAAGATCAAGATAGTGACAGTATATTTTGATGCAGATGGACAGCCATCGCCGACGGCACATTGGCGAGTCTCTGATAAACAAGGTAATAGTATCGTGATTGAAATTATGGATCACGGCAAGATTAATATTTATAACAATACAGCAAAGGTATTGACCAACTCTCCTGATTATAACTGGCAAGTCACTAATCTTAATAACTATATTAATTTGCATCCTGGTATTAGTAAGCCACAACAAATTAATGGTGTTACAGCTCAATCTTTTGGTGTTGGTTCTAACTTTGTTGGCTTACCTGGAGATATTTCACCGCCATCACGTTTTGTTCGTGCAGCGTTTTATGTCAATAGCGCACCAGTACTAAAAACGGCTCAACAGGCAGTATCACAGGCATTTCATATTTTAAATAATTTTGATATTCCGATTGGAAGTGAATTTAATGATAAAGCCCATATACCTGATTTACCAAGTGCGACTCAATGGACATCAGTGATCGATCAGAACAACGGTGATCTATATTATAAAACTATGTATAACAGCACGATTCGCCGAGTTGATTTAGCTTCATTAAATTTCAATGCAAAACAAGAATATAAACAACCATTAGATAGTGGGACATTTAACTATCAAGATGTAGTTATCAAGTAGTAACGGTAATAGCGGCTGAAAAACATGTGAATGAGCAATGTTATATAATATATCGGTTGCTCATTCCTGCTGGTTACCGACTTTGAGCGTTATACATAAACCAGTAATAATGTTTAATAACCAAATTTGATGAGTTGTAACGATCAATAATGAAAACTTGCTTTACGATATCTGTATTTATGATTGTTTTTGAGTGAATTGATGCATTATTGAAATGTTATCAAAATAAGACGATATGATATTTCTAATATTGATAAATAGATTATTTTATTTAACATCAATACGTTATTATTATTTTGTAGCGAGTAACTAACAATAAAAAGCAGAGCTAATTCGTTTTATTAAGACGAACAGAGAAAGTGATTTTTCATGCACTCTATTTGTGTATCTAACGTTGCAATTTACATGGGATGACAATTAATTTAATACTGGTAGATTTAAAAAAAATGAGTTGCCTTAGGGTTTTTTCATTATTCTATTTTTATTAAGCGTTGAGGTTAACCATGAAAGTCGTTATTGAAATTTTAGAGTCAGGTACATACCGCGATCAAGCTTGGGAAGGAACTTTCTTATCAACGAAAGGTGAATTACGTGCAGTTACACCGTCTTATGCAGCACAGTTGATCGGTCAAGAGAAAGCGGCACTTTATCTTGATAATAATGGAGAAATGAAATTTGCATAAAAACCAATACGGTAGCAAAAACTAGAAATGGCGTTTCTATTAATTAAATAGAAACGCCATTTTTTTTGATTGTGTTTTCGCTTATTTACAATGTAAATTCTATATTAATCAATTGGTTGTTTGAAATTTATCGTGTCAAAATATGGGGATGATATTATTGCTGTCATGGACGAAAGATCATCTAATACGACTAATTGTTGCTGGTGATCAATAATTAATATAATGCATTCTTCACGGTTATGATTATAAAACGTATCATATGCACACCGATAATATGGCTACCATCATTTAACGTCAGCTCAATGTTCAAATGATGCATACATGCTTTTTCGATATAATCATTTTGATGACAACTTAGCATTTTATTATCCTTATATAATTCATGACGATATGAATTATATAAGGATAATCAATGAAATAGATTTAAAATGTTATGAATAAACGTTAGTAGTATACCGAAAAAATTCATTAGACCTGTTATAGACAAATACATTTGATATCTACTCTGTAAATAATGCTATAAGTAATAGCAAAGGATAGATTATAAAGAACCTTCCTATAATATATAGATATAGCATTAGATGGTATTTATTTTAAATGCGTAAAAATCAATTGCCCAATTTTTGCTATTGCCGTATTAAGAACAGCCATTGGTTTCCCTGTTTTCGCTAAATAAATACTGATCATGATTGGTTGTTTACCTTGTTGCCATACTGCTGCTGTAATTCCTCGTGAGCCATAGTTATTGTCATAACCTGAACGATTGGCAATATGCCAACCTGCAGGTAAAGCTGCGCGTAATAATGGATCAGAGACTTTATTATCCATCATCCATTGCTTTAGCTGTGTACGTGCTGTTTCTGATAACGCATGATCATAGAGTAAGCTATATAAAATAGAATTCATGGCGATAGGGGGGATCACGCAGTTCAGCTCCACTGACATTATTCACTTCAGGTTCAATACGATCAATACGGGGCGTTTTATCATTAAGCGTACTGATAAATTGAGTAACGCTTTGAGGACCACAAATATTAGTAAGTATCAGATTAGCCGTTGTGTTATCACTGGTTAGCATGGTTGTATTACAGAGTTGAGCTAAGGTCATGCTTGTACCAACACGATTGGCTGTTATTGGCGCATAGCTTAAAATATCACTCTGTTTGATCATGATAGATTGGTTTAAGTTAACACGCTTAGTATCTGCTTGATGTAATAAGTTACTACAGACTAAGGCTTTAAAAGTACTCATTATTGGAACACGTTGTTCACCATGATAACTCCAACTGGTATTGGTGTTGGCGTTATAGACCGCTACCGCGACAGTGCCTCCAAGGTGTTGCTTAATGTCTTTGCTAAATTGTCGATTATTGTAAATAGGCTTATTGCGATAGTGGTATGTAAATAAAATAATGCGATTAATAAATATTAATCGTTCAATTCATATTATCGGCAATACTCTTATTGCGTACAATTAATGTGTTATTTTGCTTGTTTTTGCTTGAAAAATAGCTAGTTAGAAAGTTTTTTTGTTTTTGTTCTTTACAGTGGAAGGGCTGCGCTATATTATAAGCGCCATTGGAGAGATGGCTGAGCGGTTGAAAGCACTGGTCTTGAAAACCAGCATACGTTTATAGCGTATCTAGGGTTCAAATCCCTATCTCTCCGCCAAATTTAATTGTTGAGTTTCGACTTAGTAATAAAACAGAAATTAGTGTGCCGACTTAGCTCAGTAGGTAGAGCAACTGACTTGTAATCAGTAGGTCACCAGTTCGACTCCGGTAGTCGGCACCATTAAATTTCGGTGGGATTCCCGAGTGGCCAAAGGGAGCAGATTGTAAATCTGCCGGCACTGCCTTCGAAGGTTCGAATCCTTCTCCCACCACCATAATTTGTAAAGATACATCGCAGGTATCGTATAATGGCTATTACTCCAGCCTTCCAAGCTTGAGATGCGGGTTCGATTCCCGCTACCTGCTCCAAACAATTCCCTCTTAGTTCAGTTGGTAGAACGCCGGACTGTTAATCCGTATGTCACTGGTTCAAGTCCAGTAGAGGGAGCCAAATAAAGAAGCCCGCAAGCAATTGCGGGCTTTTTTACGTTTGGAGAAAGTGACATTTCTAAATGGTTGCAACAGGGAGCTACATCTTAGTAGACATAACAGATGTTATGTAAAATGGGTGGGGATTTTCGTTGATATGGAATGATATTGGTGAAATTAGTTGTAGTGGAATCTCTTGGTGATCACAACGAGCTAGATAAAGAGCCAACTCGTTATTGGACAAAATAGTGTCAGTGATATTGCTAATTTAGTTATTAATGAATTAGTTCAAGTCAAGTATTGAAAGGATTCCCTTATATGAAGCCTGACAGCAGCTTATCCGTACATAGCACTCAAGGTAGCAACTACATCAAAGTAATTAAAGCCTCAGGTAACGTCTTAATTTTGTGATGATATCAACTTCAGTTGTTGATTCTGCTGATATAATATTGCAACAACTAGGCTGATATAAAAAATGAGTATGGCAATAGACCCAGTATATAAGTTCATGAGTGGGGAGTGCTTCCATCTCAAAGGCTTACGAGAAAACACTGTTTGGTTTTCTAGCGTTAAAGATTTAAATGATCCCTATGAGGGGCTAGTGAATCTAAAACATAGTGATGTATCACTAATCGACAGAAAACTAGTCCTAACTCATGTTTTTGACGAGGAAAATAAAGACCTAAAGAAATCTCGTAAGGAAGTTGAATCATTCCTAAAAAGAGTAGGTATGGATAAATTCAATGAGCATGTAGAAAAAAACACGAAGAGGCACTTTGAAGATTTTTTAACGTTTCACCATGAGCAACGTCACGTGCTCTCGTTATCTCGAGCGAGTGAGCCATTAAATAAAAACCCTAGACCAGAGCCTCTTACCCTAATGATGATGTGGGGGCATTATGCCAACGGCTTTAGAGGTATGTGTGTTGAGTATGACTATCACGAGCTAATCAGAAGTATCAATGTATTAAACGATATCGCAGTATCTGCTAAAACGGTTGATTATGTTGAAGGAACTCTCCCAATAATAGAAACTAAAACAATCCTTGATGACATAGTTTATAAAAACGGGAACACTTCGAGAGAAATACTCAGAGCTTACTGTACCAAGCACAAGGCTTGGGATTATGAAAATGAAGTCAGGGTTATCAGTCAGCTTCACGGAGTTAACAGACATAGTGAAAATAGTATTAACAGAGTCTTTGTTTCAGACCTAAACCCTGCATTAATAAAAAAGGTCAAGAGCATCCTTAAAACCAAAAAACAAAAACCTGAGTTACTGAAAGTTTCATTACATAAGAAAGAGTTTGGCTTCTACTTTAAGACCATTGAATACTAAAGGAAGAACTGATTTTTATTGAGTCTGTAGATACGTTTCAGGCATGAAAAAATCAATCAAATTATGATTTAGTGAAATGGGACTTAAACAGCCGCGAACTTGATGTTTTGGGGCTCTTCCGTGTCAGCAGGGATCGCGCTGAAACGTATCTGGACATTTCCGAGTTATGAACCATAGACGATTCTGACCTTTCGGATTACTCCAAGTATATCGAGCAGCGTACTGTAGTGGTACATACATGTGAACAAACTCTCTTATCCACTACACTCAGAGATCTATTGAGAGTGTTTTATCATTTGTGTGGGCCTTATTCATGGTAAACATTAAACGAAAATAATATAGTTTCATAACATTCACACACATTGGTTAGGGTTATGCCTCTGCAAACATTTGAAGAGAAAATAGATTCTCTTGAACCTGAAGAAATACCATCGATTCTATTAGCAAACGGCTTCTCACAAGCTTGGGATCACGATATTTTTAATTATCAGAACTTACTTCAACGTGCCAACTTCGGTGCTCGTGATGCAAATATCCGCGATATCTTTAATAAGTTTGATACCTACGACTTTGAGCAAGTTATGCGAGCGCTTGAAGCTGCTGAGGCTGTCTGCGATATCTATGGAGTTGACCCAGCAAAGATTGATGAGATTAGCACCGACCAAGAGCAATTAAAGTCCTCTCTAATTCAAGTAATCTCACAAACCCATCCATTGAGATCTAGCAGAGTAACAACAGCGCAGTTCGAAGCGGCAAAACCGTTCATCATCAGATTCGATAAGATTTTTACCCTGAACTACGATTTGCTCCTTTATTGGATTGTTAACAAATACGACATTGATCCAGAGGGCTACTACACTGATGACGGCTTTAGACGTACCACATGGGAAAACGTAGACAGTCAAAACGTGTACTTCCTACATGGTGGTCTTCATATCTACGATGACGGAACTACCATCAAGAAGCATGCTTTCAATGGTGATGCTGATACAAGTATCGTCGACCAAGTTCGAGATAACTTGAATCAAGGCAAGTTCCCATTGTTTATTTCAGAACCAACATTTGAGAAGAAACAAACTCGAATAGAGCACAACCCTTATCTGAACGCATGCTTCAAGGCTCTAAAGAACCTTAACGGACCATTGTTCATTCATGGTCACTCAATGGCAGAAAACGATAGACACATTTTTAATCAAGTCAATGAAAGTGGTGTTAATAAAGTGTTTATCAGTATCTTCGGTGATGAAAACTCTGAAGCAAACAGAGAGACAATGGCTAATGCCAGAAGATTCATTGATACTCAGAACATTCAGATTGAATTCTACGACGCTGCATCAGCTCCTATTTGGCAATAGTAAATTCCACATAGTGCTTCTGTTTCCTTGAGGCACTAATTTTGTGGAATAAATATTCTAATCAAAGGGGCTTGTTGCATGATGCAGTGACTGGGAAAAATTTAAACGTAATAACTACACAATCATTTTTTAAACTTCCATTTTTAAAAAATAATTAAAATGCTCATTCATATAAGTTTCAAATCTACTGTATGACTCTCTGTCAAAATTATTCGTATTTAACTCAATACCTTCATCAATACCAAGTGAAGAGAGTGATTTTTTATCCAGAGTTTTAGATATACGCAACCTGTGAGTTTTATTTTTCAGTTCAAATGACAATAAATGCTGATCAAATAATTTATCTATATGGGCACACAATAATAGGCCATTTGCTCCATCAAGCCTGTCTGAACTGTTTTTACAATCTCTCCATGGCCTAATGTGTGAAGCAATTAAAATTTCTTTTATATCTATCAGAGTAACGGCACATTTTTCACCATTCCATAATTTAGTAACACGATCTCGGAAGACTCCTTGACCAATTCTTGCATTCACTAATTGTAATGTTTCTGTTTTAGATAAATTATCTGAACATAATTCCATTAAATCATGAGACATTGAACATTCCGAGTCGGTCTCTTGTTTATTAATCTTTTTATCTGGCACCTCATTAAGGAGGATATATCGATGATTGTTATATAATGTTGAAATATCAATGTATGGTTTATATGGGATAAAGTCTTTTGGCTTAAAACGGATATTAAAATTGAGTAAAGCATCATCTTCTTTAACTTTACTTCCATTTGCATCTATCATAGTTAGATCATCAGACATTTTATCAAACCATCCATTACGCTCATAAATAGACGCAGCATACTCAGCCTCATTTCTAGTTAAGCACTCAGCACACTTTATATAACCGATAGCTAACTTCTTACCTTTCAATACAGTGTATAAAGTGAGATGAAAATCTAGTCCTTGGTAAGCTTGCTTTTTAGTATTAACCCCTTGAATAAAAGAATATTTAAAACCGTCTATTAATTTAGTAAAGTCACACAACCATTCTTCATGACCATAACCAGGATTAACTTCAAATGATTTTTTATCCTTACTTTTGCAGTCATCGTCATTTCCAGAAGGAGTAATCCAACCTTTATTATTCCAACATATTCTTGCTACTTTTTTTTTCATAATAATCTTAAATCATAAATATCAAAAAATGATAATATATTACTATTATCATAAGGTTAAGTTACCGTAATCACACTATGATAATAAGAGCCTAAACTGATAGGTTTTAGCGAATAAATAATTTTTTAATTTTATTTTAGGTATACCCCAGCGAAACCAGTCCACATTACCCTTCAATCCGCGTTGTTGTATTTAAGAAACCACCTATAACAAACCAATTAACGAAACTAACCTAAATTGAACCAATAGGTAATGAGAATGCTGAACTGAGTGTGTTCTCTCTTTCAACGAAGACGAAACTATGTCTAATAAGCTACTTTAAAACTTCATAATTATGTCATTTTATTTTCATTTAATTACAAGAAGATAAGGTAACTTCTTTAATGGATATGTAATTACTCATGAAAAAACACATTGCGCTTATTAGTCTGGTACTTAGTTGTTCATCAGCGTTTGCTGACTCAAACTTTTCAAAAGTTGATACTTATACAATTAAAGCCGCTCAAGATTACTTGTCAGCAACGCCAGCGAAAAATAAAAATGGAACAATTAACGCCATCATTGAAATTCCTACAGGAAGTAATGAAAAATGGGAAGTAAGTAAAGTTGATGGTTCAATAATTAATTGGGAGTTTAAAAATGGCCAACCACGGATTGTGCATTACCTTGGTTATCCAAGTAACTATGGCACGATTCCTAATACAGCATTACCTAAATCTTTAGGTGGTGATGGCGATCCTTTAGATGTGTTAGTGCTTGGTTCTGCTATGGTGCAAGGAAGTGTTGCACAAGTTCGCTTAATTGGTGGTCTTAAAATGCTTGATGGCGGTGAACAAGATGACAAATTAATTGCGGTTCCTGTAACTGAGCAGTCACCATTTAAGAATGTTTATTCTATAAAGCAATTACAGCAGCAATATCCTGGCGTGTTAACAATTATTGATACATGGTTTTCTAACTACAAAGGTGCTGGTGCGAAGGTTGATATTCAAGGTGTGCTATCTAAGCAAGAGGCATTAGATGTTCTTGATAAAGCAGCTAAATATTATAAAGAAATTTAAATAGGAAAGATGACTTTTTGATCTCAAAATGATTGTTAGCGCATCCTTATTTTTACTATTTTTCTGACAGTATCATTGTGATTATAAAGTGTGTGTTTTTATTCTTTATTGGTAAATCAAAATAATGATTCCCATGCATAATGGGAATCATTTTTTATTATGGTGATTAATGTCGATTAAGAGTATTGAATAACCGCCATGATTAACACAACCACCATACTGCTTAACATCGGAACACTGGTACGCTTAATAACATCAATCGGTGTTAGACCAGCCATGCCAGAAACGGTAATTATGACCCCAGCAACCGGTGACATTGTTCTACCAATGCCCGCTGCAAATAAAATTGGCAATAATGGAAGTAGGGGATTAACACCAAAGTTCGTTGCAATTTGAGGTACGATTGGAATAAAAGCCATTACAGGTGCATTGCCTGAACCCGTAATAAATGCGGTGAGTAAAATAAAGCCAGAGAAGACAATAACAATACCGCTAGGACCAAGATCAAATGATTTTGCGGTATCAATTAGTGTGTTGATGGCGCCAATATTGGTTAGACCCGCAGAGAAATATTCAGCTGCAATCATTAACGTTAATACGCTCGCAAATATCATTCCGGTACCTTTAAGCCATGCTTCAAAATTATCAAAAGCACGCTGAATTGAACGAAATCTTATTGCTTCTATTACGATACAAATACTGATTGTCGACATCATGGCAATGGGAATTGTCATGGTAATAGACTTCATTACCATGCTAGAAAAGCCAAATAAAAAGATAAAAGGTAAAACGGGTAGTAATGCGTAAAATTTAGGTACCGTATCATTATCGTCATGCTGCTTTTCTAGTGTTTCTAAATACTTACCTCTGTCATCTGATGGGTTATAGCCATCAGTGCGGTCACAATGACGTTGCCATACAATGTTAACTAAAGGAATTAGAATAAGTAGCATTGCTTGAAATATAGTTTGATGATTTACCACAAAATCCATGATTTCAACATTGATTGTATTAGCACCAATAACCGCATTAATTTGCCCTGGGCCATATTCCCATGCTGTTGGTATTACAATCGTTGCAACGGCTGTTTTCGCACTGATACCCGCATTTCGTAATACGGGGTAAAGTGTGCCCATTAAGAGTAATGATAACGATGTTGCACCAGTAATAAATACGTACATTAGTGATACAAATATTAAAACGAGTATCAGTAGAATATAAGGATTTTTTACCGCCATAACTGGGCGAGATGTTGCTTTAACTAACGCTTGAGATGCGCCAATGTGATTTAGATAGGTTGAAACACCAGCAATAGAGACCAGTGTTAAACCGACACTGCCTAAGCGGGTATTAGTGATTTCAGTAAAACGTTGCCAGAGGTCAAAAAATAGTGCGCCTTGCGTTTTTCCATCTGCAAGTACAGGAGCTATACCTGATATTGATGCGTAAGCTAATAGCAGTAAGCCTGCGGTAATTAATGTTGCTTGAGGATTGAATTTTTTTAACATTGAGTAGGCGACAAGCCCAACTATACATAGTGTAAAAATATATTCCATGTTGTTCTCATTGATAAAGATAGATGGAATAATTATTTATTAATTGAAGTAAAAAAAAGCTGATGATTATCTGATAAATAAATAACAAAAATTACTTTAATAATAAGTTAGATCTTACTCTCATTGTTATACTTAGTATGTTATTTGATTGTTTTTTTTTGTGTAACTGCTTAAGGTTGTTATTATGTTAATGAATAAAGGTAAAGTATAAAGGTAAGTCTCTATATTTATGTAATACCGAAGTTTAAATCAAATGTGTTTAAAGCGAATATATTATTATTTATAAAATAAGTGATAAATATTTGTTAATAAAAAGAGCTCTATTTCCTTTGAATATGTATTGTTAATACAGATTGTCGGAAAATATCGCTCATTTTAGTGTTTCTGTTTCTTTTAGCGCATTACAAATAATTCTTCGTGGTAATTTTTCTCAATATCAAAGGCGTGTTCACTGAGCTCTTTTTTGAGCTTTTTGGAAAATATTTCTGGTCCACAAAAGTAGATCTCATGATCTGCTAACTTCCCGCATTGATTTATTATGCGCTCAGTGTTTAATCGTGGTGAATGCTGGGTATCTATCATGGTTAACTTAACATTCGCTTGATACGCAACAGAATTTATTTTATCGGCTAAGTTATTATCGATACCTCGACTACAATAAAATAATGTTATTTGAGGATGGTTTGTTTTGCCTGCAAGTGTTTCTAATATAGCGAAAAAGGAAGCAATACCAACACCACCAGCAATCCATATTTGTGGTTTATTTAGATCGAAATTCATTCGGCCATAAGGGCCTTCTACCGTTACCATATCACCCATTTTTACTCGATCGTATAATCCAGTTGTGAAATCACCGAGTGCTTTAATTAAAAAACGAATTTCAGTCTTTTTAGTGCTTGAAGTCATGGTAAATGGATGTGGTTCTTCATTGCCAAACCGTAAATATGCAAATTGTCCTGCTTGATGCCCTTGCCAAGCCGTCGTTGGTTTTAAGACTAATTCCATTGTCTCAGCTTGTGGAAAGTAACGTGTTGATACAACACGAGCTGAATGACGATTATTGCGCCCTACAAAACCCAATATACTATATATTGCGGCAATGGAGCCTATAAACACAAACTCTAATGTGAGGTAATAAATAGGCTCTCCCCAATAGCTATGTTTGAGTAGTAACACTGAGTGAATAGCAATAAGTAAATAGGCAACTGACATTAGACGGTGTGATAATTTAAACGGTTTATATTTTACAGTTGCCCATAGCGATCCGATCAATAAGACTAACAGTAAATAGAACCCCCATTCTCCAATATTTGCAGCAAATCCGTGTAAATTATTGACCCACACTTCCCAGTTAAAGTCAGTTATTGCAGGCTTTAAGCCATGTTGACGAGTAGGCCTTGTCAGTATGCCCGACATTACTAACCATTTAGGAATTTGGTACCATAACCAGTGTGTAATACCCAGTGCGATACTACTAATACCCAGCCATTTGTGTATACGGTAAGCTTTGTCCATGCCATTAAGCCAGTTCTCAACCATAGATAAACGCATTGCTAATATCATAGTGATGGACATTAATATTAGAGATAAAATGCCTGAATATTGGATCATGGCAGATCGCCATTCAAAGAGGTTATTTGAAGTAAAGAATTGCGGTTCCATCGCAAACCAAAAGGCTGATATTGTGGCAATCATTGCCCAGATAAAATTGCGAGTTGTTGTCATGACGTTGTGCCTATATAAACGATAGTTTTATTTTAACTATTGGTATGTAAAGCGACGTCAATATACGTATAACTATGCAAAGTTTTATTAGTGTTAAATATTATATAGTTGATAAAAAGTAAATAATTACACTATCATATTGAGATTATTTATTATTAGAGGAGCTAAATAGCTCCTTAAATGAATATAATAATTAAAATTTTCATATTATATAGTTATATAACAATCTTTGTTTGAAATGTGTTAGTTTTCTTTTTTACGTCGTTGAATTTCATCTTGAAAGCGTGTAATTGTAAAATCAATAAATGCACGTAATCGTCGAGGCATTAAGTCTCTTTCTGGATAAATAAAACTGATGGGAATCGGCACTTGTGATGCATAAAGGCTGGGTAAAATATGGATTAATTTGCCTTCAGCAATAAGATTGCGGCACAAAAACTCTGGAATATAGGTGATTCCAAAACCATCTAAGCAGAGATCTAATGCGGCACTTAACGTATTGACCTTAAAACGATAAGGTAATCCTTCTAATACATTTTTATTCCCTGTACGTACACTACTGATCATTTTAATTTGTTGATGAGGGGCTTTAAAATCGACCAAACTCTGTGGTAAGCCGTACTGTTCTATGTATTGAGGGCTTGCGACTAATACTCGCGTAGAATGGTGAAATGTTCTAACTATCAATGATGAATCTTCAATTTCTCCAACTTGTATCATAACGTCATAGCCTTCTTTTATAAGATCAACTTTTCGGTTTGATAATTCAAGATGTATCTTTAAGTTAGGATGCAAGGTCATAAATGCTTTTATACAATCGCCAAAAAAACCCTTTCCGATCTCAACCGGCATGATCATTTTTAATGTACCGCAGATTAAATCGTGGCTGGCAGTGACTTCTAACTCAGATTGTTCCAAGACGTCTAGAATATGTGAGCAAGATCGATAAAAAGTATCACCTTCTGTAGTTAGCACTAATTGGCGTGTTGAGCGTGTTAATAATCTAACACCTAAGTATCGTTCTAATTCGGCGACTTTTCGGCTTACTGTTGATTTTGTTAACTCCAGTTCAGCCGCGGCTTGGGTAAAACTTTGTCTTTCCACGACACGTGCAAAAATAGTAATTGTATTAAGATCAAAGCCAATTTTATTGTTTTTTGTGTGCAACAGTCTTTTCCTTTGTGGTGTATATAACAACAATTGATTCCCCTTTATACTTTATACCATAAAGTAATTTAGGACTGAAAATGAAAGCATTTTATACCACTCGTATAGCATCTTCTTTAGCTGCTGTACTGTTATTATCGGCATGTAGCATGACACCACCTTCTGAGCCACAACATCGTTCATTGCTTACTGCACAACAAGTTCAGTTATATCAACATGACATTAGTACTATAAAAACAGATTGGTGGACCCAATTTAATGATCCGCAATTAAATCAATTAATCACACTAGGTCTAACGAATAACTTAACTTTACAGCAAGCTCAGCAGCGTATTGAGTTAGCGACTCAACAGGTTGCTTTAGCACAAGCGGGTGATAAACCAAGCGTTAATCTCAATGTTAGTGGTGGCGCAATTGGTGCAAATTTAGATTCTCTATCTCCCCATAATGCAGAATATTCAGCGTTAGGAATGTTGCTGCCTTCTTTTTCTTACCAATTTGATTTTTGGGGTAAAAATAAGGCAATCATTACGGCTGCAACCAATCAAAAATTATCATTAGAAGCGCAAGCTGTACAAGCGAAGTTACTGCTGTCTGCGGCTATTAGCAGTAGTTATTTTACTTTACAGAATAATTATCGCTTAGAGCAAAATATTCAATTGTTATTGCGTGAAACGAATAAGCAAAAAGCCGTTATTAACGACCAAATTAAACGTGGTCTCGCAAGCAAAGCAGAATTATTTCAACAGCAAGGTGATATTGATAAGTTATCAGCACAGCTTTCAATGACGATCACTCAACAGCAACTAGCAAAAAACCAATTAGCACTATATTTAGCGAAAACGCCAGAGCAACTGGGAACGCTATTAACGCCAAATGCACACCCAATAAATCAATTGAATACCATGACGACGATTCCAATGAATTTATTGGGGCGTCGCGCGGATATTATTGCTAATAAATGGTTGGTTGAAGCGAATCAACAAGGAATAAAGCAAGCTAAAGCGGCTTATTATCCTGATATGAATTTGATGGTTATGGGCGTTTTTCAAAAACTATCGTCGATGAATCCTGCCGATTTATTTTTAAGTGGGGCGACGGTTGCCACGACTTTACCACTCTACGATGGTGGCGTACGTGATGCTAATTATGCTTCAGCAAATATTCATTATGACCAAGCGGTGACTGTTTATAACCAATCAGTGCTTACTGCCGTTAAACAAGCCTCTGATGCGATTGTTAATTTACAAGAGGCGTTACAACAACAAGCCTTGACCGTGGCATCTACAACACAATATCAGCAAGCTTATATGATATTTAAACACCGTTATCAACGTGGATTAGCCAGCTTTTCAGAAATGAATAATGCACAAATAAAATGGCATCAGCAGGTTATACAAACCACAAATGCTGATAACGCAACGTTACAGAATCAATTACAACTTATTGTTGCTCTCGGGGGCGGTTATCACAGCCAACAATAAAATAAACAGCCGTCATCTAGCACAATAAATAACATGAGACTCAATATGACAAATCAACCTCTTAATTCTACTTCTCAAAAAAAACGTAACACTATTCTCAGTGTTTTTATCATTATCGTTATTGCTGTGGCTGCGATCTATTATTTCGTTATGCCAACCACCTCACAAACGACTGATGATGCTTATGTTGCAGGTCAGAGAATAATGATCACAGCACAAGAGTCAGGCACTGTGAATGTGATCAATGTTGATGATACTCAACAAGTTAAGCAAGGTGAACAGCTTGTTACTTTAAATCGTAATCCATTGTTATTAAAGCAACAACAAGCAGAGGCTAATCTTAAAAATACGGTTCGTGATGTACAAAGTAATTATTTGAAAATAGCACAGCTAAAAGCGCAAATTGCCGCAGAAAAAGTTATGTTAGCTCAAGCAAAGCAAGATTATAAGCGTCGAATTGGGGGGGATAAAGATGGCTCAGTATTAGCTGAAGTATTATCACATGCTAAAAATACGGTCATGATTAAAGAGCAAAACTTAATTGCATTAAATAAACAATTACAAGCGCTGCAAACATTATTGCCTCAAGAAAATATTTTAGATAATCCTCAAGTTCAAATGGCGATTGCGCAATTACGTCATGTTTATCTTGATCAACAAAATGCCACTATCTTTGCACCTAAAGCGGGTATGGTTGTTAATCGTAGTGTGCAGGTCGGCCAACAAATTCAAGCAGGACAAGCATTAATGACTATTGTGCCATTAGATAATGTTTGGGTTGAAGCTAACTTTAAAGAAACACAGCTACATAATATGCAGCCAGGACAACCAGTCACCATTAAGTCTGATCTCTACGGTGACAAATATACATATAGCGGTGTTGTGGCTGGCATTGGTGCTGGTACAGGTAGTGCGTTTTCAGCAATTCCAGCTCAAAATGCGACGGGTAACTGGATTAAAATCATTCAACGTGTACCTGTACGTATCTACATTGATTCACAACAAATTAAACAACATCCATTACGTGTTGGTATGTCAATGACAGTCACGGTTGATACGAAAGCGTCAGTGACGAAACCGTTTGATTATGCTGTGTTTACCGCCAATGAAAATGCGCAGAAGACCACGAATAAACGCCTAGCTGTTGTAGATAACAAGGTAGAGATATTTGTTAATCACCTTATTAAAGCCTAGGTGATGTAATGAATGAATCTGTGCCACTAAAAGGCGTTAAATTGCTATTGATTACCTTAGCGACATCAATGGCAACCTTCATGATGATTTTAGATACATCGATTGCCAATGTCGCGATCCCTACAATTGCAGGTAATCTTGGTGTATCAACCGATCAAGGTATTTGGGTGATCACCGCGTTTGGTGCTGCAAATGCGATATCAATGCCGATGACGGGTTTTTTAAGTCGTCGATTTGGCGAAGTAAAACTATTTATCTTTGCCACCATGGGGTTTGTTATTGCATCGATGCTATGTGGGATGTCGAGCAGTATTGAAATGCTGATTTTTTTCCGCGTGATTCAAGGGGCTATCTCGGGATCGATAGCACCGTTATCACAAAGTTTGTTATTACGAAATTTTCCAAGAGAAAAACACGGTTTAGCTATGTCCTTATGGTCAATGACGGTGGTTATTGCACCAATTATGGGGCCGATTTTAGGTGGAGTACTGACGGATAATTACTCATGGTCATGGATCTTTTTCATTAATGCCCCGATTGGTATTATTGCGAGTGCGTTAGTGTTTTATCTGCTCAAAGGTAAAGAAACTAAAACCCAACGTGAAAGTGTCGATTATATGGGAATTGGGCTACTAGTTGTTGCGGCGGGTAGTTTACAAATGATGCTTGATTTGGGTAAAGATCATGACTGGTTTCAATCAAATTTAATTCTAGGATTAACATTTGTCGCAGTGCTTTCTTGGGGCTGTATGATCATTTGGGAATGGTATCATGACAATCCTGTGGTTAATTTTCGCTTCTTTACCAAGAGAAATTTCACAATTGCGGTCATTGTGATGAGCTTAGGGTATATGGTTTACTTTGGCTCTACAGTATTATTGCCATTGTGGTTACAAGGAGTGATGGGATATACCGCGTCATGGTCAGGTTATGCGACGGCACCCGTCGGTATTTTAGCGGTTGTAAGCGCACCTATCATTGGTAAGCTAGTTCAAAAAATAGATATTCGTTATATTTTAACTTATGCCTTTTTAATTTTTTCTGTGGTTGGATTTTGGCGGAGTACTTATAATTTAGCGGCTTCGTTTGATTATATTATGATGCCTCAATTAATTCAGGGGGCGGCAACGTTGGCCTTTTTTGTACCACTGCAAAATTTAATTGTGAATAGTGTTAAACCCGATCAAATAGCTAATGCCGTTGCATTATCGACGTTCTTCCGAACTTTATTTGGTAGTTTTTCATCATCGATTGTTACTACGATGTGGGATCAACGTATGGAATTTCATCATTCACGTATAGCCGAAGGATTTACAGTTGCTAATCATCAGGTGAGTCAGTTTATTCATTCTATGAGTAATAACCTTGATGCGGTGAATAATGTTATTACTCGGCAATCTTATATGATGTCAACGGTCGATTTATTTTGGTTATCAGGAATATTATGTTTATTACTTATTCCACTAGTATGGCTAGCAAAACCAGTACGTCATTAATTTTTTAGGGCTGCGGTTATACATAGAAACTATAAAAAGGGTAATCATTTATTATGGTTACTCTTTTTATTGTATAGATTTATAGTACGTTTTATAGAATATATGTTTGCATATCTTTTTTTGTTAAAATTATGAGCGTAATATTTTTTTACTCTCAAATATTTCAATGTGTAATTACCAATGAATATCAAAAAAATAGCAACAGTTAGTATTTGTAGCGCTCTAACATTACTTGTTACAGGTTGTTCACCATCCGCTGATTCATCGCATTCATTTTCATTTGATATTGCGAATTCAACCATTAATCATAATCTTTCTTCTGGCTCTGGCATGGTTGTAAATAATGGTAAAATAATGGTTGTGGGTGATGATTCACCTTGGTTATTTAGTGTTAATAACGATTTTAAAATTAATAACAAAACATTGATTGAGCATTTTCCTGTTAATGAACAAAATCGTATTAATTACAAAATAAAGCCTGATTTTGAATCAATGACAATGATTAATTACCAGAATGAGCCTTATTATTTAGTGATGGGTTCTGGTAGTAAAGCGGTGTTACGTGAGCAAGCTTATTTGATGCCTGTCAATGGTGGTGAAAATCAAAAACTATCACTGTCTAACTTATATGCTCAACTGCATAAAGCGGCAAACTTTACTCAACAAGAAAAAATCAATATTGAAGGTATTGCGAGCACGGGTAAAGAAATCTTTATCTTTAACCGTGGTAATGAGGGTAAAAATGCCATTTTCACAATGGATAAAAATGAATTAATGTCTTATTTAGAAGGAAAAACTCAAGTATTGCCTTCTTTAAAAGTATATCAAGTTCAATTACCTAAAATTAATGGCGTGCAGGCTTGTTTCTCTGGCGCTGATTACTGGAAAGATGCTGATAGCATGCTGTTTACTGCATCAGTTGAAGGTAATAATAATAGCAGTATCAACGATGGCGCGATTCAGGGTAGTTTTGTTGGTGTATTGCCATTAAAAGCCTTAGCTAATAAATCAGCAATTGATTTAATTAGTTATACTAAAGAGCTGAAAAATAACGGTAAAGCAATTATCACAAAAGCAGAATCCATTGCTGTTGAAAACCAAACCAATAAACAAGCGAATGGTTACATTGTTAGTGATAATGACAATGGTACCAGTCAATTCTTTACTTTTACTATTGATAAATAAGCCATTGATGGATTAAATAAAAAAGCTGATTAATTCCTTCGTTTATAAGGTGATTAATCGGCTTTTTTTGTCGACTTAAGCGAAGGTCTGACTAATAAATAAAAATACACTAATGATAGTTGGTATTGCTGTGTATTTACCTACTTGTTTAAGCGTTAATTTTGTTAGCCTTGGTGCAAGGATATTAACTAATATACTGATATTACAAAAAATGAAAACACCATAGGTTTTTATATCAATGTCGTGGTCTTTGAGTAATTTTATTTGAGCAAGAATTAGAATGACATTAAATGTAATATTCAATACACGAGCTATCTGAAATTGGGGAGTATTAAATTCATTTTGTAAGTTATTTTCACTTGCTTTGATGAGGTCACTTTCTGGTTGACTCATAAAGGTTAATTCCTGCTGTAAAGGGGACCACTGCTGCTCTACCCATCAATAATAATAGACGTTGAGTAGAGTAGCGATATCTCAAATTAATAATATTATGATCGCACAGCAACGTAGGTTGTGCAATTTTTTAGTTCGTGAACTTAATTTTCATTAAATGAGGTTAAGTATTTTAGAAAAAATACGCCTATTACTAATTGGTTATAATGTTTTTGAGTAAATAGGCGTTGTTTTTTAATACGCTTAGTTAATATTAATTAACTGCATTTTATTAGCTTGAGTGTATAACCTGATGTGGCTGATATAGGTGGCGCATAACTAATATAGCAGTTATTTTTAGTTAGAACATTCCAACGAAAATGCCCGTTTTTATCATTATATGGTTTAACGAATTGTTTAAAAGTAATATTGTATTCTCCGTTAGATTCATTATATGCAATTGCCCAATCTTGATTAAAGTTTGAGATAAGATTTTTTAATGTATTTCTATGAGCATCTGGATAACCATATCTAAATGTACACCAAGGTGATTTATTACAGCCTGGTAATGGAATTTTTACGCCATAAATTCCTGGTCCTGCATTCTCCCATTTAGCTTGAGTTGTTACGTATACATTATTTTCTAACCCCATGATAGTAAGCTTAGAGTACGTTATTCCTAGGGCAGAGTTGAGTGAGCCTTCTAACCCTTTAAGTGAAGCATTTCGCGCATCATTTTGTAAATTCATAAATTTAGGTGCAGCGACAACAGCAAGAATACCTAAAATAACAATCACAACGACAAGTTCTATTAAGGTAAATCCATTTTTTTTCATATGGGTCATCGAATAAAAAAGATAAAGTATGCTTAAATTGTATGATTCTAAATCAGTAAGTCAATCATGACTGATGGAATTTAATGCTGAGTGTCATCATTTAGTCACTCGTTTTAGTTGAATATTTTATGGCAAAATAGCTGTATACATTGTCAGCAAAGGCGTTAGCTGTTAGTGTCGGCACCCAATGTATGTGTTTCGACATGCTGATTTTATTTTTAGTACATATACAGTCATGTTTCTTAGTGAAAATACTGATATATGTTGACGTTTACAGGACATCATTTTGAGTCAGACGGCATTTTCTACCTTAAATCTTCATTCTGATCTATTGAGCAATTTAGACTCTTTAGGTTATGAAGCAATGACACCTATTCAAGCTCAGAGTCTTCCACTTATTATTGATGGCAAGGATGTCATTGCTCAAGGTAAAACAGGATCAGGTAAAACCGCGGCGTTTGGCTTAGGATTATTAAATAACCTTAATGTAAAACGTTTCCGTGTACAGACGTTAGTATTATGTCCAACACGTGAACTTGCCGATCAAGTGGCTAAAGAGATTCGTCGTTTAGCGCGTGCTATTCATAACATTAAAGTACTGACTTTATGTGGTGGTATGCCATTTGGACCTCAAATTGGTTCATTAGAACATGGTGCGCACATTATTGTGGGCACGCCGGGTCGTATTGAAGAGCATGTTCAAAAAGGTTTCTTGTGCCTTGATGAGTTAAACACGTTAGTACTTGATGAAGCTGACCGTATGCTAGAAATGGGCTTTCAAGATTCACTTGATGTGATCATTGACGCTGCGCCAAGCGATCGCCAAACATTGCTATTTAGTGCGACTTACCCCGATCAAATAGCTTCTATTGCAAAGCGCATCATGAAAAACCCTGTTCAAGTAAAAGTAGAATCTAGCCATGATGATAGCAGTATCTCACAGCACTTTTACAAAGTAAGTGGTAATGAAGATCGTTTAGATGCCGTACGTTTATTACTGAACCAGCACCGTCCAGAATCGTGTGTGATTTTCTGTAACACTAAACGTGAAGCGCAAGAGATGTCTGATGATTTAGAAGACTTTGGTTTTAGTTCTATTGCATTGCATGGTGACTTAGAACAACGCGAGCGTGATCGTACTCTAGTGTTGTTCTCTAACAAGAGTAAATCAATTCTAGTGGCGACTGATGTTGCGGCGCGTGGTTTAGATATCGATAATCTTGATATGGTCATTAACTACCATCTAGCACGTGATACTGAAGTGCACGTTCACCGTATTGGTCGTACTGGTCGTGCGGGTAGTAAAGGTATTGCATGTTCATTATTTAGCGATAAAGAGCATTACAAAGTTAAATTGCTTGAAGATTACCTTGATCGTGATATTAAAGGCGAAGCTTTACCTGCCGGTAATTTATTAGATCAACCGACTTTCCGTCCAGAAATGATCACGCTAATGATTGATGGTGGTAAGAAGCAAAAAGTACGCCCAGGCGATATTTTAGGTGCGTTAACGGGTGATAAAGGTATTGCGGGCGCTGCTGTGGGTAAGATTAACGTCTTTGACCACTGTGCTTATGTTGCGGTTAAACGTGAAGTCGCTCGTGAAGCTTTACAGAAATTAGAAAAAGGGCGTATCAAAGGACGTAATTTCCGTTCACGTCAACTACGTTAACTGACATACCGTTTTCTATAACAATTATAATCGTGCCGATGTTGTGCTTTATAAATAAAGCCACCATCGGCTTTTTTGTGATTGTAAAACAGAATAATCATAATGGTTGCTAGTTTATTGTGTCTGTATTGTGATTTAATTGTAGCGCGTGCGTATCGTTCCTAAATTAACACTCTCAAGTTAATGATTTAAGGGGATGACACAGCATTGCTACTTATCTTGTATTTTTAATAGAGTGTCCATTTATGCATCAAGAAATGATTGGATTGACGATTGCAGGCCTTGGTGTTCTCGGGCTTGGATGTCAATGGCTTGCATGGCGTATGAAATTACCAGCGATTTTATTATTGCTTATTGCTGGTTTATTCATTGGTCCTGTAGCAGGCATATTTAACCCTAATATTCTGTTTGGTGATTTACTGTTTCCGCTGATTTCATTAGCCGTAGCCGTAATTTTGTTTGAGGGGAGCCTAACCTTAAACTTTGCTGAAATAAAAACGGTGCGCAAAAACGTAAAAAGTATTGTGACTATTGGTGCGATTATTACGTGGGTTATTACCAGTGTCGCGACACATTATTTATTAGATTTCAGTTGGTCATTGGCGTTCTTGTTTGGATCAATGACAGTTGTAACGGGTCCGACAGTGATTGTGCCTTTATTACGTACCGTCAGACCACAAGCAAAACTTGCTAATATTTTACGTTGGGAAGGAATATTAATTGACCCTATTGGGGCGATATTTGTAGTCATTGTGTATGAGTTTATTGTGTCCAGTAGCCAAATGCACAGTCTTGCAGTCTTTGGTTTAATGGTATTGGTCGGACTCGTCATTGGTGCTGTAGCTGGTTGGTTTATCGCTTATGTGCTGCGTAATCATCTTCTACCGGAATATTTGCAGCCGTTTGCTGTATTGGCTGTTGTGCTAGGTGTATTTGCGGGGGCAAATGCGCTTGAATCTGAGGCGGGATTACTTGCGGTTACGGTTATGGGAATGTGGCTGGCTAATGCGAAAGATGTTGATATTCGCCATATTCTTCACTTTAAAGAACACCTGACTATTTTATTAATTTCAGGATTATTTTTAATTCTAGCATCAAGGATTCAGTTAGCCGATTTCCATGCCTTGGGCTGGGGAGCGATTACTTTATTTGTGGTGATTCAATTAGTCGCAAGACCTGCGTCTATTTTTATATCAACAATGTTTAGTCAATTGGCGTTTAAGGAGAAGCTATTTTTAGCTTGGGTTGCACCACGAGGTATTGTTGCCGCAGCAATTTCAGCTTTATTTGCATTGAAATTGATCGATGATGGTGTTGCTGGAGCTCAACTGTTAGTACCACTGACTTTTATGGTGATCATCGGTACGGTGGTGTTACAAAGTTTAACTGCTCGTCCTATTGCTCGTTTATTAGGGGTTGCAGAGCCATCACCAAAGGGCTTCTTAATTGTTGGTGCTAATGATGTTGCGCGAGAAATTGGATTAGCACTTAAAAAGTATTATTGTCGAGTGGTGATGACCGATTCTAACTGGGATTATATTCGCGCTGCTCGTATGGCGGGTTTAGAAACTTATTATGGTAATGCGGTCTCTAGTCATGCTGATGAATATTTGGATTTAATTGGGGTGGGCCATTTGTTAGCACTGACCCCGGATAAACATTTTAATGCTGTTGCTGCAAGCCATTATGAAACTGATTTTGGACAGCGTAATATTTATCGCTTAAATGGTCGTCGACATAATAGCGGCTTAGAAAAACATTCTGCGACTCAAGCTCATAGTGGTGCGGTACTTTTTAGTGATGATATTAGTTATAAAAAGTTAGCGAGTTTAATTAACCAAGGTGGGGAAATTAAACACACTAAATTGAGTGAAAACTTTACACTTGAAGACTATTTTCAGCAGTATAAAGGTTCATCTCTTATTCCATTATTTGCCATTGATTTAAAACAAAATATTATTCCATTTACTGTTACTTCAACATTAGAAGCAAAAGCAGGATGGACAATTATTGCTTTAGTCAAAGAGTCGGCATAATACTTACTTTTCTTCCTGTAAAATAAAAAAGCACCGTAATGGTGCTTTTTTATTGTTTGCGATTAATTATTTAATGTTTAATTTGTCCATTTGTTGTTGCAGCTTATCTAATTGCTGCATTTTTGCTTTTAATCCAAGAGATTCAGAGCTGATTGCGGCAGGGTTCATTTGAGTACTTACTTGCATCGGGTAATTAGGCAGGGTGTTAAAGAATTGCCCTAATACATCTTGCATTGGTACGAATAGCCACATGTTGTCAGCCATCCAGCGAAGGTACATTCCTGATTCATGAGGTGCTTTTTCAAATGGGTCGGCACGTAGATGAATAATCTGAGGCCAGTTTGGTGATTGACGAACGGCATTTGAGATATTTCCATCCATGACCGCGAAATTCAGTTTCCAATCTTTCCAACGCACAGCGTTTAACTCACCATTCGCGGTGAAATAAAGCAGAGATTCGCGTGGGCCTTTATCGACTTTGCCTTCAAAGAATGGCTTAAAGTCATAACCATCAATATGAACTTTAAATTCTTTGCCGTTGGCTTTATAGCCTTTTGCCAATTTCTCTTTTACGTTTGGAACTCCTGCGGCATCAAGCAGCGTTGGTAACCAATCTTGGTGGGCCATCATTTCATTAATTTTAGTACCAGGTTTGATTGTACCAGGCCAACGCACCAACTGAGGAACACGCATTCCGCCTTCCCATGTTGTGCCTTTCTCACCATAGAACGGTGTGGCACCGCCATCAGGCCATGTGACGGTTTCAGCACCATTATCGGTGGAATAAATAACGATAGTATTATCAGCAATGCCGAGCTCATCAAGTTTATCAAGCAAAATACCCACTTGATCATCATGTTCCATCATGCCATCTGCATAAATACTGACACCTGATGCGCCACGGTACTTTTCTTGCAATCGTGTCCAAACATGCATACGAGTGGTGTTATGCCAGATAAAGAATGGTTTATTAGCTTTAACGGCTTTTTCCATAAAGGCCAAAGAAGAACTTAGGAATTCTTCATCGGCATGCTCCATGCGTTTACGCGTCATTGGGCCTGTATCTTCGATCTTACCATCAGCATAAGAATGAATAACACCGCGAGGGCCGTAATTTTTACGAAATTCTGGATCTTTAGGGTAGTAATAAGTTTCAGGTTCTTCTTCTGCGTTTAAGTGATAAAGGTTACCAAAAAACTCATCAAAACCATGATTCGTCGGTAAGTGCTTATCTTGGTCTCCGAGGTGGTTTTTACCAAATTGCGCTGTCATATAACCTTGCTCTTTAAGTAGATCAGCGATAGTTGGCGCCCAGTCAGGAATACCATGGTCAGATCCCGGCATACCAATAGTTAATAAACCAGTACGAAAGGGCTCTTGACCTGTGATGAAAGCAGCACGCCCTGCTGTACAAGATTGTTGTCCATAGTGGTCAGTAAAAAGCGCGCCTTCATTAGCTATTCGATCAATATTGGGCGTTTTATATCCCATCATACCTTGGTTATATGCACTGATATTCCAATAACCGACATCATCTCCAAAAATGGCAAGTATATTCGGTTGAGATGCGGCCATTACTGACCCTGAAGCTGTAAGCAGTCCAATACCAAGTGCAATTTTATTTAAATGATTCGCCATGCATAAGTTCCATTAGTTGCGAGTAATCATTTGTACTTTATGTGAGTAATAAAAGTGCGTCGCTTTATAGGGGTTATAACCAAAAGTTATTATTTTTATTAATATTTTGATTTGTAATGATTTTTTGTGTTTTTTTGTCGAGCAATAAATTGCTGGAAAGTGAGACCTTTCTCTCAGATTTTAATGCTATAACTGTATTTTTGATAAGCACTTAGGATGTTGTTGTCTATTTATTTGATATTAATAGAATTATTAATAAGCAGAGGGTTTGTTGCATTATTTCATTGGTAAATGTGATTTAAATGTTAATGGTTGGTGGCTTAAATCTGCTTCGTGGACTATAAATTTAGAGGTATTTATTATTCATGTATACAGGAGTTTATATGACAGTTAGAAAGGGAACTCAACGCCGATTAAGTATTTTAGCTGCTGTTTTGATGGGCGCTTCTGGCTATACTGTTGCCGCTGAAAAGCCAAATATTTTAGTTATTTGGGGCGATGATATTGGTCAATCTAATATTAGTGCTTATACCTTTGGTTTGATGGGATATAAAACTCCCAATATTGATCGAATAGCTAAAGAAGGAATGATGTTTACCGATTATTACGGTGAGCAATCGTGTACTGCTGGACGTTCTACATTTATTACTGGGCAAGGGGTGCTCCGTACTGGACTAAGTAAAGTCGGATTACCAGGTGCTGACATCGGTTTACAAGCTGAAGATGCAACCATTGCTGAAGTCCTTAAACCTCAAGGATATATGACGGGACAATTTGGTAAAAACCACCTTGGTGATAAAGATGAATTTTTACCAACAGCACATGGATTTGATGAATTTTTTGGTAACCTTTATCACTTAAATGCGGAAGAAGAGCCAGAGAATATTGATTATCCTAAAGATCCAGAATTCAGGAAAAAATTTGGTCCTCGTGGCGTAATTAAATCATATGCTGACGGTAAGATCGAAGATACCGGTCCATTAACACGTAAGCGTATGGAAACGGTGGATGACGAAACCATGGCTGCCGCGATTGATTTCATGGGACGGGCAGTGAAGGCTGATAAGCCGTTCTTTGTATGGTGGAATGCAACTCGTATGCACTTTAGAACCCACGTGAAACCTGAACTGCAAGGATCAACCGGTATCAGTAATTATGCAGATGGTATGGTTGAGCACGATAATCATGTTGGTGAACTATTAAAAGCGGTGGATAAGCTAGGCATCAAAGACAATACCATTGTCTTTTATTCAACAGATAATGGCCCTCACATGAACTCATGGCCAGATGCGGGTACAACGCCATTCCGTAGTGAGAAAAATACTAACTGGGAAGGGGCATACCGTGTTCCAGCAATGGTTCGTTGGCCGGGTAAGATTCAGCCTGGTGTCGTATCCAATGAAATTATGCACCACATGGATTGGCTACCAACATTTGCAGCAATTGCTGGTAATGACAATATTAAACAAGAGCTAAAAGAAGGAACGAAACTTGGCAATAAGAGTTTCAAAAATCATCTTGATGGCTATAACTTCTTACCTTATTTAACAGGAAAAGAAGACAAAGGCCGTCGTGATGAAATCTTCTACTTCACTGATGATGGTGATTTAGCGGCACTGCGTTATAACAAATGGAAAGCAGTGTTTATGGAGCAGCGTGTGAAAGGTACCCTTCAAATATGGGCTGAACCTTTTGTTACCTTACGTGTGCCTAAACTGTTTAATTTACGTATGGACCCATACGAAGTGGCTGATGTGACGTCAAATACTTATTATGATTGGTTATTAGATCATGCTTATATGTTTGTTCCTGCACAAGCATATGTGGGTAAATATCTAGAAACCTTTAAAGAGTTCCCTCCTCGTCAAAAAGCGGCAAGTTTTAGTTTGGATCAAGTAATGGAAAAACTTCAACAACCGCATAATAAGTAATTAAACCTTTACCCAAAAGTGGGCTCTTCGGAGCCCATTTCCATTCTAGAATAAGCCGCTTTTATTCACATATAGACTAATGTAAATGGAAAATTCATCCGATATAAGCTATATCTGAAGTATCGCTATAATATATTTTAAATACAAAGAGTTAGTTAATATCAATACAAGGATGTATATGATTGATAAAAGAATATACGCTATTTTCTCTCGCGTATGGCTAAGTTTTATAATGTTGACTTCAACGGCTTTTGCTACCGATTTTGTTGGTAGTGATCAGTGTGTTGATTGCCATAAAGAACAGGTTGATGCATGGAAAGGATCAGATCATGACATGGCGATGAAACACGCGGATAAAGATAGTGTATTGGGTGATTTCAATGATGCAACGTTGACATTTAAAGGTAAAGTGAACCGCTTTTTTACTAAAGGTAATGAGTATTGGGTCAATATTGAAGGGCCTGATAGCCAGTTTCATGATTATAAAATTAGTTATACGTTTGGCTTTGAGCCACTACAGCAATATATGGTGGAATTTGATGATGGGCGCATTCAATTAATTCCGTTTGCTTGGGATGCTAGAGCGCAAGAGCAAGGAGGGCAGCGTTGGTACCATCTTTATCCTGAGATGGACAAAACTGATGAGTTTTATTGGACTAACACGGGCCAGAATTGGAACTTCATGTGTGCAGATTGTCACTCTACCGATGTTAAGAAAAACTATGATGCAAAAACGAATACCTATGATACACAGTGGTTTGAAATAAACGTAGGCTGTGAAGCTTGTCATGGACCTGCTAGTGATCATATTTCATGGGCAAATAATTCTTCAAAAAATGCTGTTGCACATTATGGTTTTGAACGTGATTTAAGTAAATCTGTCAAAGAATGGGTGTTTAAAGAAGGACATTCAACCTTGCAGCCCAAAGAAATTCAGCCCACAGATCAAATAACGGTGTGCGCGCAGTGTCATAGTCGTCGAGTGCAATTAAATGAAGACCAAGCGCATATTAAGGGTTCACTACTAGACAGTTATTTACCGAGCTTAATTACGTCTGAGTTATACCATAATGATGGTCAAATTTATGATGAAGATTATGTTTATGGATCTTTTATGCAGTCAAAAATGGCGGGAAAAGGGGTAACATGCACTAATTGCCATAATCCCCATTCAACTAAATTGGAAGTTCCAGAACAAGCGGTTTGTAGCCAATGCCATGTAGCATCAGAATATACACCCGAAAAACATACTTTTCATAAAGCAAATACAGAAGCATCCCAGTGCACTACTTGCCATATGCCAGAAACAACATATATGGGGGTTGATGCAAGACGTGATCATAGTTGGCAAATTCCCCGTCCTGATTTAAGTAAAAATATTGGTACTCCTAATGTTTGTACTCAATGCCATCAACAACAAAATGATACATGGGCTGATAAACACGTTGGCCAGTGGTTCCCTGATTCACCTTATCGAAATCAACAACATTTTGCGGTTGCGTTTTATGCCTCTGACATTAATTACCGAGGTGCAGGCGATGCGCTGTCTTATACCGCTCAAGATGTAAAACAAGCGGGGATCATTCGTGGATCAGCATTACAGCGTTTAAGTGCATTTTCGAGTAAAAATACGGTTGTGGCTTTAGGGCGAGCGATAAAACATGATGATGCGTTAATACGTTTAGGGGTAATTCAAGGGTCTGCAGGATATTCAGCTTATGACCGATGGCAAATATTATCGCCGTTATTAACTGATAAGGTACTTGGCATTCGCACAGAAGCGGCAGGAGCATTAGCGGCATATTGGCCAGAGTGGACCCCATTGCAGCGTGAACAGCTATCTCCAGCATTAGATGAGTACATTGAAATTCAATTATTTAATGCTGACAGAGGCTTTGGAATGACGAACTTAGGTAATGTCTATCGTGCTCAGGGGGAATTTAAACAAGCAGAACAGGCATACCTAAAAGCAATAACTGTTGAGCCTTATTTTGTTAATAGTTATGTCAATCTTGCTGATTTGTATCGAGCACAAGGTGATGAATTAAAAGGCGTTGAATTGATGCAGCAAGGGATTACCGCGCAACCTAAATCAGGAGCACTACGTTATAGCACCGGACTTGCATTATTACGCTTAAATGATAAAGCGCAGGCCTCAAATTATTTTAAACAAGCGACAGAGGTTGATCCTCAAAATGCACAGTATTGGTATGTTTATGGTCTTTCTTTAGAAAATAGCAATACCAATCAAGCTGCAGATGCATTGGCACAAGCGTTCAGTTTGAGTGCGAATCCGCAGCATTTATTCGCTCAATGTGATCTATTGTTAAAAGCGAAATCATTACAAGCAAAACAATGTATTACTCAGTTGGAACAATATGCACCTAAAAATGTCATTGATGCGCTTAAAAAGCGGCTTTATTAATGAGCACTATAACCAATAGTTATGGCGGTCTTGATTAAGATAATACCCGGTCAATAATCTGGCAAGTGGACGTAAAGGAGAACACATGAATCAAACTCAACAGGCTATTACAACGCTTATATCTCAAGTTGAGACATCGGTGATTGGTCAATCCGATGTGGTTCGTGCACTTGTTATTGGGTTATTAACACAGGGGCATGTTTTATTAGAAGGATTACCCGGTACGGCAAAAACACGTTCAGTAAAATCGTTGGCGGATAATTTACAGACATCGTTTGGGCGAATTCAATTTACACCGGATTTATTACCTTCTGATGTAACGGGAACCGAAGTCTATCAAGAGCTAAATGGTAAACCACAACTGCATTTTCAAGCGGGACCTATTTTTAATAGCATTATTCTTGCTGATGAAATTAACCGCGCACCAGCAAAAGTTCAAGCTGCGTTATTGGAAGCAATGGCAGAAAGAACAATAACGGTCGGTGATAAAACACATGTTTTGCCTGAACTTTTTATGGTACTTGCGACGCAAAACCCAGTTGAGCAAGAGGGGACATATCCATTACCTGAAGCTCAAATGGATCGATTTATTATGAAAGTCAGTGTTGATTACCCTGATGATGACGCAGAACTTGATATTATTCGTCTGGTGCGCAGTGAAGAAACGCATTCCAAGCTAACCGCTGAACCTGATATAGAAAAAAAGAACATTAATACAAGTATTCAATTAGATCCTTCCATTGTAATGCAGGCGCGGTCTGAGCTTACGATGGTTGAAATATCTGAAATTAGTGAGCGTTATATTGTGGCGTTAGTAATGGCGACACGTAAACCTGAACGATATTCAGCATCGTCACTTTCACGGTGGATAGAAGTGGGAGCAAGTCCGCGAGCTTCAATTTCATTAGACAAATGTGCCCGTGCTTATGCGTGGTTACAAGCAAGAAATTATGTAGAACCTGATGATATTCGAGCAATGGCACATGCAGTATTAGGGCATCGCATAACGCTGAGCTATGACGCCTTAGCTGATGGTATAACCCAGCAGCAAGTGATCGATGAATTGCTGGATTATGTTGTTATTGGATAGGGCTTTTTATGAATAAGAAAAGCACAGACAGCCGTATTCATTGCGAATATAGCCAACTTATCAAATTACAATCTCAAGCGGGATTTTTCAGTCTATTACCCAATTTGAAATCAGGCACTGCGTTATCTGGCCGTCATTCATCAATTTTTCGAGGGCGAGGGCTAAATTTTGAGGAATTACGACATTACCAATTAGGGGATGATATTCGTAATCTCGATTGGAAAGTGACAATGCGAACGGGAAAACCCCACGTTCGTTCATACACCGAAGAGAAAGATCGTAATTTTATTATTTGTGTCGATCAACGTAGCAGTATGTTCTTTTCATCCATTGATACCATGAAATCTGTGGTTGCGGCAGAATTAGCGGCATTGACCGCATGGCGTATTCTTAAAGACAGCGATCGCGTTGGTTTTATCATTAATACCCCCCATCAAATACATTGGCTAAAACCTAAGCGCTCTCAAGCAGATCTGCTGCATCGATTACAACTATTGTCTATTAAAAATCAATCGCTGGATATTTCCAGTAACGATGACAGTGAGGTTGGATTTAGTCAATTTGTTACGCTATTAGGCCGTTTGAAACTTAAAGAAGCTACCATCATTATTTTAAGTGATTGGCATGGGGCTAGCGCGGATGAAATAACACATCTGAAACACCTACAAAGACATAATGATGTATTAGGCGTATTAATATCCGATCCGTTTGAGTCTCAATTTCCATCCCAAAATAGCCATTGGGTAGTTGGAGATGGTTCGTATCAACTTAATTTAAATGATGCTAGGCGGTTTGATCTAGCCAATAAGGGCTTAGGTGAATATCAAGATTTAAAGAAAGAACAACTAATTCAGTTGATGGCGGCGAAAGGGTTACCTTTAATTGAAGCTGATACGTCGGGGCATCATATTGAACAATTTAAACGTGCAATTGGAGGGCGACAATGAGTATTCATGCTCCACCTAGCAATTACATGTTAAGAAATATGAGTGAGGTGACAATACCTGACCATGTGAGTTGGTTTCCTCAAACAATCGGCTGGAAAATTGTTGCTATACTTTTGATGGTTACTGTTTTTTATTATTCTATTCAATGGATTAGATGGTGGTGGGGTAACCGTTATCGCAGGGAAGCAATAGCTCTGATTGAGGTGATGCATGCCTCGATAAAGCATAAAGATGCTTTGTTATCATTGCCTTTAGATATGTTTGAAGTAATGAAAGCAGTCTTAATTTACCTTGACCCTCAAAAAGCCAATGCCTTTGGTGAAAGATTCCTTATTGATTTAGATGATTGTCATTCTCCTCGAAAAGTGGTCTTTAATGATGTTATTGGGCAAAAGTGGATGCGATCTTTAGTGCAACCGCAGTCCCAATTATCTGAACATGAATTATCTTTGTTAATAACCTTATGCCAGCAATGGTTAGTTGAGCATGGTGAACCCCATTTTAAGAAAAAAGGGGGTACAAATGCAGTTTAGTCAATTGGAGTTAGTGTATCCATATTGGTTATGGTTATTACCATTACCCATTCTTATTTATTGGTTTATTCCTGCTTATCGCACTCGTCAATCTGCAATAAAAGTGCCTTTTTTTGATGTACTAGTCCAAGCGTTAGATGAAGTGCCATCGCAAGGGGCAAGCCAGCTAAATGCTAGCTATTGGCAAAAAGCCCTACTCATTATTTCATGGTGTTTATTAATTTTTGCATTAACTAAGCCGACTATTTTAGGACCACCACAAACGCGAGAAAGTTTAGGGCGAGATGTAATGGTGGTCGTGGACTTATCAGGTTCAATGGCTGAGCGTGATTTTGTCTCAAAAACAGCATCTGATAATGGCGGTATTCAAAAAATATCGCGCTTAGATGCAGCGAAAGAAGTGTTAGCTGATTTTGCAAAAACGCGTCAAGGGGATCGTTTAGGATTGATTTTATTTGGTGACGCAGCGTTTGTACAAACACCATTTACAGCCGATCAAAAAGTATGGTTAGCACTTTTAAATCAAACGGATGTAGCTATGGCTGGTCAAAGTACACATTTAGGTGATGCTATTGGGCTGGCGATTAAAGTGTTTGAGCAAAGTGCTACTGCCGATCTTTCGGCATCAACTGATCCGCAACACCCTAATCAAAAATCACGAGAAAAAGTCGCGATTGTATTAACGGATGGTAATGATACTGGCAGTTATGTTGAGCCTATTGATGCAGCTAAAGTTGCCGCAGCTAAAAATGTCCGTATTCATATGATAGCGATGGGCGATCCTACAACCGTTGGTGAGAAAGCATTAGATATGGATGTGATCAATCGCGTTGCTAAAGTCTCTGGAGGACAAGCATTTCAAGCCATTAATCGAAATGAGTTAGAACAAGCTTATGCTGCAATTGGTAAGTTAGAGCCACAGCTGTATGAAAGCACGACATATCGGCCTAAACAGTCAATTCATCAATACTCGATTATGCTGATTGTGGTGATGTATTTATTTGGGTTTGGCTTTGCAACAGTGAAGCGACAATTGACATCAGCAACAAAAAAAGCCGCACAACAATCAGGAGAAAATAATGTTTAATTCTCTGATGTGGCAACAAATATTAGATAATTTCCATTTTATTCGTCCATTGTGGTTATTACTTTTTATCCCTTTTTCTATTGTGATTTATTTACGTTGGCAACAAGATTCAAAAAATGAATGGCAGCAGCAATTACCACAACATTTACGTCAAGTGTTAACGATTGGCGATAGTGGTTGGAAAAAGCAATTACCGTTGAAGTTGCTGAGTATATCAATGCTGGTGGGCATCATTGTTTGTGCGGGCCCGACGTGGGAGCGTGAACCTTCACCTTTTGGAGAAGATAAAGCAGCGTTACTTATTGTGCTTGATAATAGCGAATCAATGCTACAAAAAGATCTTGCCCCTAATCGCTTAGAACGCGCAAAGCAAAAGATTAGAGATTTAATTACATTACGGCAGGGGGGGAAAACTGGATTAGTTGTTTTTGCAGGTTCAGCGCATTTAGCGATGCCATTAACTAAAGATGATTCTGTTTTTGAACCTTTTTTAGCGGCAATTCAGCCTGATATTATGCCCGTAAAAGGCAAGAATGCCGAAACCGCATTACCGTTAATTGAACCGCAATTAAGTACAGAAAATGTTGGTACGGTATTGCTCATTACTGACGCTGTCAATTCGGCAACAATTAAAGCGTTTAAAGATTATTTTGCCACCAGTCATCATCAATTATTAGTATTAGCGGCAGGTAATAAAGATCGAGTGAGTAATGAGCCTCTTGATCTTGCATCACTTAAGTCTCTTGCTAAAAAAGCGCAGGGTAGCGTAGTAGAAGTGACTGTTGACGATAGCGATATCAAGACACTTAATAGCAATATTGAACGTCATATGCAGTTAAATAATGAGTCTGCGATGCCGTGGAAAGATATGGGATATTTTTTATTATTTCCGGTGGCGTTATTGATGTTGCTATGGTTTCGAAAGGGATGGCTAGTTAAGTGGTGTTTAGTGGCGGTTATTGTATTCCCAAGCTTTTATTCACCGACGACGTATGCTGAAACCGTAAGTCTTAAAGCGGCCACAAATGAATTGGTAGCCGATGTGACGGTATGGGATAAGACAGTACATTGGTGGATGAATGTTTGGCTGACACCAAATCAACAAGGGCAATGGTATTTTAATCGGTTTGACTATTTAACCGCAGCAAAGCGGTATCAAGATCCACTAAAAAAAGGCATCGCTTATTATTATGCTGGTGAATATAAATTAGCACATAGTGTTTTTTTACAAGTGAAAACTGGCGAAAGTCTTTTTTATGCCGCTAATGCTCTTGCAAGACAAAGAGAGTATGTTGCGGCGCGAGATCTTTATCAGTTATTACTTGATAGTGGTGATTTAGGTAAGGGCTTAAAAGCAAAGGTTGAGAATAATTTAACGATTATGAAAGGCATTGTTGATGAAGTAAATCGTATGAGTGAAAGCCAAAAAGGCAGTACAGACGGCCCTGAAGAGTCATTTGAACTCGGTGATGATAAGCCTAAAACAGGGGATGGTGCTGATGAAAAAGTGGATGCTGCAATGATGGCAAAAGAGAAACTTAACGCGGACGAAATAATAGCGAACCAAGCCCTTGCGGATAAATGGTTACGCCGCGTAGAGGCTGATCCTAAATACTTTTTACGGGCTAAATTTCAATTACAGCTTCGAGCACAATCAACCGATGTGAAAAATATTCGTACCGAGGAGGTTAAATAATGCCTCATTATAATGTTTACCGCCAAGCTCAAGCTTATGTGGCTCATATTGTTATTATTCTTGTGCTAGCACTGATGTCGATAAGTTTTAATGTGCAAGCAAGTACAACCAATATGCTTGATAAATCTGATCAGGTAACAATAAAAACATGGTTAGGTAATAAGGATAATATTCACAGTACGAAAGATAGCAAGACCCTAACATATGCCGTCAATCAACAAATTATTCTTTATATTGAAGTTGTTACGCCTCGATGGTTTACTGGAGGGACGCGTATTGCGCCGATTGAAATACCCAATGTAGTGGCAAAACAGCGAAATCAATTGGCGATGAACTTCACAGAAAAGAAAGATGGTGTAACATGGACTCATCAACGTTGGGAAGTGACATTATATCCTCAAGCGGCCGGCCATTTTTTGGTGCCATCAACGGCAGTAACCGTACATGTGTCGCGTTCCGGTTCCAATAATGTTACTGGTGTTTTATATACCGAGCCACAAGCATTCTCGGCTATTATTCCATCGGGCTTATTAAGTGATCAATCGGTATGGGTTTCAGGGCGAGATTTCTCGGTTGAGCAGCAATGGAGTCAATCTAATCCTGAATTAAAAGCAGGAGATGCGATCACGCGCACCTTGATTGTAAAAGGGTCAAATACCTTAGCAATGTTGATTCCCAAATTAATTCAGCCTCTAACAACCACTGATTATCAAACGTATCCTCAACCTAATCAATTAAGTGATTCACAAACCCGTGGTGATTATTTTTCTGAACGAAAAGAATCGACTGTTTATGTACTTCAAAATGGGGGGCAAGTGAGCTTTCCTACTACTCATTTAACGTGGTGGGATACCGAGACTCAAACTTTAAAAACTATTAAGCTGGAAGGGCAATCTTTTCATGTATCCCATACTGTCAGTTCATGGTTGCATCAATATTGGCATTGGTTGGTCGCATTAGTAACAGCTATGGTGGCGCTCGTGATGATAGCGTTTAAAACCGTCGCCTATTATAAAACACACCCGTTACCGGCTTGGTTTATCTATGCAAAAGCAATAAAACATCAACAGTGGAGCCAAGTGAGAGTGTTACTTTACCGTGTATTAAGACGTCACAACGATCAGTTACAATTAAAGCAATACCGTGACACTGTCGATTGGCAACAAGATGCAACTCAGTTTCAATCCGCGAGTATTACCAAAAAGTTATCACTGTCTTTATGGAAGCAGGTTACTCAATCAGGACGATATTTTGATTTTATTTGTGCAAAGTTTCAGCCTAAGCTTATTTTTCCTCAGTTGAATAAACAACGTACAAAATATAAGAAAAATAAGCGTATTAACACAAAAATGAAATGAGGTAGTTGTCTCTTATTAACTGCGTTATACAGTAAAAATAATTAGATTAGTCATATTAGTCATTATGAAAAGTACAGAGCTTAACTTGATACCTATTTTTGTTGCTATTTATGAAGAGAAGAATCTCTCAAAGGCAGCCGCTCGAATGAATGTTAGTCAACCCGCGGTTAGTAAGGCGCTAAAACGGTTACGTGAAATTTATAATGATCCTTTATTTCATCGTAATACCACCGGAGTTGAACCGACGGTATTTGCTACTGATATTTACCCTGCAATGTCGACAGCATTGAAAAATTTCACATCGACTCTGTCTGCATCAAGAGAATTTGATCCTAAAATATCAAATCGTATTTTTTCTATCGCTGTTGTGTCTACCGTGAGTTATTCATTAATACCTAAACTCATGCAACAAATTCGATTATGTGCACCCAATATTGCGCTAGAAGTTCATCCTCAATTTACAGAAGATCTTGAATCTGATTTACGTTTGCAACGTTATGATTTAGTCATTGATTTAGCCCTTCGTGGACGTACAGTTTTAAAGTCTGAAGTGATTTATACTGAAAAATTACGGGTTGTTTGTCGTAAAGACCATCCTCGAATTGGCGATGCTATCTCATTAGCCGAGTTTTTAAGTGAAGAACATGTTGCTGCATCTCGTTGGCATAGTCGTAGTAGTTTGTTGGGTATGGATGATATTGTTGAGCTTGAAGAGAGAAATATTGTTATAAGAGCGGCTGGTGTATTTGAGATGATGCCGATTATTGGTTCAACGGATCTGATTGGTATGTTGCCACAATCTGCTATTGATGATTTAGGTGCGTATTATAAACTGAAAGCACTTGATTTACCGTTTGATCGTCAACAGCATGATTTATGTATGATTTGGCATCCAAGTCGAACACCTGACAGTGGGCACCGATGGTTAAGACAACAAATAAAAAAAGCAGCATTAACTGAATAATACTGCTGGCTATTTATCGCTTGTTATTAACAGCTTTGGTATCAGTTCAGTTGTTAGTTTTTTACGTCTTTCACTAAACGTAATCCTATATCCGACATGATGATGGATTGGCTAGCAAAATCGCGACGGTAGTTTTGAGATTCTTTTGCATCATAAGAAAAACTGCTACCGCGGACGGATTTATGTGCTAGGCCACTGGCTTCTTGACGAGAATTCTTTGGATTAGTTTGCGGCGAATAGCGATAAAAATTATCGTCATAGGCATCACTTACAAATTCTCCAACATTGCCTGTCATGTCGAATAAACCTAGTTCATTAGGTTGTTTCATTCCAACCGGATGGGCCTTATTTTTTGCATTTTTCGAATACCATGCCACATCTTCAATATTATTTGATCCACTATAAATATAACCTTGGCTTAATTGACCCCCTCGCGCAGCATATTCCCATTCAGCTTCCGTGGGTAAACGGTATGTTTCTCCTGTGATTTCATTGAGTTTCTTAATGAAATAATTTGCTTGTTGCCAGCTTAAGTTGTTCACCGGAGTATTGGGGGATTGGAAATAGCTTAAAGACGATCCCATGATTGATTCAAATAACTGCTGAGTAACTTCAAACTTAGCAATATAGAAATCATTGAGCGTAACAATATGGGCGGGTTTTTCTGATTTTTTAGCTAGGCTCGAATCTGTGCCCATTAAAAAGTTACCGCCGTTGACGTAAACCATATTGTGATCTATTGCTTGGGCTATTGGATTTGGTGGTGCTTCGGCACAACCTATTAGCTGTGAGCTGAGTAATAATGTTATGAATGAATGTTTTATTTTAGACGAAAAAGAAATGCTAAACATGATGTTCTCAACAGTAATGATTGACTGTTTATTATACAGTGAAAGAACTTTCTAAAATGGAATAATATATATAACTAATTTGTTTGTTCTTTTTGTTTATTATGAAGTTATAACTTGTTTGTAATTTAAATTGATCAATGTCTTAGACAAGTTTGTACTATTAAATCAGTTATAAAATAGGAATTAGGATGATTATTACTCAAGGACCTCAGTATAAAGGTAAAGCCTCTAAGCGATTACATGTTATGGCCAAACCCATTGGGGCTGTGTGTAATATTGATTGTACTTATTGCTATTATTTGAGCAAAGAAGACTTACTTGACTATAAAAAAGGGTGTTCTCCGCAAATGGATGATGCCACGCTAGAAATTTATATTCAGCAATATATTGAAGGTCAAAATACGTCTGAAATTATTTTTTCATGGCAAGGCGGCGAACCAACCTTGCTCGGCCTCGATTATTTTAAAAAGATTGTGGCGTTACAGAAAAAATACCAACCTGAAGGAGTGCTTATTTCCAATGATCTACAAACCAATGGCACATTATTAACGCCACAATGGTGTGAGTTTTTAGTAGAAAATAATTTTTTGGTTGGACTGAGTATTGATGGCCCGGAGTTATTACATAATGCATACCGTACCAATAAAGCTGGCCGTGGCACCTTTAAGCAAGTGATGAAGGCCGTGGATTTATTACATCAATATAGTGTTAAATTTGCCACATTAACGTGTGTTAATAACCTCACTAGCCGCAATCCTCTTGAAGTCTACCGTTTCTTACGTGATGTGGTTAAATCACCTCAAATGCAGTTTATTCCAATTGTTGAACAAAAAAGTTTTCGAACTGTTGCGCCTCAAACGGAACAGACCAGTGCTCAATTACACCAAGGTGATAAACGTTTAATACCTGGTAATAAGCAATCAATAATGGAACCGTGGTGCGTGTCAGATCAAGCGTGGGGCGATTTCTTAATTGCTGTGTTTGATGAATGGACGAAGAACGATGTAGGTAAAGTATTTGTCCAATATTTTGAGGCCAGTGTTGAGACATGGATGGGGAGAAAAAACCCATTATGTACGCTAGGTGAAATTTGTGGAAAGGGCTTGGCGATGGAACATAATGGTGATGTGTTTTCCTGTGATCATTACGTTTACCCTGAATATAAAATTGGCAATATTCATAAACAAAAATTAGATGAATTGGCTTATAGCCGTGAGCAACAACAATTTGGATTTGCAAAAGCGAAAACCCTAACAACGCAATGTCAGCAATGTGAGTATAAGTTCGCTTGTCATGGTGAGTGTCCTAAAAATCGATTCATTAAGACTAAAGATGGTGAGCCTGGATTAAATTATTTGTGTGCAGGTTGGCAAAAATTCTTTGCTCATGCAGATAAATCAATTGCTTATATATTGAATATGCTAGGACATTCGGTACAACACGGTAAGTACAGCGATGCCAAGCGGTTACAAGCACAACAGACGGCTTTTTATCATACTAAATTTTAATATTTTTCTCTGCTTAATCGCGGTAGATCAAGACGGTTATAGTATGGAGTGTTATCAGTGACTAATGCGATAAAAAAATATGCAGTGATAGGATTAATGGGAGTGTTGAGTTTTTCTACTCCATCCTATGCTGCCATCGATGCAACAGCTGCAAATCAAGTTCAGAATATGCCAATAGAACAACAACTTGCATATGTCGCTCAAAATAAAAATGAAACGATTGAAAAACGTGCCGAAGCACTGCGTCAATTAGCTCAATATCCTAATCAAAACAGTTTAGTTGCTGTTGCACGTGCTTTGAAAGAATCGAGCCCTGTTCTTCGTCAAGCGGCAATTACAGGGGCAAAATTATATAAATTTGAACATCGGTGGCGTATGCTTGCGCCACTTTTAAATGATCCAGAGTTAAGTGTTCGTCGGGCTGCTACGGTCAATTTGTTACGTAATTACACGACGATGAGTATCGTTCAGAAACATAAAATGGAAGCGCCATATCAGAATCTTGTCGCGTATTTGCAGCATCAACCGGAGCAGCAGTTGTTAATGGCTGATGCCTATCGTTGGCATGGCGACTGGAAAAAAGCAGACGCTATTTATCAACAATTAATCATACGCGATCCACAAAATAGCCAAATTTGGCTTAATTTATCTGATAATTATCGCGCTCAAGATCAAGATGAAGAGGCTTTGGTTGTTTTAAATAAAGCCATCAAGCAATTACCAAAAGAAGCGAGTCTATATTATGCAAAAGCATTGACTCAAGTGCGTTTAAAACAAAAGAAATCGGCCGCTGAATCTATGACGACAGCGACCATGTTGGCGGATAATAATAGCTATTATTGGTACCTTAATGGTGTATTACATCAAGATCTTGATTTAACCGCAGCAATAGCATCGTTTGAAAAAGCCTATTTAATTTCTGGTGCACCAGAACAACTTTATGCATTGTGTGATATTTATATTAGGCATGATAATGAAAAAGCGAATGCATGTATCGTGGAGCTAGCAAAAGTAGCACCGAAGTCAGTGATTGAAGAACTAAATAAACGTCGTAATTTATGATGTTGATATCAATGAAATTTACTAAATAGACATCATTACGTTTTCATATTAAAGCCGAGTATAAGTAAAATACTCGGCTTTTATTTTTTATATCGCATGTATTTCAATAAAAACGGTCATAGAGATAACCAATATATAAAATAAACGTAATTGTTGTACGTTGGTGATTATTCTTACCAGTGATGAAACTCACATTTTTATTAAAAAAATGACCGTTTAACTGTTACGTTATTTACTAAAAATAGTTACAAAAGTTACATAAAGTGTCTTTTTCGGCAGTGATTTGATTTTTGGATAGAGGATCGCATTCTTTTTCTTTATCAAACCGATTTTTTGTATCAATATCACATGATTTTCTGAATAAATAATAGTCTCACGCTTATTTTATAGTGTTATTAATAATGGAAATTTGTATTCCTTTTAGGTCTTGTTTTTATAATGTGATATTCCTTCCTATATAGAATATTTTTTTAATAAAAAGTGTTTCAAAATGTTTCAGGCGAGTTTGCTTGCTCAATTTTAGTAAAATAATAAACGTGATTTACTTCAATTTTAGTTGTTTTTTTTATCTTTATTATCCTCCGCAATTGCAGAATACGGGGTGTATTCTGCCCACAAAAATAGCTGTACGAATAATTATAAGATGCAGCTCATCATTAAATCTCGGGGGATTTTAAATGATTAAACAATCGACGTTGGCAAAAAAAACTTTATTAGCAGCAACTGTGAGTTCGTTAATGTTTACTGCTGGGTGTAATACAGACGATAATGTCAATTCGACCAGTGAAGAGAAAGAAAAACCACAAATAGCATTGAAATTTAAGAATATTCTTGATCGAACAGGTACACCTCAACATTTAATTGAAGTGGGTGTCGGCGACCATATGGTTTATACTCCATTGCATGATGATGGTGCATGGCATGGACATTTATTACCGGATTTAAAAGCCTACCCTGAAAATAAAGGTGGTTTTGGCGCGACAGCCATTGCTGAAGAATATAACACCTCTGTTGCTGAATATTTTGATAAGTTATCAATATTAAAAGCAGGTCAGCCTGTCGATTTTAGTGCTGAAGCTTATAGTATTCCGGGCGCATTGATTCAAACAATGACCGCTGACGGTATTAAAGTTGAAATGAAGTTACAGTTTGTATCTTCACGTTCATCGATTGTTGAAACGATTATTACTAATACGACGGGTGAAAATTTAGAACTCGTGTGGGACGGTAAACTGGTTGATGGTTATTATGCCAAAGACGGTAAATCTAATCCAAAATATAAGCCAACTGTTGCAGAACAATTACCGAATTTGACCCGTGTAATGACGTCGAATGATAGCGGTGACATTGATATTGCTTTTGGTAAGGAACGTGATTCATGGACGGTTCGTACTAGTGGTAGTTCTGCCTTTAATATTCACCGTAATATAGCCACGACTACCTATGTTAATGGCCTTGAATATCAATCTGTAGCTGAAATTGGCGCTGAACCAACCCATACACTTTATACCGTATTTACTCATACGCTCACTGCTGATGAGTGGCAACAAGAAAAAACCGTTGTTAATGATATTTTACAACACCCTATTCGTTATATGAATGCAACCACTGAGCGTTGGGAACAATATCTTCAACATGGTTTAGTCAATAAAAATGCCACCGCAGCTCAAGAACGGGTGGCGGTAAAAGCAATGGAAACATTGACCGCTAATTGGCGTAGCCCTGCTGGTTTTGTTAGTTATGATACGGTGACCCCATCGGTTACTGCGCGTTGGTTCTCTGGTAACTTAACATGGCCGTGGGATACGTGGAAACAAGCTTATGCTATGGCACATTTTAATCCTGATTTAGCGATGAATAACATTCGTACTGTGTTTGAGCATCAAGTAAAAGCCGACGATATATTGCGTCCTTATGATAAAGGTTATTTGCTCGATGTGGTTGGTATGAACATGTCTAAAGAGCGTGGTGATGCGCTTGGTTTAACCGAAATGAATGACTCACAATCATGGAATGAACGTAATACTAAGCCATCATTAGCGTCATGGGCGGTGTGGGAGGTTTATACAACCTTAAAAGATAAATATAACCGTGCTGATGATGCTCAAGCATGGTTAGAAGAAATGTATCCGAAATTGGTTGATTACCATAATTGGTGGTTAACAGCACGTGACACCAATAATAACGGTATTCCTGAGTATGGTGCTGCGGTTGATCCTGCGCATACAACCGAAGATGGTCAGTTAATCTATGAATATAAAACGGCGGCTGATCCTGATAACTGGATTCAAGCTAAAGGCATTACTGAATATAATAAATTATTAGAATCATTTAATTATATTGATATCCATAGTCCTGCACAAACAGCGGCATCATGGGAGTCAGGGCGAGATGATGCTGCAGTGTTTGGTTTTATTGACACAATTGCTGATGCTCAAGGTTTAACGGACCTTAATGAAATTGCACTTGTTGATCAGCTTGGTCGTTATGCTCATAAACAACATGGGTTTGATAATACTTATGCTGTGAATGGTGAACAAGTAACGTATGCCAATACGAGTGAAGATAATACGGCTAAATTAAACCAAGCAAAGAAAGATTGGCAGGTTAAGTTTAGTGAAAACCGTGATGATAGTGGTCAATTAGTGGGTTATTCACTAATGCAAGAATCTGTTGACCAAGCATCATACTGGTACAGTGATAATAAATTCTTGGCACAAATTGCGACTGCATTAGGTCGTAATGAGGCTGCGGCTGATTTTACTGCAAAAGCAGTGGAAACGAAAAACTACATTAATCAGTGTATGTTTGATAGTCGCACTGGTTTTTACTATGACATTAATATAAATCCTACTGAAGCGGCGCAATTAAATAATGGTTGTGCGGGTAACCCGATTGTTGCGCGTGGCATGGGGGCTGAAGGTTGGTCACCACTGTTTAATGGTGCGGCTGATGATATGACTGCCGCTGCTGTTGTGAAAAATATGATGGATACCACGAAATTTAATACTAAAGTGCCATTAGGTACAGCAGCAAAAGATAACCCTGCTTATGGGGCTGATATTTATTGGCGCGGTCGTGTGTGGGTTGATCAATTCTACTTTGGTGTAAAAGGTATGACGAACTATGGTTATACTGATCAAGCGAATGAAATGGTTAATAAGCTATTTAAAAATGCAGAAGGGCTTACTCTAGATCGACCAATTCAAGAGAACTACAACCCAGAAACGGGAGCCGTACAAGGTGCAAATAATTTCTCTTGGAGTTCAGCGCATTTATACATGCTTTACAATGATTTTCTAAAATAAGGCAATCAAGCTTTATTGAGTAGAAGCAGGGTACTTTTCCCCTTGTATCCTTTAAATCACGCCAATACATATTTGTGTATTGGCGTTTTTTATAGGGATAATCTTACGATGACCAATAACGGAATTTAGTGAAGGTTAATCGATTAAATCTTGCGCTTTTAAATATGCAAGGATCATTAATGTTGCACTAGAGCTAATATCGTTATCATTACTAGTGAGCCATTGAATTTCTTCAATTTCAGATGCGGGTAATAAATTGCCAGTATATTTGCCAAAGTAGCAAGTCATGTTAACCATTACACCTTGTGCTTTACCGTGGGCTTGCGCTTGAAAGCTATTGGCATAACGTAGCGATTCAGGCATGAGATCAACGGATAACTCTTCTTGTATCTCTCGAATTAATGCTTGAGCATCAGTTTCACCAGGATCACGTTTTCCGCCTGGAATATAATAAAGTGTTTTTCCATATGAGCGTACGGCAAGTAATTTACGCTGTTCAATATAAAGCCAAGCAAGTTTATCAATAGGTTGAGGTATATTCACAGTATTCTCCTTTACTGCCTCCAGTGTAACAGTTTTCATTAATATAAAAATACGAGCTATGATTATAGTAATCTATGTTTTCATAAATAAATTTCATCGAATTGTTTAGATGCATGTCTATTAGTTATATTTATAGGCATAATCATCGCTCTTAATGGAACAATGATAGCCATGGTTGGCTCTATGCTTACCAGTGGTTTTTCACCATTCATGTGCTGGTAGTTTATGTGATCGTTATGAAATATTAGGAATACTCCATAATGAAATTTCGTTTAACCAGCATCAACTATATTTTACTCGTTGCTGTTTTCTTTGCTGCTATACAAAACATAACTTTATGGAAACATTTAAGTGAATTGTTTTTAAAAAACACTACTAATGATATGGTTTTTATTGCGACCATTCCGCTGTTTATTATTGCAGCATTAAATATTATATTTAATTTATTATTGTGGCCATGGATACAACGTCCACTAGTTACCATAATGATTTTCTTTTCAAGCTTAGCGACATATGCCATGTATAACTATGGGGTGTATTTTGACTACGGCATGATTGTTAATATATTTGAAACCAACTCTGCTGAAGCTAGTAGTTATTTTTCGATTGTTGGTTTGGCATGGATAGCTGTTATTGCCATTATTCCTATTGTTATTTTATGGCGAATTAATGTTGTTTATCGTCCAATAGTAAAAGAATTAATTGCCCGTAGTTTGAGTATTATTGTTTCGTTATTAGTTATTGTTGTTATTGCTGCGGGTTATTATAAAGATTATGCGTCATTAGTACGTAACCACTCTGAAATCAAAGCACTGATTAATCCGACCAATTATATTTCAGCGACATTTCGTTATGCGAAATACCAGCTTATTGAAGCTAAAATGCCATTTACGCACATTGGATTAGATGCCAAAAACACTCATCAAGGTGATAAACATAATGTTGTTGTTATGGTGGTAGGTGAAGCCTCTCGCTCAATGAATTATTCATTAAATGGCTATGATCGTGATACAAACCCTGAGTTAGCAAAACGTAATGTGATCAGTTTTTTAAATGTAAAATCGTGCGGCACGGCGACAGCTGTATCATTACCCTGTATGTTTTCTGTGATGAATAAATCAAATTACGATGCGATTACGGTACGTCATCAAGATTCTGTCATGGATGTGTTGCAACGAGCGGGTATTGATGTGTTTTGGAAAGATAATGACAGTGGTTGTAAAGGGGTATGTGATCGAGTGAAGCATATTGTTATCAATGCTGAGATTGATCCTAAACTTTGTCATGATGGTACTTGTTATGACGCAGTTTTACTTAAAAATTTACAAGCAAAAATTGATAATGCAAAACAAGACACCCTTATTGTACTGCATATTATCGGTAGTCATGGGCCGACATATAATGATCGTTACCCACCAGAATTTAAAATATTTAAGCCAACCTGTAATACCAGTAATTTACAACAGTGTAGCCGTCAGCAAGTAACAAACACCTACGATAATACCATTTTATATACCGATCATATTTTAAGTCGTGTGATTGATATGCTTAAAAAAGACGACAGTAAAGCTAATACAGCTATGATTTATATGGCCGATCATGGTGAATCATTAGGTGAAGATGGGGTCTATTTACATGGGTTGCCGTATTCCATTGCGCCGAAAGAACAAACGACGGTGCCATTAATTTTATGGCTGTCGCCAGCTTATCAGCACAGTCAGCATATAAATCGTCAATGTTTGCAACGTGAAGCCATGGCTGGCGGTTTTTCACAAGATAATTTATTCCATTCATTATTGGGAATGATGGATGTTAAAACAAAAGTTTACAATGCTAAATTAGATATATTTGCTCAGTGTCGGCAATAGGGCCTTTTTGATGAAATAATGAGTAAAAATACAGTAAGACTATTTTTGCTTTTGTTTTATTGCTCAAAGGGTATTATTTACCGTAAGTGAGTTATTTACTTATAATAAAAAAGAAAGAGAGTTAACGATGAAACCTGGTGCTACAGGCTTAAAACGTATTATTGATGCGACTGGATATTCGATGCAGGGTTTGAAAGCAGCATGGATTAATGAAGCCGCTTTTCGACAAGAGAGTATTTTATTAGTTGTAATGACGGTTATTTCGTTTTTTATGCCAGTAACAAAACTTGAACGATTAATGATGATTAGCTCATTATTTATTGTTGTTATTGCCGAATTAATTAATTCAGCGATTGAAGCGGTGGTGGATCGTATTGGATCTGAACGTCATGAATTAAGTGGTCGAGCAAAAGATATTGGTTCGGCTGCGGTCTTTGTTGCGTTAGTGCTGGTGGCAATTATTTGGGGCAGTATTTTGTTTTTATAGCCACTCTTAATTAAGTTCTAAATTAACGCCAGTATTATTAATCATTAAAATACTGGCGTTTTTTTATGCTATTATATAGCTATTGGATTACGTGATTATCATATTGCATAATTTATTGTTTCTGTGTCGCCCAAAGATGCAATAAATCTGTTGCTATAGTCGCGGCGGTTAATGCCGTAATATCGGCATGATCGTATGCAGGTGCAACTTCAACTACATCCATTCCAATCAAATTAATACCTTGTAAACCACGAATGATTTTTAGCGCTTTATCTGATGTTATTCCACCGCAAACAGGCGTACCTGTACCTGGTGCGTAAGCCGGATCTAAGCAATCAATATCAAATGTTAAGTAAACTGGCATATTACCAACGGTCGCTTTTATCTCTTCAACAATCTGCGCCACACTCCAGTCGTTGGCGGTATCGGCTGAGATAACATTAAAACCTAGTTTGTCACTGTGTTCGGTACGAATACCAATTTGCACCGAATGCGTCGGATCAATTAATCCTTCGTTAGGTGCATGATAGAACATCGTGCCATGATCAAATTTACTGCCTTGATCGTAAGTATCGGTATGGGCATCAAAGTGAATTAATGCCATTTTACCAAAGTGTTTCGCATGAGCACGCAATAACGGCAGAGTAACGAAATGATCACCACCAAAAGTAAGCAGTGTTTTCCCTTGTTCTAATAAGCCGCTTGCGTGAGCCTCTAAGCGCTCACACATTTGACCTGCATCGCCACAATCAAATACTAAATCACCACAATCGGCAATTTTAATGGATTTTAAAAGGCTAAAATTCCACGGCCAACGTTTACCTTCCCATGCAAGGTTGGTTGAAATTTGACGTATTGCACCAGGTCCCATACGACTACCAGAACGACCCGTGGTTGCCATATCAAACGGTACTCCAGTAATAATAACGTCAGCATCAGATGACATTGGCGAAAAATCTAATGGTTGACGTAAAAAGCCAAAAGCGTTGGCGTATAAAGAATAATCTGGGTAATTAGCTAGTGTTGCCATGGTTTTCTCCAACAACAATATAGGGCGGAAGGCCCACTAAAAGCCCTATTACGACCTTTATAGTAATAGGGTGTTCTAAAATAGGGCGACTAAGTTTTTAGTCTTAAATAGCGCGAACATCTTCTAGATAGGTATATCCTTCAAGCCCATCGGCTAGTTCTTTAAGAATTGCTTCACGTTCATTTTCAGCAAGATGTTGTGCCGCCATTAGCTGATACTGACGTAAAAATTCATTAGAATCTAAGTGTACATAACGTAATACATCACCGACGTTATCGCCACGATCTATTTTCTCAATATTATAGTTACCATCTGCAGTACAACGCACAACCGCAGTATCAGTATCACCAAATAAATTATGCATATCGCCTAAAATTTCTTGATATGCGCCAACCATAAAGAAACCGATACGGTAAGGTTGTTCATCACTCCATGTTGGTACGGGTAGGGTACTTTCTATGCCTTGGTTTTCAACATATTGATCAATTGTGCCATCGGAATCACAGGTGATATCAAGAATAATGGCACGGCGTTCAGGGGCTTTATTCAAATTACTTAGTGGCAAAATAGGGAACACTTGCTCAATGCCCCATGCATCTGGTAATGATTGAAACAGAGAAAAATTAACAAAAAACTTATCCGCTAAACGTTCATGTAATTCATCCAATAGTGGTCGATGAGCACGGTTTTGAGCTGATAGTGTTTGAGCTAATTCATGACATAAACGTAAACTGACTTGTTCAGCCCATGCTCTATCAATAAAACTGATCATGCCAACGGCAAAGAGAGAGTGAACTTCGGCTAAATCACTTTGGTTATCATGATAAAGCTCAACTAATGAACGGTGATCGGTATGTTCGGTTAGCTCTTTCCAAGAACGCCACATATTATGCAAAATATGCGGCGCATTCTCAGCGGGGGGATTGATCGATTCTACTTTGTAACTTTCAATACCCACTACATCGGTAATTAAAACCGCATGATGGGCAGTGAGATTACGGCCTGATTCGGAAATAATACGTGGCATAGGCATGTTATATTCTTTACAAATATCACCTAAAACATAGACTACATTATTTGCATATTCATTGATGCTGTAGTTCATTGAACAGCTACTTTGACTACGCGTTCCTTCATAATCAACCGCTAAGCCGCCACCAACATCAACTGTAGAAATGCCAGCACCTAATTTTTTAAGTTCAGCATAAACACGACCAGCTTCACCGACACCATTACGAACATCACGAATATTGGCGATTTGTGAACCTAAATGAAAGTGTAATAGCTGCAGGCAATTAAGCATGTCACGTTGACGTAGAGCATTAACAACCGTTAATACTTGTGATGCCGATAAACCAAATTTCGATTTTTCGCCGCCACTTGCTTGCCATTTACCTTTACCTTGAGAGGCAAGACGAGCACGAATACCTAAACGAGGTGTTACACCAAGCTCTGCGGCTTCTTGTAAGATGATGTTTAGTTCAGAGAGCTTTTCTAGCACGATATAAACTTCATGACCGAGCTTTTCGCCAATTAACGCTAATCGAATATATTCTCTGTCTTTATAGCCATTACACACGATCACAGAGCTTGCTTCTTGTGCCATTGCAAGCACAGCCATTAGCTCTGGTTTGCTACCTGCTTCAAGGCCTAATTGACGCTGCTGTTTTGCATATTGGCTTTTTAAAATCTCACTAACGACTTCTTGCTGTTGGTTCACTTTGATGGGATAAACTGCAAGATATTCGCCTTGATAGCCATAATTCTCAATCGCTTGATTAAAAACGCCACATAAGCTGTCAACGCGGTGGTGAAGAATATCGGGAAAACGAACTAACACTGGTAATGACGCGCCTGCCGCAATTAATTCATCGGCAAGTTGTGATAACCCGATAGTATTGGTTGGATTATTAACATCAGGACGGGCGATAACAGAACCGTCTTGTGCTATATCAAAGTAGCCTTGACCCCAGTAAGGTGTATTGTAAACATTACGGGCATTATTAATTGTCCAATCACTCATTGTTTAATCTCTTCCTGAGCGAAAATACGTCAGCCATAAAATACAGATGATAAACATCCCTGCACGGCTGCAGTAAATATCGAAATAGTGTGATGCCTGACGCGATAATGGTCAGAATAAAAGTATGTTGTTATTGAAATCTAATAACGTTGTAAATAACGTATAGCATTTTCAATTACAAGCTTCTGGGACTACCTGAACTGGAATCATCATTACAAGTCATGAACAAACGAGATGATCTTCTTGATTGATTAGGTTTGGTTTTAGTTATTGCGTTAACGCATACTTTATTGAGGCTAAAAAAAGCCCTCGAGTATAATGCTGCGAGAGTTTTCATTGTCATTACCCTTAAAGGTAGTGCTGTTACAACAAGCACAGTATGACAGGGAATAAGAATGCCCGATGCAATCTCAGTCTACACCTCAAACCAATGATGGGTGCGTTGCGATTAGACAATTGAATTGTTTTTAGCGCAAACAAAAAAGATTTATCGTTATGATGAAAGATGATTATTACGATGCAAAACCAATATTTAAATAATTAAGCCAGCATAACAACGGGGTGTTTGATGATTATTCTGGTTTATTTATTAATGACTTATCGCTGCAATTTAGTGAGGTAAAACCAAATTATTCTCATTGAAAATTAACTGGAGTAAATAGTATATAATGGTAATACTTGGTTACAAATAATGTCTTTAATCCGTTTATTATATTTATAAATACGAAATTGTTAATTTAGAACCGTATGGGTTCTTAGTGAGGAGTATGCAGTGGCTGGCGCAAGTTTATTAACATTACTTGATGATATCGCAACCGTTCTTGACGACGTTGCATTAATGACCAAAGTGGCAGCACGTAAAACCGCTGGTGTATTAGGTGATGATTTGGCGCTCAATGCCCAACAAGTCTCTGGTGTTCGCGCTGAGCGAGAGTTACCTGTGGTTTGGGGTGTTGCAAAAGGCTCATTTAAAAATAAGTTAATACTAGTACCTGCAGCATTATTAATCAGTGTTATTGCACCATGGTTAATTATGCCAATGTTATTATTAGGCGGTTTATTTCTATGTTTTGAAGGCGTAGAAAAAATTGCAGAGAAATTATTTTCTCATGGTGATGAAGAAACACAACAAGCACCGGAACAATTAGCCACAGAAGAGGTTGATTTAGTGGCTTATGAGCGTGAAAAAATAAAAGGTGCAATAAGAACAGATTTTGTTTTATCGGCTGAAATTATTGTGATTGCTTTAGGTACTGTACAAAATCACCCATTCTTAACTCAAGCGATTGTGGTGAGTTTAATTGCATTTGTAATGACAGCCGGTGTTTATGGTGTTGTTGCTGGTATTGTAAAGCTTGATGATGCAGGACTGTATCTGGTAAATCACAGTAAAGACGCAGGCTTTCAGCGTAGCTTTGGTTCGCTATTAGTAAATGTTGCACCTTACCTTATGAAAACATTAGCGATTGTCGGTACTATTGCGATGTTTTTAGTGGGAGGGGGGATTGTGGTTCATAGTATTCCACAAATACATACACTGGTAGAACATGTAGCACAGTTGGCGGTTTTCCCTGGTTCCCATAGCATTATGACCCCGTTATTAAATGGTGTCGTGGGTGTGATTGCGGGTACTATCGTGGTGCTTGTTGTAACAATCGTGAATAAATTACGTGGTAAATCATCCCATTAATTTATTGGCGTTAACTTTTTAAGTTTATAAATAAAAATGCCAGTGATGCAATATCACTGGCATTTTTTTATTCTTATCTACTTTTTACCAAGTGTATTTAATACCCATACGGTAACGTGTTTGACGGTTGTCGGTATATCGGCTTTGGCTAACATTACCCACTTCTACGAATGGACGCCACATTGTGCCTTCAGCTGTTTTGTAGGTGTACATTAAACGGAAGTTATGTAGGTAGTTGGTGTCTTTATCATCAAATTGTGGCAATGCTTTGCTTTCCATTTCTTGCCAAATTTGGAACTCATATTGGTAGTCCCAATTATTAGTGTTGTAGCCTAGCCAAAAATCGACTTCTTGGATTTTAGATATGTAATTTTCTTGGTTTTGATTCTGTTGATTATAGTCCCAGAATTTCCACTTATAACGACCCTGAACACGAATACCATTATCAAAGCGGTAGTTTAAACGTGCGTAAGGAACATAGACCAGACCATCAGGTGTGAAATCAAGTGAAAGACCACCAATACCAACGATATTATCAGTAAGTTTTTTGTAGTAAAACGCTGAAAACTCAGAGCCATTCATTGTCATACCATCAAACATGGTATTAAGCTGGTCATTGTTGTAACGCGCATCTAATTCAAAACCAATATTCTTGCCAGTATCTAAAAACGCTTTAATACGATCGCCATGGCGATTAGTACCATCACGGTACTCATGACGATACTCAATCGTTGTTTTGTAATCATTGGCATAACTAAAACTTGTTGCTGAAAAAAGGGTCGTTGCAAGGATTACTTTAGTGATGGTATTCATTGATTGTCCTTAATTTAATATGAGTTATGTCGCGCTTTCTCTGTTAAATAGAGAAAGCGTAAAATTAATAATAAAAAGTGGTATTACGCGTTGTTATTACTACTGCTATAAATAAGCATTCGCACTGTGTGCAGGTACGGTTGTTGGGCGCCATGGATCGCCAGTGTGCTCAAGCCATGGGATTAATTCTTCAGTAATTAATTTGTCGATAAGCATTGGGTTGGTGGCTGCAATATTATCCATTTGGTATGGATCTACTTGGTTGTCGTGCAGCACATAAGTGAGTGGCTTACCAATTTTTCTATCAATCATTAACGTATAACGCTGCGAGCGAATGCCGCGACGTCCATATGATTGACCGCCATAAGGCATGAATGTATAAAATTGAGAGGTCGGTTTACTATCACCCTCAACGCCACGCAATGTATTGGCGAAGTTAGTGCCTTCAACGGTATCTGGGATCAAATCTTCCATTCCCATTAAACCAAGCATGGTTGGGTAAATATCTGGTGCTGAAAATAACAGATCATTTTGCTGTGGATTAAGCTTACCCGGCCAACGGAAAATCATTGGAATACGCATTGCTTCGTCATAATGAACATTTTTGGTTGGGTTACCATTTGAACCCATACAACAGCCGTGATCAGAGAAGAACACGACTAAGGTATCTTCAGTAAGATTGAGGCGATCTAACTCATCAATAATGCGTCCGAATTGCTCATCAACCCCATTGACCATCGCCATATATTCTTTGAAAAATTGTGGGCCATAACCTTCTTGGTAGGCTTTATCCCATTGCACATTAGGACGAGTATTTAATTGCTGAGATGTTTTTCCACTAAAGCGATCTAAATATTTTTGTGGAACCTGATCGTAAGGTGAATGAGGTGGATTCATGGAAACTACAAGCGTAAATGGTTGGTCTTGCTTACGGTATTGACCATTTTCATTACGTAGATATTTAATCGCGATATCAGCTTCGTGCTCTGGACTCCACTGATTAATCCGTAGCGGTTTATCGCGGGTTGTATCATTAGTCCAATACATTGGTGTCATGTGCTTATCATAGGTGCCATAGGCATACCAGAAATCAAAGCCATGACGACGATCAGGCGCTGTCCAATCATTCCAGTAACGTCCCTCAGCTGGATTATTGTAGCTAGGGATAAAAGGTGGCTGTGGTGCATCTAAGTGCCACTTGCCGATATAACCCATGCTATAGCCTTGTCTTTTAAGAACATCAGACCATGTTAATGTACTTTTTTTCAGTTCGATGCCGAAGTCTTTACCACCAAATTGGCCTTCAACGCCAGTGTGGCTATTGCCTTGTATCCCATTGCGATAAGGGTATTGTCCTGTCATTAACATGCCACGAAATGGCGTACAGAGTGGAAAGTTAGAAACGGCTTGACGCAATACCGCACTTTGACGAGCAAATTTATCAATATTGGGAGTCATTGATGGATCTTGCTGCATGAAACCTAATGCTTGAGCTCGAAACTCATCAGGAAAGATAATGACCAAATTTGGTTTTTTTAATGCTTTATTCGAGCTTGATTTAGGTGCAGTTGCAGCTTGGGTATAGCCGGCTGATAAGGTTGCAGCAACAGCCCCACTGGCTGCCATACCTTTCAGTAATCCTCTACGTGAGATAGACATCAACGAATCCTTATTAATTGTAAATATAAACGATTGGACCATGTAGCTTTGATTTGCTTCGTATCGTAAGTCAACGAAAGCATTGTGACTGTGTAATCGATCACATAAAAGCAAACGAAAGCAAAATAATGTAATCAGTTGTTTTATTGCAGTAAATATTATAGAGTTTTAGCTCTATTTTATAAATTGTAATGATGAAAGGTTGGTTTATTGACTTTCGTTCTATATGATAGAAAGACTTACGCAAGTTAGCATAAGTTCCAATGAAAGATATCGAAAGAATATGAAAGAGATCAAAAGTTTTGTCTTAGTGCATTGTGGCTTTATTTTTTAGGTGTAAGCTTATTTCGAAATCAAGTGAAAGTAATTTTGGTTGGTTTCACAAGGAGACAAAAGTGAAAAGTGCAATTGAAAGGCGAATGGAAATCGTCAACGTGGTGAATCTAGAAGGAAAAGCCCGTGTCGAGGATCTCGCTGAAAAATTTAATGTATCTAGTGTCACTATTCGCAGTGATCTGAGTTTCTTGGAAAAGAATGGTTATGTTGTGCGCTCTCATGGCGCAGCAATTCCTAACTCAGGTGTGATTGCTGAATTAACGATTCATGAAAAGCGTCGGCATAATGCGGGAGTGAAATCGCTTCTTGGCCAAGCTGCTGCCAAGCTTATTCATCATGGTGACACTGTGATTTTAGATTCAGGGACAACAACGCGTGAAATCGCAGCCAGCTTAAAAAGTATGGAAAATGTTGTTGTCATGACTAATGGTCTGGATGTGGCAATGGAGTTAGCTTCTGCACCCGGTGTTGAAGTATTAATGTCAGGTGGCGTACTTCGTAAAGAAGCGTTGTCTTTTTCGGGCTCACAAGCAGAAGCTGGCCTCAAAAACTTTCGTTTTGATAAAGTTTTTCTGGGGGTTGATGGTTTTGACTTGCGAGCAGGTATCACCACACACAGTGAACAAGAGGCAAGCCTCAACCGTTTAATGTGTGAGATTTCTGAACAAGTGATTGCGGTAGCTGATTCAACCAAATTTGGTAAACGTAGCTGTCACATGATTCGTGAATTTGGAAATATTGATATCTTAGTAACAGATGCAGGCATTCCTGAAGATTATTTAGCTGGTCTTCGTGAAATGAAAGTAGAAGTTATTATTGTCGAAAAAGAGCACTGACTGACTTAACTCCATGATCACATCACAGATGATGATTGTGGAGTTAATACATGAACACGCTACAAACTCTCGTTCAACGCCATAAAGCAGGCGGCAACAATGGTATTTATGCTGTTTGTTCTGCGCACCCGCTCGTTATTGAAGCGGCATTTTCCCAAGCGTTGGATGATAATTCAGTTTTATTAATCGAAGCGACGTCAAATCAAGTTGATCAATTTGGTGGTTACACTGGAATGACACCGATTGATTTTCGTCACTTTGTATTAGCTATGGCTGAACAATTCAATTTTCCTCTCGATAACCTTATTTTAGGTGGTGATCATTTAGGTCCTAACCGTTGGCAGCACTTAACCGCTGCTGAAGCGATGGTGAATGCTGATGATTTAATTGCTGCTTATGTTGCTGCTGGTTTTAAGAAAATCCATTTAGATTGCAGCATGTCTTGTGCTGATGATCCAATTCCTCTCTCTGATGAGATCGTTGCTGAACGTGCTGCACGTTTAGGGGCTGTCGCTGAAAAAACAGCGGTAGAATCTTTTGGTTGTAGCGATTTAGTGTATGTCATTGGTACTGAAGTTCCTGTACCTGGCGGCGCAGCTGAAACATTAAATACTGTTGAAGTTACCTCTCCGCAATCCGCAATGAAAACAATCGAAACTCATCAACGCGCATTTACTGAGGCCGGTATCGCTGATTGTTGGACGCGTGTGATTGGTTTAGTGGTACAACCTGGGGTTGAATTTGATCACACCGGTGTTATTGATTATTGCCCAGAGAAAGCGAATCAATTAAGTGGTGTGGTTGATAGTTTTCCCTACATGGTATTTGAAGCACATTCGACAGATTATCAAACCCATGCAGCTTATCGTCAATTAGTACAAGACCACTTTGCTATTTTAAAAGTGGGCCCAGCTTTAACTTTCGCTATGCGTGAAGCGCTATTTAATTTATGTGAAATTGAAGCCGAGATTATTCCTAAAGCACATTGTTCTAATTTACGTGAGTGCATCGAAGCACAAATGTGTGAAACGCCACAGCATTGGCAAAAATATTATCATGGTAATGAATCTGAACAACGTTTCTCACGTTGCTTTAGCTTTAGCGATCGTATGCGTTATTACTGGCCTGATAATGTTATTAATCAAGCGCAAGCAATCTTATTTAGGAATTTATCTCGAGTTGATATTCCGTTACCCCTTCTTAGTCAATATATGCCACAGCAATTTCAACATTTACGTGAAGGTTTAATTTCATCAGATCCTAAGGCATTGGTATTAGACACAATTCGTCAAGTTTTACGTGCTTACTCTCAAGCATGTACTGAAAAATTAATCGCAGAGGTTTAAATACATGGAACAATATTTAGGTTATTCAGCAGCTGAACTTCAGCGTTTTTCGGGGTATTGGACTGCGAAAGAAATCAACCAACAACCTGATTGTTGGGCGCAAACAGCGGCAATTACGCGTGAATGTGAACCACAAATTAAATGCTTTATGGATAAGGTTTATGGTTACTCTAATTTACGCATTGTTTTAACAGGGGCGGGTACGTCAGCATTTGCAGGTCGTTCTTTAGCTTTAGGCTTATCTCAGCGTTTACAACGTCGTGTTGAGGCTATTTCAACCACTGATATTGTGTCAAATCCTAGTCAGTGTTTTGCTGAAAATATTCCTACCTTATTAGTGTCATTTGCTCGCTCTGGCAATAGTCCTGAAAGTGTGGCTGCAGTTGAGCTTGCCAATCAAACATTAACCGAGTGTTTCCACTTAGTATTGACTTGTAATACTGATGGAAAGCTATACAAGTGTTGCAGTAATGATAAGCAATCACTTGCACTTCTTATGCCCGCTGAAACTAATGATCAATCTTTTGCCATGACATCAAGTTTTTCATCAATGATGCTGGCTGCTTTTTCGGTTTTAATGTATGGCAACGATTACACGAAAGATATCGAAAGCATTTGTAAGTGTTCTGTGGGGTTGATCAAAGATTTAAATACCAAAATAAAGGATACTGCTAGTCAAGAACTAGAGCGGGTTATTTATTTAGGAAGCGGTGGTTTACAAGGCTTAGCTCAAGAATCGGCATTGAAATTACTAGAGCTAACTTCAGGTAAAGTCGTTGCAACATACGATTCGCCGTTAGGGTTCCGCCATGGACCAAAATCTATTGTGAATCAAAATACGATGATTGTGGTGTTTATTAGTAACGACCCATATACCCGTAAATATGACTTGGATCTGTTAGCCGAACTTTGTCGCGATAATATTGCAGCTCGAGTGGTAGCGATTACAGCACAAGCCGATGAGATTGAAGCGAGCGCTGATGTTATTCGTGTACCTAACATGGAAACCGCGACAGATATTGAATTACTTTTCCCTTATATGCTGTATGCGCAAATGTACTCGTTCCACCGCGCACTTGCGTTAGGAAATACACCTGATAACCCATGTCCTACTGGCGAAGTTAACCGTGTAGTACAAGGAGTTACTATCCATTATTTATATGATTATTTGAAATAACTACGAAAGGTAGAACAATCATGACAACGCCAAACATTGTATGGACACGAATTGATGAACGTTTGTTACATGGTCAAATTCGTATTACTTGGGGTAAACATTCAGGCGCTAATCTTATTTTAGTGGCTAATGATGATGCAGCAGATGGCCCTAATGCGGCTTTTATGCAAGCAGGTATGAAAGCGTCAGCAGGGGGGGAATACGCAGTACGTTTCTTCTCAATCCAAAAAACAATTGACGTCATTAGTAAGGCTTCTCCGCAACAAAAGATTTTTATTTTATGTAATAACCCAACCGATGTCGCTCGTTTGGTCGAAGGTGGTGTGCCTATTACGCATTGTAATGTCGGTAATATGCATTATCACGAAGGTAAGCGTCAGATTAATAAGACAGTTTCTGTTGATGATAAAGATATTAATGCTTTTGAACGCATGGTCGCGAAAGGGGTAACTTGCACTATTCAAAATACACCTGATCAGAAACCAATTAATGTACTTGAACTGGCTACCAGCGCTGCTTAAATCGCGATAGTCAAACGCCAAACGTGTAAAAAGGAATAGATCATGTTTTTAGAAGCTGCGTTAGTAGCGGTGTGGGCATTTTTCTGCGGTATCGACAAATACGATGTTGCATTGAATATTCACCGTCCGCTTATTACAGGTCCTGTTGTGGGCTTGATCATGGGTGACATGCAAATTGGTTTGATTGCAGGTGCGACATTAGAACTTGCTTGGTTAGGTTTAGTGCCTAACGCTGGTGCTCAGCCACCAGATGTAACATTAGGTACGATTGCTGCGGTTGCTTTTGCAGTGATGACTGGTCAGTCAGCAGAAGTGGCAATGGGTGTTGGTATGCCGATTGCGGTATTGATGCAGATGTTGGTTATCGGCTTCTTTGCAATGACTTCATTCACTATGGGTAAAGCGGATCGTTATGCTGAACGTGGTGATTCCGCAGGTATCGATAAATTACTTATTACAACCATTTCATTACGTGCCTTGCTCTACGCGATGGTTGCCTTTGTCACGGTTTACTTTGGTGAGCATGCGGCGACTTGGATTGATGAAAATGCACCAAAAGCACTGCTAACAGGCTTAGGTATTGGTGCCAAGATGGTTCCTGCGATTGGTTTCGCTATGTTGTTGAAAATTATGTGGTCAAAAGAAGTGGCTGGTGTGTTCTTCATTGGCTTTGTCATGACAACGTACTTAAAACTACCAATTATGGCTGTCGCAATTATCGGCGCCTCAATTGCAGCACTGTATTACTTCTTTAGCGGATCAAACAACGGCGGTTCTAATAACAACAATCAACCTGGAGAATTTGAAGATGGCATCTGATATCACAGCGGGAACACTTCGCGATAAAAACACGGAACAACATGTCAATTTGGTTGATGATATCGATGCATATGAAGATACCACACCACGGAAAGTGATCACCAAGAAAGACCTTTGGATGTGTTCTATCCGCGGTTTATTCATGGAAGGTAATTTCAACTTTGAACGTATGCAGGCAGGGGGATTTGCTTACTCCATTATTCCAGCTCTGAAAAAAATCCATGGCGATAACAAAGCCGATTTAGCCAAAGCATTAAAGAACCACCTTCAGTTTTTCAATGCGTCACCTAAGCTGTTTACCTTCTTATTAGGTACAGCGATTGCGATGGAAGAGAACAAAGAAAAGCCATCAACCGTTAACGTAATGAAAGTGGCGGGAATGGGACCAACAGGTGGTATTGGTGATGCTATCGACCACATGACATTGATGCCATTAACGCTTGCATTAGGTGCATCAATTGCAATGGAAGGCTCTATTGCTGGTCCATTTGTGTTCTTCTTCTTGTACCAAATTGTTCACTTTGCGGTTTACTTTGGTTTGATGTTCATGGGTTACAAAGCGGGTACTGCCGCGATGGTTAACATGAGCGATTCAACTGAGAAGTTGGCAAAAGCTGCCAATATTATGGGTATCTTTGTTATTGGTGCGCTTTCCGCGACCTTTATCAAAGTGCAAACCACCCTCAGTCTCGAACTGGGGGGCAAGGTGGTGGATTTGCAAACCGCATTATTTGACAAAGTAATGCCAAATATTCTGCCACTAATGCTGGTGTTCTTTATGCTCAAAATGGTGAAAGGTACTGGATTCTGGGCTAAGCCGCCAGTATTGATTTTCAGCACATTAGCAGCCGGTGTTGTCGGTCACATGTTAGGTATTTTGTAATACCCCCCGTTTAGCAGTGATGAGAGTCATCATTAATAATATCAAGGGGGACGGTGTTCCCCTTATTTTCAAGGAAAGAATCATGATTGGTATCGTCGTTTCAGGTCATATTAACTTTGCATCAGGTATGGAATCAGCGGTTCGCGCTATTGCTGGTGAGCAAGAACAAATGACGTATGTGGATTTTGTTGAAACCATGTCTACCGATGAACTAGAACAGGCTTTACGTCAAGCCGCAGCCGATGTGGATAGTGGTGATGGGGTGTTATTTTTAACCGATATTCCTGGTGGTTCTCCGGCTAATCGCGCTTTAGCAATAGTAATGGATACCCCTAATGTTGAGCTTATTGGCGGTGCTAATTTACCTATGATTGCCAATGCTGCCTTTGAGCGTGATGATGCAGATCTAACCGATCTTGTTGATACGCTGCTTGATATTGGTATGTCATGCATGAAAGACATGCGTCGTGAGCTTAATAACATGATGACGCAATCAGCTGAACTTGAATGTGAAGACGGACTGTAATTATGCGTTTTGCACTTCATCCACAACGTATATTCACCCCCACAGGGATCCGTTATAACCACTATGTTGTAGTGAATAACGGTAAGGTTGAAAGCGTTACTGATAGTCGGCCTTTTGATTGCGAAGTGATTGAATTAGAAGGTCAAACATTAGTTCCTGGTTTTATTGATATTCATATTCATGGCCGTGCGGGCGCTGATGTTATGGATGCAACACCACAGGCTTTACAAACCATAGCTCAAGCATTACCTGCAACAGGCGTTGTGGCGTGGGTTGGAACTACAGTAACTGCACCTTGGTTAGACATAGTGTCTGCTTTACAACAAGTGCGACATTTCTGTGAACAACCACAACTATCAGGCGCAAAGTTATTAGGTAGCTTTCTTGAAGGACCTTACTTTACAGCAACACATCGAGGTTCACACCCAACTCAATATTTAACCGCGCCAACCATTGCAGCGTTAGCTGAATTAAAAGAAGTGGCGGCGGATTCATTACTACGTGTAGCCCTTGCGCCTGAATATGATGGTGCTAATGAAGCGATTCAATGGTTAACCGATAACGGCATTAAAACCTCGATTGCACATACTAATGCCAATTTTGAACAAGTGACCCAAGCGCATCAACATGGTGCTGATTGTGGGGTGCATTTATTTAATGGTATGAGTGGCTTACATCACCGTGAACCGGGTTGTGCAGGGGCAGTGCTTTATCACGATATGTTAGTTGAACTGATTGCTGATGGTATTCATGTTCACCCGGTGATGATGCAACTCGCTTATCGTATCAAAGGTTATCAAGGCATGGCATTAATTACTGACTGTATGCGTGCTGGTGGCCTTGATGATGGCAAGTACCAACTTGGCGCGCAGATGGTTAACGTGACTAATGGTGAAGCGCGTACTGATGATGGCTCTTTGGCAGGAAGCACGTGTAGTTTAGATCAAGCCATTCGCAATATGGTTATGTTAGCCAATGTTCCTGAGTGGGAAGCGATTCAGATGGCAACCGCTGTGCCTGCAAAATATTTAGGCATTGATCATCAATTAGGTGCGATAGCAACAGGCTACAACGCCAGCTTTGCTGTGCTTAATACGCAATTTGAAATTCAAGCAACGTTAATTGACGGTGAGTGGTATTACCCAACATCGCATCAATAGCAATAATTCGTCAGTATTTATGCCGTATTTTGATGGTATGGATACTGAATAATGTAATGATTTAAGAGGTTTTTCATGGAAATTCGTCAACCAATTCATAGTCAGCATGCCAAGCAATTAGATACTGCGGGTATTCGTGAGCAATTCTTAATTGAAAATATGTTTCAAGCTGGTGAAATTAATCTTACTTATAGCCATATCGATCGCATTATTGTGGGTGCGGCCGTGCCGACGACTGCGGCTATTGTGTTTGAAGGTGGTAAAGAGATTGGTGTTGATTACTTTTTACAACGTCGTGAATTAGGTGTGATTAATATCGGTGCGCCAGGATTAGTGATTGTTGATGGTGAGACTTTTGAAATTGGCTCACGCGAAGCTATTTATGTTGGTATGGGCGCACAAGATATTCGTTTTGAAAGTGTCGTTGCCGATAAACCTGCGCGTTTTTATTTAAATTGCGCACCTGCTCATCATAGCTACCCAACCCGTAAAATTACCCGTGAAGATGCATCACCAGAGCAAATTGGTAGCCAAGAAAACTGCAATGTTCGTACTATTTATAAGTATTTACACCCCTCTGTATTACCAACTTGCCAGCTATTAATGGGCATGACTGAACTGGCGCCGGGTAGTTTGTGGAACACTATGCCATGCCATACCCATGAGCGTCGTATGGAAGTGTATTTGTACTTCGATATGAATCAGGACAACATCGTTTTCCATTACATGGGTGAGCCTCAAGAAACACGTCATATCGTGGTGCGTAATGAGCAAGCAGTGATCAGTCCAAGCTGGTCAATTCACTCTGGTGTGGGTACGGCGTCTTATACCTTTATTTGGGGCATGGTAGGTGAGAACCAAACCTTCCACGATATGGATCACGTCGCGATGAGCGATCTTAAATAAGCCTTATTGTTCACTGTTAAGCGTTAATTTATTTAGCAAGTAGTGCTGGCTAGCGTTGGCGCTACTTTACAAGGATAGAACTCGATGAATATGTTTGATTTAAGCGGTAAAGTTGCGATTGTGACTGGTTGTAATACAGGTCTCGGTCAAGGTATGGCATTAGGACTTGCAAAAGCAGGGGCTGATATTGTGGGTATTGGTCATCAAGCAGCGCCTGAAACCCAAGCACAAATTGAAGCATTAGGACGTAAATTCCATTACATCACCGCCAACCTTATGCAGCAAGATAAGCTTGAAAGCATTGTTGCAGAAGCGGTAGAAGTGATGGGTCATGTTGATATTCTTATCAACAATGCTGGTATTATTCGTCGTCAAGATCTGCTTCAATTTTCTGAAAGTGATTGGGATGATGTGATTAACATTAACCAAAAAACACTATTTTTCTTATCACAAGCGGTCGCTAAACGTTTTGTTGAACAAGGCAATGGCGGCAAAATCATTAATATCGCTTCAATGTTATCTTTCCAAGGTGGCATTCGCGTCCCTTCATACACCGCAAGTAAATCTGCAGTTATGGGTCTAACCCGCGCATTAGCCACTGAACTCGCTGAATACAATATTAATGTCAATGCGATTGCTCCTGGTTATATGGCAACAGATAACACCGAAGCGCTTCGTGCCGATGCAGATCGCAACGCGGCAATTTTAGAGCGTATTCCTGCTAATCGTTGGGGATTACCGTCTGATTTAGAAGGCCCGGCAGTCTTTTTAGCATCAAGTGCGAGTGATTACATTAATGGTTACACCATCGCGGTAGATGGTGGTTGGTTAGCGCGCTAAGGAGAGCAGATCATGGCAGCATTAGGTTCAAAAGAAACGATTTTAACGGCAATGAAGCGTGTTTATCGTTACCAAGCACAAAACCAAACTCGCAGTGTGGTTCGTCGCAGCGGTAAAACTCGGTTTATTAAAGATACTGACTGGGAGCGGGGCGTATTTTGGTCATGTGTCTCTGCAGCATGGCTTGCAACAGATGATAATGAATACCTTGATGGGGTGATGAATTATACCCTTCATACTGGTTTTAGAACTGGACCTAATGATCGTTTTGCTGATGATCATATTTGCTGCCAAGCTTACCTTGATGTTTATCCATTAATTGACCAAGTTGAAGCGTTAGAGCCAACGATTAAAGCGTTAGATATTATGGTTGAGAGCCCACAGCCTGGTCGTAAAGATTGGTGGTGGTGTGATTCATTATTTATGGCACCGCCCGCATTTGCGGCATTAACTCAACGCACCGGTGATCCTAAATATCTTGATTATATGAATACCGCATTTTGGGATTCTGTAGAGCATCTACTCGATCCTGAAACAGGTTTATTCTATCGTGATTATCGTTATATTCCTGATGGTAATGGTGGTGAATTACGAGAAGCTAACGGTAATAAAGTTTTTTGGAGCCGTGGTATTGGCTGGGTATTAGCTGCCGTGCCTCGTTTACTTGCGCGTATGCCTGCCGATTATCCACATAGTGAAAAATATTTAGCTTTGTTTAGCTCGCTTGCTGCCGAAGTGATTAAGTATCAGCAAGCAGATGGTTTTTGGCGTACAAGTTTGCTTGATCCTGACAATTTTCCAGCACCAGAAAGCAGTGCTACCGCGCTGTTCTGTTACGGTTTAGCGTGGGGCATAAAACACGGTCATCTTGATGCTGAAACATATCTACCAGTGGTTGAAACGTCATGGACGGCATTACAAACCAGTATTCATGATAATGGCATGATTGGGTGGGTACAGTTACCTGCATTTAATCCGCGAGATGTCGCCTTTGAACATAATATTGATTACGGTGCTGGCGCATTTTTATTAGCCGCAACGGCAGTCGCTGAACTGGTCGAATAAATAATAATAACGTCAATCTAATTGGTTGAAAGCTAGGTTAGTTCAAGCCGATTTACATGCTAGATCGGCTTTTTTATTGTGCATAGCGGATTAGCTAAAAAACTCTAAATATAGATAAGGATATTGTATGAATAAGTTAGCCATCATAGCTGCTGCTGTGACTGCAAGTATGACAAGCTATCATGTTGTCGCTGAAGCAGTTACTCCAACGGCTGAACCCGTTGTTGCGGTATATAACATCAATCATGCCAAGGTTGCTCCTGTTATTGATGGTATCGCCCATGATGATGAATGGAAATCAGCTCAAGTATTAACTGATTTTACTTTTCCTTGGCGTGATACACCCGCACCTGCAACAGAATTTAAAGCAGTGTGGAATGCAGATTCATTTTATTTTCAATATACAGTAACGGATGAGAATGTTGCGATTGGGGCTGATCCAGAACGCGCTATTTTAGATTCCGATCGAGTAGAAATTTTCTTAGCTAAAGATGCTAACTTATCTCGTTATTACACCATGGAAATTGATCCTAAAGCACGCGTGTTTAGTGCAGAAGCAAGCTATGATATGACCAATCAAAAACGCGCATCGTTAGATAGTAATTGGACATGGAAAGGTCTAGAAACCAAAGCAAGCTTAACTGATAGCGGTTATGTTGTGGAAGGTAAATTACCTCTGCAAACATTGACTGATTTAGCACTGTGGCAGGATAAACAACAAACGCAATTATTGTGTGCTTTAATGCGAGCAGAGTTCACTCAGCAAGCGAATGGTAAGTTGGATATGGGGTGGATGACATGGATAGATCCTAAAACACCTAAACCTAACTTTCACAACCCGCAAACATTTGGTCATTGTCAGTTAGTGAAATAATAGCTATTAATTTATTATAGGTTATTAAAAAATAAGGTTTATGCCGATATTTATATCATATGGCATAGGCCTTTTTTGATTATAGGTATCTTTTTGTTTTTTTATCGTGATGTTTTCGAGGCGAATATAATGCAAATATTGGGATAAACAGTAAAGTCTGTGAGATAATACTTGGCTAAGGTATAAATCTGCCATCATCTGCGGCTAGGTTTATTCTCTCCGAGATATTTTTATTGCATTCCCAATCGAGTTAGTGGACTTAATGATACGTATTAATGAAGTTAAATTACCGTTAGATCATAGTGAAGTAGCTTTACATGATTTTGTCATCAACAAGTTATCGATAAATAAAGACCAACTAGTTGATATTCATGTCTTTAAACGTGGTTATGATGCCCGTAAAAAAAATGATATTTATCTAATTTACACTGTAGATATCACTTTGAAAGATGTTGATGAAGAGCAATTACTAACGACGTTTGCTAACGATCATCAGGTGAAAGCATCACCAGATACGAGTTATACATATGTAGCTCAAGCACCTGAAAATATCACTGAACGTCCTATCGTTATTGGTATGGGTCCATGTGGTTTGTTTACAGGGCTTATTCTAGCGCAGATGGGATTTAAGCCTATTATTCTCGAGCGCGGAAAATCAGTACACGAACGTGCCAAAGATACCTTCCGTTTTTGGCGTACACGTGAGCTAAACACCGAATCAAATGTACAGTTTGGTGAAGGTGGCGCAGGTACATTTTCTGACGGTAAATTATACAGCCAAGTCAAAGATCCTCGTTTCTTGGGTCTTAAAGTAAAGCAAGAATTTGTTGCAGCGGGCGCACCTGCTGAAATTATTTATCTAAGTAAACCACATATTGGTACCTACAAATTGGTAACAATGGTTGAGAAGATGCGTCGTAAAATTATTGAACTTGGCGGTGAGATTCGTTTTGAAACTCGCGTTGAAGAAATCAATATTGAAGATAATCAAGTCTCAGGCGTTACGTTATCGACAGGTGAAGTGATTCCATCTAAGCACGTTGCATTAGCGATTGGTCACAGTGCGCGTGATACCTTTAAGATGTTGCATGACAAAGGTGTCCACCTTGAAGCGCAATCATTTTCAGTTGGTTTCCGTATTGAACATAAACAAGAAACTATCGACTCAGCACGTTTTGGTAAAAATGCAGGTCACCCTTTATTAGGTGCTGCGGATTATAAATTGGTTCACCACTGTAAAAATGGCCGTTCAGTTTATAGTTTCTGTATGTGTCCTGGTGGGGTTGTGGTTGCAGCCACCTCTGAGCTTGAGTCTGTAGTAACTAACGGTATGAGCCAATACTCACGTAGTGAGCGTAATGCTAACAGTGCGATTGTTGTCGGTATTTCACCTGAAGACTTTGCTAATGATCCAATGCAAGGTATTGCTTTGCAGCGTAAGCTAGAGCGTAATGCTTATGTTCTTGGTGGCAGTAGCTATGATGCGCCAGCACAATGTGTGGGTGATTTCTTAGCGGGTAAAACAGTTAGCCAAATGGGTGATGTTGAACCGTCTTACAAGCCAAATGTTAAGTTCACTGATCTAAGCAGCAGTTTGCCTGATTATGCTATCGAAGCGATTCGTGAAGCATTGCCTGCGTTCAATAAAAAGATCAAAGGTTTCTCACATGCTGATAGCATGTTAACCGGTGTTGAAACGCGTACATCTTCTCCTGTACAAATTAAACGTGGAAAAGATTTCCAAAGCATTAATACTAAAGGTTTATATCCTGGTGGTGAAGGTGCAGGTTATGCGGGTGGTATTTTATCTGCAGGCATCGACGGTATTAAAGTTGCCGAAGCTATTGCGCTTGATATGTTAAATGCATAATTAGTTAAATCAAAGGGTGTAATAACAGTAAATCAGCATAATGTTATTGCACCTTTTATTATTTTTATTGATGATCCCTTGGTGATTATTCTTAGCCTCCTTTTCTGCTAGCTGTTACCTCATCTTTTATTTTTCATTAAATAAAATAACCTCAAAATATCGCATTAATATAATGATAATGCGAATGATTAAATTTTTAATCCCTTGTTTTAAAGGCAAAAAATAGCATTATCCTGTCTTTTTTACTGATCATTGGTATCAAAGTCCAATAATATTGGGTTAGCTTTTTATTTTTATTATGTGATTTGTATCACTAAACTGAAGTTGCTAGCTATGCTGAAATATTTGGTTACAATAGCGATCTGCAAGGGTAAATAGCCTCTTTGATTAATAGAGTGCTAAGGGTTTACTGATAGTCATAATATGGAAATATAGTCGGATATATAGAGTAAATGTTAAATGAAAGGCGGTTTTTTTTATCATTAATGCCATATTTGTTATTGTTTATTGCTGGCACTGTTGATGCGGTTGGTTTTTTACATCTAAAGGATGGCGTGTTTGCTTCTTTTATGAGTGGTAATTCGACTCATATGGGAATGATGCTGAGTTATCATGACTATCCCCGTGCAGCCATTTATATTGCAATATTGGGTATTTTTATTATTGGCTCCATGTCAGGTGAATTAATTGCCTTATCTGGGCGTCGTTTTTATCGTGGTGTGGTGATGGCTTCGGTTTCAATTGTATTGATATTTGCTATTGCTATGGAGTCTTATCTGCCTTTTTTAGCGATTAATTTTATTCTTTGCTATGCGATGGGAATGCAGAATATCGCGCTACGGTTGACGATAGAAAAATCAATTCCCCTGACTTATGCCACCGGATATTTAGTCAATATTGGCCGTTTATTGGCATTGGCAATTGTTGGACAAGGGGATCGTCGACGGTTGATGCAGTATCTTTGTTTATGGGGGGCTTTGATTTCAGGTGCAATGAACGGCGGGTTTATCATGCAAACCATTCCTCAATATTCATTATTGCCTGCATTAGCGTTAACCAGTGTTATAGCTATAACGCTGTTTTATATTGAATATAGTCATCGCTCAACTCCGATTGATACTGAGTTGTAGTATTGGTATCAATTCACACTGTAAATAATAAAAAAGCCAGCAATATTAGCTGGCCTTTTTAGACAAGAAAGAGTGATTAAGACGCTAAAATAGCATCACGCATTTTGCTAATTACATCTTGTTTTTGTTCTGTTGTTAATGTACGTAATGGAAGGCGAGGGTTACCTGCGTCAATGTCATGTAACAACATTGCTGTTTTACCCGCAGCAACACCGCCGTATTCCACTAATACACGAATAAGTGCAATCACATTGTCCATTTTATTGATTATTGTCTGATGATCGCCTTGGCCAAAAGCATCAATCATGTCGTGATAAAGAGGCGCTGCATAATTGTAAGTACTGCCAACAGCACTAATTGCTCCCACCGCTAATGCGCCAGGGAAATGCTCATCAACACCCCACGGTACATCAAACTTACTATCACAAACACGTAAACAACGTTGGTATTCATATAAATTGGTGCTGTTAAATTTAACCCCATATAGATTTGGAATCACTTTATCAGCAGCAATTAAGAATTGTTCCATATCAACCGTTACGCCACTCATTTCTGAATGATAGTAGTAGAATCCTTTCGATGGAGCAGCCTCTGCTATAGTTTTACAGTAATTAACTAAATCAGTTACGTTATTCGGCTTAAAGAAACATGGACCGATAGCTGAAGTTGCGTAGATGTCTAATTGATCGGCATGACGAGTTAACTCTAGTGTATCGGCAATGCTTAATGCGCCAGTATGAATGATCAGTTTTAGTTGACCTGCACTTGCCTGTACCCACCGTTCTGCAACGGCTTTTCGTTCTGCCACAGAGCAATGAATACCTTCGCCCGTCGTACCTAATACATAAGCACCCACAATATTGGTATCAATAAGATGTTTAGCAATAGCATCAATGGCGACATAGTCAATTTCACCATTGGCTAGAAATGGTGTATGAGGGGCTGCAATTAAACCTGTTAGCTTTTCCATGTCTCAGATCCTTGTTGTGAAGTTTTACTTCTAAAATTAAAATATTATGGAGTTGCTTTATCATACGAAGTGGAATTTGGGTTGGCAATAAAAAAGAAACGACTTTTAGGGCTTTTAATAGAAACTGTGATCTATTGCTATTAATTGATTTTTTAAATTTATAAAATATTTTTTATCGCTATTTTGGATTGAAATGATGATTGGATTTGATTTTGGAGTAAAACTTCATAATGATAATACAATAAAGATCGCCACCTAAGCTGAAGAATGGCAAGGATAACGTATGAATGCGGCAACAGATGCAATTCAAGTGGGTAAAATTTTAGATACGTTAGGTAGTCTACGTGATAGCTTGACACCGTCAGCACGTCGAATTGCTGATTATGTATTAGTACAACCTCAGCGTGTAACTGAGCTTTCAATTGCAGAACTTGCGCAGCAAGCTAACGTTGGCGAAGCCAGTATTATTCGTTTTTGTAGGGGATTAAATTTTAAAGGTTTTCAAGATCTTAAAATGAAATTAGCCATTGAGGTCGCAACCCCCTATGAAACTGAAAAGCATATGCTTGATACTGAATTAACCGCAGATGATGATGCTGAGCATATTGGTCGAAAGTTACAACAGACAATCAATAATGTCTTAGGTGAAACATTAAATTTATTAGACTTTTCTAAGTTAGAAGCGGTAGCTCGCGCTTTACAACAACAACAACGAATTTATTTTTTTGGTGTGGGGTCATCTGGTATTACTGCGGAAGATGCGAAAAATAAATTAATGCGGATTGGATTTGATGTTGATGCATTAACCAATAATCATTTTATGTATATGAAAGCCGCATTATTAAACAGTGATGATGTTGCTATTGGTATTAGTCATTCAGGTACATCAAAAGAAACTATTAAGGCGTTAGCATTGGCCAAAGAGTGTGGCGCAATTACTGTTGCACTGACGCATAATCCATTATCACCGCTGGCTGAACTGTCAGATTATGTATTGGTTAATGGTAATAGGCAAGGGCAATTACAAGGTGATTCTATTGGTACTAAAATAACGCAACTGTTTGTATTAGATATGCTTTATACATTATTGGTGCGTGATAATCCTGAGCATACACGCCACCAGAAATATAAAACAACTCAAGCGTTAGATTAAATTTTTATCTGAAATATTATCAAGGCCACATGTAAATGTGGCCTTTTTTATGCGTGTAATTTCATCTAGTCGATAGTTTATTGAACGCTAAAAATGTTGAATTGATTATTTTTAACTGTGATTTACGTCGTGATTTTGAGGTTATTTCAGGTAAAGAATGTGCAATATATCTCTATTTAAAAAGTTCATTATTGCGTCACTTCAATGATAACGACATGATGGAGTCAAACTTCATAACGTTGATAATTTTGGAGCTAACGATCATGGTCAAGCGTTTACCACCACTTCTTGTACATATAAATAATGGTTTTATCTCTTCTTGTCAGCCTGTTGATGATAGCCCGATGGATCAGCCTTCGATAGTCTCAGCAATGGCGCAGTCATCGGTTTTAGGTGGTGCTGCGGGGTTACGTATTGAAGGTATTGCAAATTTACAAGCGACACGATCACATGTTGATGTACCTATTATTGGCATTGTTAAACGATATTTGAATGACTCAGCAGTAAGAATAACGCCTTTTGTGCAGGATGTTGCTGATCTTGCAGCCGCTGGTGCTGACATTATTGCGATTGACGGAACTCAACGTCAACGTCCAGAAACGATTGAAAATTTGATTAATGCTATTCACCAATATGGGTGTTTAGCAATGGCTGATTGTGCAACGTTGGCTGATGGGGATATGTGCCATCAATTAGGTGCCGACATTATCGGTTCGACATTATCTGGTTATACCGAATGCGAAGTTCCGACGGAACCAGATTTAGAGCTAGTAAAGGCTTTTCACCAACGTGGTTATTTTGTGATGGCTGAAGGACGTTATAACTCACCGGTATTAGCGGCTCAAGCTATAACGGCAGGGGCAAATTGCGTCACTGTGGGTTCTGCAATTACACGTATTGAGCATATCTGCCAATGGTTTAAACAAGCGGTAAGTACTGCAGCAACTGCAAATGAATTACCTGTTAAGGATATTGCATGAGTATTTGTTTAGCGGTTGATATTGGTGGTACAAAAATGGCGGCGGCATTAGTCGATTGTACGAGTCAACGAATTATTGACCGGCATCAAATCGTAACGCCTAAGTCGCAACAGCCTGAAATATTTTCAGCAGCCTTAGCATCTTTATTAACTCCGTTTATCGCAAGTGCTGATTTTGTTGCTATTGCCTCAACAGGAATTATTAATAACGGTATTTTGACGGCGCTCAATCCCGCAAATTTAGGTGGTTTAAATAGATTTGAATTAGTTGATGATGTTCAACGTATAACAAACTTACCGACGTATGCAATGAATGATGCTCAAGCGGCGGCATGGTATGAATTTATTTCGTTAACGCCTAATAACAATACTCACAATATGTTGTTTATTACTATTTCTACCGGTATCGGTGGTGGATTAGTGTTGAATCAACAATTACAAACAGGCGCACGGGGCATTAGTGGTCATATTGGTCATACGGTTGTTAATGCTAATGGTCCTGTATGTGGCTGTGGCCGTCAAGGGTGTATTGAAAAATTGGCTTCGGGTACTGCGATAGGTGAGCTTGGTAGTGCCTTATTTAAGCATCCATATAATGGACACCAGGTGTATCAACTGGCACTTGACGGTAATAAAGATGCAATAAGCATTATTCATTCTTCAGCCGCTGCGGTCGCAGAATTAATTGCCAACTTAACTATTAGTTTAGATCTTGATGCGGTGGTTATCGGCGGTAGTGTGGGTCTTGCACCACATTATTGTAAATATATTCAACAATATCTAAATGAAAAACCAGAACTTTATCGACCTCGTATTATTTCCGCTCAAGCAGGTGGTGATGCGGGTTTGTTAGGTGCTGCTCATTGGTTTGCACGACAAGAAAGTCATACATAAAAATTAATTATCTTCTCTCAACCCCTAAATGGTGAGGCTTATATGGAAATTCAAGCATTTGGTACGATAAATTACATCGTACTCTTCGTGTATTTAATCGGTGTTATGTTGGTTGGCGTCTATTTTGCTCGTCGTCAGAAATCAGCGGATGATTATTTTAAAGCGGGAGGCCGAATACCGGGTTGGGCTGCGGGAGTCAGTGTATTTGCAACTACATTAAGTTCAATTACTTTTATGTCGATTCCAGCAAAAGCATATACTTCTGATTGGACTTTCCTTGTTGGGCAATACCTCGCTATCCTTATTCTACCGTTAGTGTTTTATTTTTATATTCCCTTTTTTAGAAAACTCAATTTAACTTCTGTATATGAATATTTAGAGCGTCGATTTGATATTAAGATGCGTTTGTTTGCCAGTATGTCATTTATGTTATTCCATATTGGGCGTATTGCGATTATTACTTATTTAACCGCGCTTGCATTAATGCCATTCGTACATATTGATCCACTGACAATTGTATTTTTAATTGGCGTATTATGTATTGTTTATACTTTTCTTGGTGGTATTGAAGGGGTTATTTGGACTGACGTTATTCAAGGTATTATGTTGTCAGTAGCGGCAGTATTGATCTTCGTGACAATTTGTTTCCAAGTAGATGGTGGCGTTAATGAAGTCTTCCGTTTAAGCGCGGAACAAGATAAATACTTTCCAAGCTCAAGTTTTGAGTGGAGTTGGACTGATAGTACTTTACCGGTATTAATTATTGGTTTCCTGTTTGCTAACTTGCAGCAATTTACGGCGAGCCAAGATGTAGTACAACGTTATATTGTGACTGACTCTATTGAAGAAACGAAAAAGACTTTGATTACTAATGCAAAATTAGTTGCTTGTGTACCTATTTTCTTCTTTGCTATTGGTTCTGCGTTATATGCTTTCTACAGTCAAAACCCACAACTTATTCCTGAGAATTTTAATACAGGTGGTATCTTACCATTCTATGTGATTTCTCAAATGCCAGCGGGTATTGCAGGGTTAATTATTGCGGCTATTTTTGCAGCTTCTCAATCAAGTATTTCAAGTAGTCTAAATAGTATTTCTGCTTGTTTCACTATGGATATCTATAACCGTTTTGGTCAAGAAAAAAATATGCAGCAAAGCTTTAATACTGCGCGAGTGGTGACTGTTGTTGCTGGTATTTTAGGTGTTGCTGCTTCTGTCTATTTAATTAAGAGTAACGAAAGTCAGTTATGGGATGCATTTAATAGCTTAATCGGTTTAATGGGCGGTCCAATGACGGGTCTGTTTATGTTAGGCATCTTTGTTCGTCGTGCTAATGCGGGTAGTGCATTATGTGGTGTGATTGCTGCGGTTGTTGCTGTATTAATTGTACGTGGCTTTACCGACCTGAACTTCTTCTTCTACGGTGTGATTGGTACGTTAATGGTGGTTATCGTGGGCTTTATTGCGGCACCATTTTTCAAAAGTAAATCAGCTGAAGAACTGAATATAGTGACTGAATAATAATTGGCTGGTTAAAAACAAACTAAAAACAAAGCGGAGAAGATAGATGCTTTTCCGCTTTTAAAAAGGATAACAACATGATTTTTGGTGAAATTAAACAGCCGTTACATGCATTGCCAGCGGCTTTTCAACAAGCAATAAATTTCATAAATACACAAGATCTAGCACAGTTAGAAAATGGCCGTTATGAGATAGATGGTGATCGTATTTTTGCTAATGTGATGAGTTTTGAAACCCAAGCAGCAGCAGCTAAACAAGGTGAGGTTCATCAACAATATATTGATTTTCAATACTTAATAAGTGGCGAAGAACGTATAGATGTGTCACTGAATTTAACTGACTGCATTCCTGCAACTGATTATGATCATGACAATGATTTTGCGTTAGTTGAAACTATGCCAAATACCAGTTCTTTATTATTAAAGCCGGGTATGTTTTTAGCCATTTTCCCACAGCAGCCACATAAACCTGGGTGTGTTATTACAACCCCAATGATGATTAAAAAAGTGGTCATTAAAATTCATCGACAATGTTTGGTGTAAGTGGCTACTCGGTGTGATTGTAATGGAGTAATAACGTCAAGCTACTGTTTTATAAAGTAGCTTGATGCTTAAAATAACACGTGATCATACTCGCTGAATTAAACGTCATTAATTGCCACTAACTGCATATGTTCATACACTATTACTCTTGCTTTATTGATAATGGAGAATGGTATGTATACACCGATCCCTTGCAATATTATCCGTGGTGTTATTTTTGATTTAGATAATACCCTTGTCAGTTCAGCGTTAGATTTTGATTGGTTACGTCAACAATTAAATTGTGCGGCTGATGTCGATTTATTGCAATATATTGCTGAGATTCCCGATGCAGTTCAGCGTCAGTTGCTGGAAGATAAAGTCGTTGAGCATGAAATTATGGATGCACGTCAGTCGTCTATTATGCCCGGTTGCTACGCTTTATTGTTTTATCTTCGTCTGCAAAATATACCTACCGCAGTTGTCACTCGTAACTGTTTTCAAGCTGCAAAACTGAAAATTGATCACCATCGCTTGCAATTTGATCGCATTGTTTCACGTGAAGATTTTCCACCAAAACCCGCGCCTGATGCATTGCTTGATATTATTCAGCAATGGCAATTAATGCCTCAAAATATACTTTATGTTGGTGATTATGTTTATGATTTACAGGCTGCTTTTCGCGCGAATATGCCATCATGTTTAGTGACCAATGGTGAAGATTTGCCTTTTACTGACCAAGCATCCATCGTGGTTCAACAGCTAGATTCATTGACGGATATTTTACGAGAGCAAGCATGTATGTTACAGCAAGAGCATGATAGGGTAGTAACGAATGCTCAGTCAGGAAATTAATGATGGCTAATCCAGTGAACCCCAAAGCGTTACTTCATAGCAAATGGACGAAAGTGGTGGTGGATAACAAAGAAAAACATTTTGAGATAGTCACTGTATTATTTAATGATAATCAGCAAGTCGAAAAATGTGTTATCCAAGCTGTAATGACAAATAAACTGTATGACATTGATTGGCATGATCTAAAAAATGACCAAACTTGGATCATTGGTTGGAATTAAGCGTGCTCTTGTTCTAAAGCCAATAGCGTTTGTTTTTTATCTAAACCGCCAGCGTAACCGGTTAATTTGCCATTTTTACCAATAACGCGGTGACAAGGAATGACAATAGACAATGGATTTTTGCTGTTTGCCATTCCAACCGCTTGGCAAGCTTTAATATTGCCAATAGAGATAGCAAGTTGCTGATAACTCCAACAAATACCATATGGAATTGTACTTAATGATTGCCATACACGCAGTTGGAAATCAGTACCTTTAGGTGCAAGTGGCAATTCAAATTGTTGGCGTGTACCTGCGAAATATTGCTGTAATTGTCGTTCACATTCAACCAGTAATGGATGTTGTGGCATGTGTATTGCTGTTTCTGGTTGCGGTGTTTGATCGGGATAGAGGATGGCGGTTAACGCATTATCGGTAGCGTATAGTGTTAAACATCCAATGGGTGAGTCCATCGTGTGGAAGAATGTGTTCATTATAAAAACCTTCGCGCTACACTTAAAAAGCAGTATAGCGCGTTTAATAGTGAATAAAAAATGGCTTATTGGTGGCGCTTTAAATACTCAAGTGCGCCAATAATAGCGGCAACTTGCGCATTATTACACTCTTGATCTGTTACGCGCGGGCTATCAGGATAAACTTCAGTTGTTGATGTATACAAAGCATCAGTTACGCTAGCACACAGGCCTAACGCTTTTAATGGATAATTAATGACGCCTTCTTGCGTAATTGGCTCTCCAATAATATTGCCGTTATTATCTGCTGGTGCAATATGAGTAACGTGACGCACTGAATCAATAATGGCTTTTTGAAAGTCATGTTGTGGGTTTTCTGTATCGCCAACACCATAAAAACCATCGGGCACAATATCGGCGATATATTCTTTACCATCACGAGCTGCAAGCGCAGGTCTAAATTCACTTTCATCGCTATCTGTTGTTTCATGTAAATCAAGATGAGCAAGAAAATGGGTATGCTGAGCTTGAACCAGTTTCATTAAAGCTGCTGATTCTTCTGCTGGGCTATTGGCATAAAATGAACGGTTGGGATCGACAGCATTAGGATTCCAACGATTGATCGTTTCATATCCCCATGGGCTTACACAAGGCACAACCATAATATTAAAATCAGCGCTATATTGGTCTGCTTTTTGTGATAGGAAGGTTAATGCACCATGGACACCACTGGTCTCATAGCCATGAATACCTCCGGTGATCAATATCGTAGGTTTTGTGTCATCCCAGTGACGAGTCTTGATGGCAAATAGCGGATATTTTTCAGGTGAGTAAGACAGTGCGCCATACTGTTCAACATCGAAGTCCTCACTCAGAGTATGAATATGGGAAACAACTTGCTCAAGATAACTACGTTTAATGGTGGTTTGTGCTAGCCATGCAGCTTTTTCTGTAGCGCCCCATTTTATTCCAGGAGTACCAATTGCGTATCCAAATGAATTATCCATTGCCTTACCTATATTAATTATTATTGCAGTGTTTATTTTTAGAGGGTAAACAGCTGGCTATATTTAAGCAAATTATCATGTCACAAAAATAAATATAGTTACGATTATACTGAAATAAAACTAATACTATTAAGTAAGAAGAAAGTAAAGTTAGGTTGCATTTATCTGCAGGTATCCACTATTGTCATACAAATCTAGCGGACTATAGTAAATGGGTTCACAAAATTATTACTAAGGAAAAGACGATGAGTACTACAATCTTGAATGAAGTTCAAATTGAAGACGCAAAACAACATCTTACTCGTCCTCTAGCCACACCTACAGATTTATGTGTAGACGCGACTAAAGAGATCAGTGGCGCATTAACTGCAATTTTAGCTGATGTGTTTGCGATTTATATGAAAACTAAAAATTTCCATTGGCATATGAGTGGTGCACATTTCCGTGATTATCATTTAATGTTGGATGAGCAAAGCACTCAGTTATTTGCAATGACTGATGATATTGCTGAGCGTGCACGTAAAATTGGTGGACGTACTATTCGTTCTATTGGTGAAATCGCACGTATGCAGCGTATTTTAGATAACGACGCTGACTATGTTGAACCTGCAGATATGCTTGCTGAGTTGTGTGAAGATAATAAACAATTAGCAGCTGAACTTCGTGCTGCGCATATTTTATGTGATGAGCGTAATGATTTTTCTTCAGTGAGTATGATTGATAATTGGATTGATGAAACAGAGCGTCGTGTCTGGTTCCTTTATGAATCATACCGTCATTGATATCAAATTAATTATTTTATTTTAATAAAAATAAAAAGGATAGGTTTAATAACCTATCCTTTTTTTATGGCTTAACGTCATAAAAATGGCGATATTTTATAGGCTAACTTGATAACTTATAAATCAATATTAATTAAATGTTTCTTTGTTTTTGGAATGAATATCTCATTTCTTTATACGCAACGTCTTTTTTTTTTAACTTTTTAGTAAAAATAAACATCATATGTAAACCTTGTTGTTGTTTTTATGTTGTCTTTGTTCCAATTAAATAAATATTCATATTTTGTTCTAAATTCACTGTGAGTATATGATATTAGAGCATATCTATTGTATGTAAGTGAAAAATTTAAGATGTTATCTTAATTTTAATGACTGATTTTTTCGTACTGTTATTTATTAAAATAAAATTATCATTTTGAAATAATATAAAAACTATAATGAGAAAGTGAAAGGAGTTAATCATGTCAATGGAACTTTCGCGAAGAAGTTTTATTAAGCATGGCATTGTTGCTGGTATCTGTGTTTATACTGTTCCCGCTTTAGCCCGATTTAATCTTAATTTAGATGGAAGTAATAGTTTAGTTGCTCCTGAATTAGCATCATCTTGGAAGTCTGATTTCAAAGTACGCTTTCGAAGTGATGCTATAGCTAAAGTCACCGGTGAAAAAGTATATGGGCGTGATTTACGATCAACTGATATTGATGGTTGGCCAAGTGAGCAATCATGGGCTTTTTATATTCGTGCCGATCGTGCTGATCGTATTTATCAAGGTGTTGATTTAAGTTTATTACCAGCAAATGCTCAACCTAGTAATATTGTTACAGCTACAACGTTAACTAAAGATAAAATTGAATTACCACAATTTTATGGCACAAATATGTTAGTGACGGCAGGGACTATGCCTGATTATATTGGTCAGGCTGTTATGTTACTTATATTCGATGATTTCCTTACCTATCATTGCGCTAAAAATATATTGCAGTTTAATAATGAAATTATTAAGTATGGGAAACAACAACCTTTAGTTGCGGCAGAGAAAGACCCATGGGGGGTATGGCGTATTACTCGTGAGCAAGGTAATACGGCAGGTATATTACCTGATAAATACAGTGCATTAAAAAATGGTGTTAATTTTCCTGATTATGTTAACCATAAACCATTTTGGCCACAACCCAATCATTTAGGCACTGCACTAGAACAACAAATGGCGGTTGCTGACAATATTAAAGCTAGCCTAAAAGATGATAATAATTTTGTGTTAGATCGTAATTATCAAACACAATTTATTGATCCTATGTTCTTAGAGCCAGAATGTTTTAATGGATGGTTTGATGTTAAAACTCAAACCATGCATACCATTCCATCATCTCAATCACCCGCTAATTTCTTTGGTTTTGCAACTAAGATGTTAAACAACGGGCCTCTGGCTGGAAAAGTGAAGAATCTAGTGGTGCATTCACCGTTTATTGGTGGTGGATTTGGTGGTAAAGATCACTCGATTTTGCCTTTCTATGGTTTATTAGCAGCAATGTACAGTAAGCATCCTGTGCGAATGGCAAATGATCGCTTTCAACAATTTCAATCAGGTCTAAAACGTCATCCCTTCAACATGCATAACCAATTAGCGATTGATAAAACAACCGGTAAATTTCAAGGGATCGTGAGCTACATGGATCTTGATGGTGGCGGTCGTGAAAACTTTAGTTCTGTTGTTGCTGAAGTGGGCGCGAGTGCGTTGCAATCTATCTATTACTTCCCAAAGAATGATATTACCGCAGTTGCGAATGTGTCTGAAAACCCAGCATCAGGTTCTATGCGTGGTTTTGGTACATTACAAACAATGTCTGCCATGGAAATGATGGTTAATGAAGCGGCACAATTACTTGATATTGATCCGATTGATTTAAGACTGCGAAATACCATTAAAACTGGTCAGTTAAATACGCAAGGTGCGGTACCAACCAGTACTGAACATTATGCTGAAATATTAAAACAAGCACAGCAGCATGAAATGTGGACCCAGCGCGAGCAACGTCGTAAAGCCTATGAAGCAAAACATCCCAACAAACGCTTTGGTACTGGTTTTGCTATTTGTACTAAAGACTATGGTGCGGGTGATGATGCGCCTTCAACTTATATTGAGATGGATAAAACAGGTCGCTTAGTGATGGGGATCTCTGCTGTGGAAATCGGCACTGGTGCACAAACGTCACAAGCTGCAGTTTTAGCTGATTATTTTGGTCGTCCAGCAGATACTATTAATCTTGCTGAAGTGCATGGTTGGGATCCACTACAGATGATCAATACTCAATCGCCGTTTACGATGAGTCAAGCTTACCAAGACAAAATGCAACAAAATCCACGCTGGACACCAACCATTCCTTACGCATCATCGGCATCAACGTCCGCGTATTTCCAATCTAAAGCAACGGAAAGTGCTGCTCAAGTGATTTTTGAATACGGTATATGGCCTGCGGCAAAAGCAATTTGGAGCAAGTTGTATTACAGCGGTGATTTGGCTGCAATGGATTTTGGAGCGATGGAAGATGCTGTTTGGGTGGATGGTAAGTTAAGCGCTAAAGGCATGGAGCCACTTCCACTAGATATGCTCGCACAACATGTACATCAACAAGGTTTAGTGACTGGGGCAATGGTGCATACATTTAACCGTTGGGGGTGGGTAGATGCTGATTTCACTGTTGAAGGACAAACAAAAACTTATCAACTAGATGCAATGGCGGTCAAATATGGTCATGGCGCTAATGCAAATAAGAAAAATTTAATGACCAGTGATGGCTGGCATTTATTAGATCGTAGCAATGTTAACTATCCAGCGACTGTGTTAAATAATGCGATGGTGGTGTATTACGCTCCTTGTGCCGTTTTGGTTGAATTAGCCGTTGAAGAAGGTTCTGGCAAAGTTGAAATTGTAGCCACACAAACTTGGCTTGATGCAGGAAAAGTGATCGTTAAAGAGTTGGTTGAAGGCCAAATTGAAGGTGGTTTGGTTATGGGTATTGGGCATGTATTACACGAATACTTACCACCCGGTGAAGATGGCCCAGGCAACGGTACTTGGAACCTCAATCGCTATCAAGTGCCATTAGCTACAGATGTCGGTGTATGGCAGATGAATCATACTATTTTGCCGCCATTTAATAATTCAGATCAACGTAAAGGCATTGCTGAAGTGGTGATGATTCCAATTGTTGCCGCTGTTACTGAAGCACTTTATCAAATTACTAATAAACGTTTTTACCACTTACCTGTCACCGCTAATGATATTAAGGAAGCACTCGCATGATCACTGTAACAATGACTATTAACGGTAATGTTGTCGGTCCAGTAGATGTTGATGAATCAGTGAAGATGATTGATTTTCTTCATGAGTATCAAGGGTTAACAGGGACTAAATTTGGTTGTGGTATTGGTGTGTGTCATGCGTGTTCTATCATTGTGGATGACGCTGATGGTGGTTCGCATACTGAACGTACTTGTATTAATGGCGTGGGTAACTTTAACGGCAAAAGACTACGTACCGTCGAAGGTCACGCTAAACGTAACGTAATGGGACAAATCACAGCATTAAGCCCAGTACAGCAGACATTTGTGGACCATTTTTCTTTCCAATGTGGTTGGTGTACGTCTGGTTTTGTTAATGAATCAACTGTATTAGTTGAGCAATTGGCAAAACAACCCATCGCTAAAGAACAAGTTGAGAATGTGATTGAAAATTCGTTAAAAAAACACATTTGTCGTTGTTCTGGTTACCGTAAATACTACGTTGGTTTACGCGATTTAGTATTGTCACAGCCGGGGTTAGTAAAATGAAACCGAGTTTAAAAATTAGTGCAGTTTGTGGTTTATTATTAAGTAGCTGCGGGGTGTATGCACAAGCAGCCTCAACGGACACACAAGCGCCATTATCACAAAATATGGCACAATTGATCGCGCAAGGTAAATATTTAGCAGCTGCTGGTGACTGTGGTGGTTGCCATACTATTGCTAATGGTCAACCCTATGGCGGTGGACGCGCATTTGAAACACCTTTTGGCACCTTATATTCCACCAATATTAGTAGTGATAAACAGCACGGTATTGGTAATTATAGTTACCAACAATTTGTTGATGCAGTGCGTAATGGTGTCGCCCCTAAAGGTAATTTATACCCTGCAATGCCTTATGCGTCATACCATCGTGTTGATGATCACGACATGCAAGCTTTATACGCGTATTTCATGCAAACCAAGCCGGCAACACAACCGAATAGAGAAAATGGTATTGTTTTCCCATTCAATATTCGTATGGGTCTAAAAGTATGGAATCTTATCGCATTTGATAAAGTAACTTTTACTCCTACGACAAATGAAAGTCCGCTATGGAATCGCGGTAAATATCTAGTACAAGGATTAGGCCATTGTGGTGAATGTCATACTCCACGTAACTTTATGATGGCAACAGAGCAACAACATGCACTGGAAGGTGCGGTAGTTAATAATCTTAATGCGCCTAATATTACCTCTAAAAATCTTACTCAAGAACATTGGACATTCCACGATTTATTTCAGTTTTTAAAAACCGGACAATCATCAAAAGGCACGGCGTTTAATGATATGTATATTGTTGAAAAACATAGTCTAACGCAACTTAGTGACCATGATATTAGTGCGATAACCAGTTATCTATTGAATCAAGTACCACCCTCATCATTAGAAGTATCTAAACCGAAGTTAACGTCACTTGTCGCGTCACAATTTGATACTAAGTTACCAGGATACCGTATCTATATGGATAAGTGCTCTGGTTGTCATGGTCAAAATGGACAAGGAACACCTAATGTAGCCCCTGCATTACAAAATAATGCAACAATTGAAAACAGTAATATTTTCAATACAGTAGCAGTATTAAGTAATGGTATTGAACGACAAAGTTATAATCAGGAGCAGACTTATTATGCTATGCCAGGTTACAAAAACAGCTTAAATGATCAACAAATGGCTGATTTGATAACGTATTTGCATAAGCGTTTTTCTTCACAAATAACAACGACAACAGCAAAACAAGTTGCTGCAGTTAAAAAGCAATTAGCGAACGATTAAAGATAAAATTAGCCTGCTTTATTGCAGGCTAACTTTGGTATTGTTGTTAAAGTAAACAAAGTGATAGACGACTTATGAATGCCTTAGATAAACACGTATTATTAGATTGTCAGACATGGATGCAGCAAGGTAAAACGGTGTGGTTATGTACTATTTTGTCCACTTATGGGTCAGCTCCTCGTCCCGTTGGTGCTTTATTTGCTACTGAAGGTGATATTCGCTCTGGATCGATATCTGGCGGGTGTATTGAAGATGCTTTTATGAAGCTAATTCAACAACATGAGCTAGATAAACCGTTACAACTATTTGATTATGGAAATCATTTAGCCACGAATGGGAGCCACTATGAATTGCCGTGTGGTGGTCACATCTCTTTATTGATTGAACATTTATATCCTAATGATTGTCATTTTGTTGATGATTGGTTAGTCGCTGCGGAGCAAACGCCTGCCTTTATTCGTGCTATTAATATTGAAACTGAGCAACGCCGTATTATCAGTGGGGCTGATATTACGACATATCCTTCACCGTGGTTAACCGTGCATTACCAGCAACATTGGCAGTTATTATTATTGGGTATAAGCCAAGTCAGTGAAGAGGTTGCACGATTAGCTGTGAGAGCTGGATTTACTGTAAGATTGTGCGATATTCGTGAAAATTACAGTCAAAGTTGGCGTTGGACAGCGGCAGAAGGGGGCATTGATGTTGAATGGTGCTCTGCGGATGCTTTTGTTGAGCGTTATACCAATGCTTATACCGCCGTGTTAGCACTTGCCCATGATCCTCGTGTTGATGACATGGGATTGATGGGGGCATTAGAGTCCAATGCGTTTTATATTGGTGCATTAGGTTCACATGCGAACAGTGCTCGTCGTCGTGAACGATTAATGCGAATTGGTGAATATAACCCGTCACAATTAGCTCGTCTGCATGCCCCCATTGGATTGGCTATTGGTAGTAAAACCCCGTTTGAAATTGCGATTGCAGTGATCGCTGAAGTGATCGCAGTTAAAAATGGCATTGAATGTGATTCATGGGATTATCGCCATGGTTGATTGTGTGATACCTGCTGCGGGGTTGTCATCACGGATGGGGGCGTGGAAACCCATGTTGCCATATTGTGGTCGTACCTTACTTGATATTTCGATTGAACATGCCTTAGTGTGTTGCTCAAAAGTGATTGTAGTTGCGGGTTATCGATCTGATGAGCTGATGCGGCGTTATCAACATCATCCACAAATTCTCGTGGTGGTAAATCCTGATTATCAGCAAGGGATGTTAAGTTCAATTCAAACGGGCATTAAAGCCGTAACCAGCTCACGCTTTTTTATTACTCATGCAGATATGCCTTGTATCGATCCGCATGTATTTACGCAGTTATTAAAAGCAAGTCACACTGGCGTTATTTTTCCTGGTAACCAAGACCAAACAGGGCATCCTGTATTTATTGATGCCACATTAATTCCACGTATTTTAGCCTTACCTGCCACGGCGAAAATGAAGCAAGTATTGCAAACAGGTGAAGAGCAATATTTACAGTTAGATGCATCAAGTGGTATTTATCATGATATTGATACACCTGAAAAATATCAGCAATTACTTCAGACATGCAAATAAACAGTAAGTTACAAAATAAATACCATAAAAAAGAGAAGCCAATGATGCTTCTCTTTTTGTTTGTACTTTATTTAGAGGCTTCTTTTAATGATAAAGCTGAATTAACTGGTCATGCCCCATTTTAAATCATCATCAAGTTCTTCAATCGCATCGTAAAGATAAGACTCAACTTGCTCTTCTACTAAGCCATCAGGTTCTTCAAAAAACGCAATGTGGAAAATAGCATCACCTTCGTTCACGAGTGGTAGTGTTTGCTGACCAATGACAATGCCACCTTGTGGTGCAATCACTGTTATTTGATTACTACCAGCAGGATCGCTGATCGTCGCAATAACTTGGTTTTTATCTACCTTTTCACCTAATGCAACGTGTGAGCGTAGTAAGCCATCAGAATCAGCACGTACCCAACGTGTCGCCTTTGGCACCATTGGCTCTACTATTTTTTTACTGCGACTCGTACGTAACATTTCTAAGTGCTGCATTACTTTTAATACACCTTGTACACCTGAACCAACGGCATGGGCATCAAGGCGAAGTGCTTCACCTGCTTCAAAGGTGATCACGGGAATATTAAATTCTTCGGCTGCGGCACGTAATGAGCCTTCACGAAGGCTGGCGTCAACCACTACCGGAGAGCCAAATGCCATTGCCATTGCTTGAGCCTGTGGGTTATCAAGGTTGGCACGAATTTGCGGTAAGTTAGTGCGGTAGATTGCAGCAGTGTGCAAATCAACCACATGAGTAGCTCGGCGTACAACTTGATTAAAGTATTGATACGCCATACGGCCTGCGATGGAACCGCGTTCTGCGCCTGGAAAACAACGGTTTAAATCTCGGCGATCTGGAAGATAACGTGATTTATGAATAAAGCCAAACACGTTCACGACAGGCACTGCAATAATAGTGCCGTGTAGTTTTGATAAATCTATTTTTTCAATAACTTGACGTACAACTTCAATACCGTTGAGCTCATCACCATGAATAGCTGCATTGATCAGTAATACTGGGCCTGGATGTTTTCCATGCAGAATATCAACAGAGACGGATAATGGGGAGTGAGTATATAGGCGAGCAATTTCAAGTTCGCAATTAGCATGGCTTCTCGGTTCGACCATTAGATCTGCAAATTCAAACGGGGTATTTTTTGTGGCCATAGATACGTCCTGTATATGGGCTATTGAGAGATAACGATTAATTAATATTTTCGCATTGGAACTGCGTTATAACAGTTTGAGAATAATCATTAAATCCATTTTAAAACAGGAACAATATCACGTTTAATTGAATTTTAAGTAACATAAATGTATCAGAGTGTATTTAAGATGAGAGTGTTCTGTTGTTGCAGTGTTTAATAAAGGCATTGCCGTTAGTTAGCAATGCCTTTATGGGGATTATTATGAATCTTTTGGTTCGTTGCTAGCGACTTGAATCTCACTTTCTTTGGATGGTAATGGTTGTTGCATTAGGCGATTGTATTGCACTACATCAAGTTCAAAAGCTTTCTTTTGTTGATGTGAAACCGAAGCAGCTAGTGGAATTTTCGCTGTTAATGGATTAACTGGTTTTCCTCGAACCAACAATTCATAATGAATATGTGGTCCAGTAACACGTCCAGTACTGCCTGATAATGCAATTTCTTGGCCTCGTTTCACTCGCTGGCCAACTTTTACTAGGATGCGGCTATTATGTAGATAACGGGTACTATAATTCGCACTATGTTTAATCACAACATAACGGCCAGCGTATGGGTGGTTTGTGACACGAGTTACAATACCATCACTGGTTGCTAATACAGGTGTTCCTGCTGGTGCGGCAAAATCAACGCCATTATGTGGCTGAATACGTCCCGTTACTGGGTGGCGACGATAAGGGTTGAATTGTGAACTAATACGGTAATGTTTTGCTGTTGGATAACGTAAAAATGCGCGCTGTAAGCTTTCACCATTTTGATCATAGAAATTACCATCACTGCTTAAATAAGCCGAGTACTGGTGTTTTTTGGTGTAAATACGAATAGCCTGTAGTTCAGTATCACCACTGGCCTTGTCATTAACATATTTCGCCTTACTCACAACTTCAAAGCGATCACCTGCTTTTACGTCATGAGTGAAATTAAGCTTGTCTTTAAAGATAGCAATAATTTCATTGATCTCATTGTGGCTTAGACCTGCTTTTTTTGCAGATAGACTAAAACTTCCGTGAATATCACCGTTAATGACTTTTTCTCGCCATACACCTGGTATGGTAACTTCCTTAACATCAAAGTCGTTATTTTTATCTCGCGTATAGTCAATCATATGCGCGACATTAAATTGTAGTTGAACTTTGTTTAAGCGATGATTCGTGTCTGTTACCCAAAATCGTAAAATGTCATTGGGGCGTAAGTTATCAATCTGTAAGCTATTTAAATCTGCCGCCATGATATCTTTGACATCTGATTGCGGTAAATTCAAACGAGAAAAAATTTCACTCAGTGTATCGCCTTGCTTAACTTCATATTCATAAGTTGGTGGCAATATAATATTTTTGATTACTGCAGCTGGTTTTAGAGTATTTAATACAACTTGAGGGGAAGTAATTAAAGGCAGTTGTATTTCGTTATGGCGCGTTGATGATGTGGTGTTAATTGATAATACGGCAGCAGTAGTGATGATTGAAAGCCCAACCAGGCTAATAAGGCGATAGTTTACAAAATTAGTTAGTACTGTCGTTTTTAACGTAAACATAATACTCGTCAGTTCTTTATTCTTAATGGGTGCGCTGGCACTTGGCTTATTTGGCGAATAGGTATCAAAACATAGCTATTCTGAACCTTAAATGAATTAATGCTGTAGGCGCTATTTTTTTTACTTAAATTTTCAATAATTACAGTTAGAAAGCATATAAATGATGAGTATAAGGTATTTTGCCTTTCAAAGATGCAGAAAAGGCAATTTCGCCCAGTTGATTGATGCAATATTAAGCTGGGCGAATAGAGTATTTAGAGAAAAAGACGATATTTGATCATCTTAGTCGTTATTTGGCCTAGCTGTGGCTCTGATAACTACTGGTGTATTTTTTCTTAGGACGAAGTACGACTTCTCGTTGCTCTAAATGCGGATCTTTATGAGAGTTGATCTGTAAATAGTTATTGATATTAATTGAACTGACTACATCAGTTTGAATTTTTTCTACAGCCGTTAATTGGTGAGTATGATCGATATACTCAATCATATGTTGAGTCGTTAACGGAGGCTGTGTGGCGGTCGTTGGTATCGATGCTAATGCTGAAAATGAATGCAGTGCTAGCGATAATGCTAGTGTTATTATTAATCGTTTCATGAAAAACCTCATGTTATTCAGAGAAGATATTTAAACCTATCGCTCCTGAATTGAGGGTGAGTTACTGATTCATTTGTTATTCATGGCTTCAACATAACGGTTAGCGTGATTTCAGTATAGAATGAGCGTTCTGTGATTTTTTAAAGTGAAGTTGTTATGACAGAATTAGCGCAAGAAATCAGCTTTATGCAGCGAGCATTAGCATTATCACATCAAGCATTACCCGCTTGTCGTCCCAATCCACCTGTTGGGTGTGTGTTAGTGCGAGATGGGAAAATTGTGAGTGAAGGTTTTACGCAAGCTCCAGGATGTCATCATGCTGAAGCGATGGCATTAGCAAATTATGCATTGCCACTTAATGATGTTACCGCTTATGTTACTTTGGAGCCTTGCTCGTTTGTTGGTCGTACACCATCTTGTGCACATACTTTGGTTGATAAAGGGATAAAGCGAGTGGTAGTTGCTACCCTTGATCCTGATCCACGAAATAGTGGTAAAGGTATTGATGTGTTAAAACAGGCAGGAATTGACGTAAGTGTTGGTTTATGTGAACAAGAGGTTTTTGACTTTATATCGCCGTATTTATTGAATAAGTAAAATATAAAATTATATTTTTACAAAAACAAACAAAAGCCGATTTAAATGGATAATATAATTATTACCACTATTAAATCGGCTTTTACAGTATCACTAATAAAACTTAATTTTAAATAATTAATTATTTAGTTGAAGTTTTGTGATGCTCACGAGATGATTCTTTATGATCATGCTCTTTGGTTTTGTGATGACGATGTTCATCATGTTCATGACGGTCGCCATGAGTTTGTTCTGGGTGTTTATGGCCTTTAGGATCGCCACCATGTTGAGTATGTGGATGACTTTTTTCATGGTCACGTACTTCATGGTGGTCACGGTCATGTTTGTGTTCTACTTCTTCACCGTAACGACGTTCCATCTTCACATGTTCAGCTTCAGCAGTATGTTGATGACCTTTTTGAGAACCTTGATGTTCTTGACTATTATGATGACTCATATTCTTAATCCTTCAATAAACAGCGTTAATAATAAGTTTGTGTCTGTCTATGGGATTTAATTTACGCTTATTTTAAATTTGGACAATATACTTTTTTCTAATCAAATATTCTATTTTTGATAATTGATGAATAATAAAAATAGGTATAAAGAATCAAAAAACATCATGCGGAAAATTAATTAAAGATAATTATTAACCTTTATATTAGTCTGTAAAAATGGAAACATAGCTATTAATAATAACAATGTATTTAAAGAGGAATAAAGCGGTTATTTGTTTTTTTGACAGAATAAGTATTAATTAATAGTTATTTATTATGGTTAATAGATTCGAGTATTGAATAATATATCTATACCATGAATACAGTGAACTAAATGTTAAATAATAACCATTAAAATGAGCGCTAAAAGTAATCGTAATTATCATGACCAATAGCATGAAAATATAGTAATAAAGTAACAATATTCATATAAATTATGTGTTCAAAGTAGATCTAAGCTGATTTATAGCGTTTTTTATTGTGTATTAAGCAGTATTTTTCTTCTAGTGAAGTGAAATAAACGCTAAAAAATAGTTGTAACGTATTTTGTAAGGGCTAACACTCGCTCAATGACGAGAAAATAGTGCATTATTAAAGAGTATTGTGGTGTCATTTTAATGAAACAACACTCATTCAGTATATAGTTGTAGGTATAAACCATAAAAAATGGCCTAACCTTCGTTAGACCATTTTTAGATTCGTTATTTAAGAACAACAAATACGGTTCTTTTTAACGATTAACTTATGCTAGTAGCTCTTTAGCATTGTTAACGATGTTTTCAACAGTAAAGCCGAACATTTTGAATAGCTCTTCAGCAGGTGCTGATTCGCCAAATGTTGTCATACCGATGATGCGACCGTTAAGGCCTACATACTTGTACCAGTAATCAGCAATACCTGCTTCGATAGCGATACGTGCTGTAACATCTGATGGTAGAACGCTTTCACGGTAAGTGGCGTCTTGCTTATCAAACAAATCAGTAGCAGGCATAGAAACTAGACGTACTTGACGACCAGCAGCTGTTAGCTCTGCGTATGCTTCTGCTGCGATACCTACTTCAGAACCTGTCGCGATCAAGATTAGCTCTGGCTTACCAGCACAATCTTTAAGGATGTAGCCACCCTTAACGATGTTAGCAACTTGCTCTGCAGTACGATCTTGTTGAGTTAGGTTTTGACGAGAGAAGATTAAAGATGTTGGGCCATCTTTACGCTCAATCGCGTATTTCCAAGAAACAGCAGATTCAACTTGGTCACATGGACGCCATGTGCTCATGTTTGGTGTTAGACGTAGTGATGATACTTGCTCAACAGGTTGGTGAGTTGGACCATCTTCGCCTAGGCCGATTGAATCGTGTGTGTACACTTGAATGTTCTGAACTTTCATCAGAGCAGCCATGCGTAGTGCGTTACGTGCGTATTCCATGAACATTAGGAATGTTGCGCCGTAAGGAACGAAACCACCGTGTAGTGCCATACCGTTGATGATTGCAGTCATACCAAATTCACGAACACCGTAGTGAATGTAGTTACCTGAAGCATCTGTTGGTGTGATTGACTTAGAACCAGACCACATAGTTAGGTTTGAAGGCGCTAGGTCAGCAGAACCGCCCATGAATTCTGGTAATAGTTTACCAAATGCTTCAAGTGCGTTTTGAGAGGCTTTACGTGATGCAATATCAGCTGGGTTTGCTTGTAGATCAGCAATAACTTTGCTTGTTTCAGCTTCCCAGTTAGCCGGTAGACCACCGTTCATGCGACGAGTAAACTCAGACGCTAGTTCAGGGAATGCTGCTGTGTATGCTGCAAACTTCTCGTTCCAAGATGCTTGCTTCGCTTTACCTGCTTCTTTTGCATCCCACTCAGCATAGATGTCTGCTGGGATTTCAAATGGACCGTGGTTCCAGCCAAGGAATTCACGTGCTGCTTTGATTTCTTCAGCGCCTAGTGGAGCACCGTGACAGTCGTGAGAACCTGCCTTGTTTGGTGAACCAAAACCGATGATTGTTTTACAACAGATCAACGTAGGCTTAGTCGTTTCAGCTTTCGCTTCTTCAATAGCGGCATTGATTGCTGCAGCATCGTGGCCATCAACGCTACGAATTACGTGCCAGCCGTAAGCTTCAAAACGCATAGCTGTATCGTCTGCGAACCAACCTTCTACTTCGCCATCGATAGAAATACCGTTGTCATCCCAGAAAGCAACTAGCTTACCAAGACCTAGCGTACCCGCTAGAGAACATGCTTCGTGAGAGATACCTTCCATCATACAACCGTCGCCCATGAAAGCGTAAGTGTTGTGGTTTACGATATCATGACCTTCACGGTTGAATTGTGCAGCCATTGCTTTTTCAGCAAGCGCCATACCAACAGCGTTAGTAATACCTTGGCCTAGAGGACCTGTGGTTGTTTCAACACCTGGTGCGTAACCGTATTCTGGGTGACCCGGTGTTTTTGAATGCAGTTGACGGAAGTTTTTAAGATCGTCAATTGATAGGTCATAACCTGTTAGGTGAAGTAGAGAGTAAATAAGCATAGAGCCGTGGCCGTTTGATAATACAAAACGGTCGCGATCAGCCCATTTAGGGTCTTGTGGGTTATGGTCCATATGACCACGCCAAAGAACTTCTGCGATATCAGCCATACCCATAGGTGCGCCTGGGTGACCTGAATTTGCTTGTTGTACACCGTCCATGCTTAGGGCACGAATAGCGTTAGCTAACATTTTATGTTCCATAGTGTTTCCACCAAAATATTAAGTAAATTTAAATTAAGAAAGCGGCTCTAGGAGCCGCTTTTTGAAATAGTGCTTAACGATTAAAGACGATCTGCGATCATTGTCTCTAGTTTGCCTTGGTCTACTGCGAAGTTACGAATACCTTCAGCTAGTTTCTCAACAGCCATTGCTTCTTGGTTGTGATCCCATAGGAATTCAGCGTGAGTCATTGCTACTGGACGATCTTTTAGTTCAGTTGCAGCAACAAGCTTAGGCTCTACAACACCAGTTGCATCTTCAAGCTCTTGAAGTAATTGTGGGCTGATAGTTAGACGGTCACAACCTGCTAGTTCAAGAATTTCTTCGATGTTACGGAAGCTTGCGCCCATAACAACAGTATTATAACCGTGTTCTTTGTAGTAGTTGTAGATCTTAGTTACAGAGATAACACCTGGATCTTCTTGTGCTTCAAAGCTACGACCTTCTTTCGCTTTGTACCAATCCATAATACGACCAACGAATGGTGAAATTAGGAATACGCCAGCTTCAGCACATGCACGTGCTTGAGCGAAAGAGAATAGTAGTGTTAGGTTACAGTTGATGCCTTCTTTTTCAAGAATCTCAGCCGCACGAATACCTTCCCAAGTAGACGCTAGTTTAATCAAAATACGATCGTTGCTGATGCCAGCATCGTTGTAAAGTTTGATTAGGTGACGTGCTTTAATTACGCTGCCTTCAGTATCGAAAGAAAGACGTGCGTCAACTTCAGTTGAGATACGACCTGGAACAACGTTTAGGATTTCTTTACCAATGTTTACTGCAAGCATGTCGCAAGTATCTTGGATTTGCTGTGCTTTATCATTGCTTTGTGCTTTTGCATAAGCAATAGATTGGTCAATTAAAGGAGCGTACTCAGCAATTTGTGCCGCTTTTAAGATCAATGATGGATTTGTTGTCGCATCTTCAGGCTGGTATTTGCTGATATCTTTGATATCACCAGTGTCAGCAACAACAGTAGTTAGTGCGCGTAGTTGTTCTAATTTTGTGCTCATATCTATCGACCTTATGTATAGGGCTTATGTCATGATGGCATTAGTTATAGCCTTAAATGGCACCATGTTCAAAAGAATTAATACTTACTCTAAGCACATTAATGATAACCATTAACTCACTGCGTGAGCATATGGAATGCACTAGAGCATTTGATGGATTGATAATTGTCTTTTTTGGTTTTTTTGTCAATTCAAAATGGGAATAAATCATATTCAGATCGCAATAAAAGCGGTTTCAAAATCTATTTAGTCTTTTGCTATAAAAGAAATGTATTTTTTTGCTTTTTATTGGTTGAACATTTGATCTGATAATTGAGCATTTGTACTGGTTACTAATGGCGAAAAGTTAATACATCATTAAATAACATCATCTAAATGTTAAATGATATCAATCAAAATAAGTGGATGGGCATATGTAAAGTCCTTCATTGTGATTCCTTGTAGCGAGTGCCAAGAGGTGTGGAGACAGATTTCATGTCTTTAAAGTGCTCAGTATTGTTGGTACTGCGCAGTCCTTGTTTTAGAACTGTTCTAATGGCGACATAAGTATCGGTTATAGTGTTTATAAGTGGAAAGTCAGCGTTAACGAACTAAAATGAATTACATTCGGTCATTCATTCAATTGCGTGGTAATGCTATGAAGAAAATAACCCTTTTGTCAGTCGCGATTTTATCAAGCTTTTCTTTTTCATCTTTTGCTAAAGATTGTGATCCTGCGTTGCTCCCTTCTTGGAAAGATAGTGAGAGTAAATCCGCTATTGTAGACTTTGTGGAGCAAGCCACTAAAGCCAAATCCAAGACTTTCGTCGCGGTTGAGGATCGTATCGCTGTGTTTGATAACGATGGCACGCTGTGGTCGGAAAAGCCTTATTACTTTCAATTTGCCTTTGCATTAGATCGTATAAAAGCGATGGGACCTGATCACCCTGAGTGGAAAACTCAAGCACCATTTAAGTTTGTACTTGAAGGTAATATTGAGAGTGTTCTTGGTAGTGGAGAAGAAGGGTTATTAAAAATTATTATGGCGACCCATTCTGGTATGACGGTTGAGCAATATCAACAAGAAGTTAAACAATGGTTGAAGGTCGCAAAAGATAAACGCTTTAATGAAGCGTATACCGCTCTTACTTATCAACCAATGAAAGAGATGCTGACTTATCTTCAGCTGCATGACTTTAAGACTTACATTGTGTCGGGAGGCGGCGTTGATTTTATGAGGGCGTGGGCTCCACAAGTCTACAACGTCCCTTCAGAGCAGATCATTGGTAGCGCGCTTAAATATAACTACAACTATAATGATGGTAAACCGACTGTCACTAAAGATGCGTCTATTTTAACTATTGATGATAAAGCCGGAAAGGTCACTAATATTCAACATATTATAGGTAAGAAGCCTATTTTAGCGGTGGGAAATTCAGATGGTGATCAAGCTATGATGCAATGGGCAACAAGCCACCCCAATTCAATGGCAATGATTGTGCACCATACTGATGCCGAACGTGAATGGAAATACGATCGTAAATCCCATGTTGGTAAACTCGATAAAGCATTAGATGAAGCTAACTCTAGAGCCGACTGGACATTGATTGACATGAAGTCTGATTGGTGTGAAGTTTATTAACGCGACTTAATTTAGATTGTTAGTCAAAACAACCAAGGCTCGAATTTTTAGTTCGAGCTTTTTTTCGAAAAAATGGAGTTTACTTTAGGCGATTTTTACCATCGCCTTGACGTTATTTAGTGTTTCTTTCAAATATACAACAGCTATGCTACTGCAATAGTTGTTCAAGCGTCATTGGTGAAGACATTAACCCCAGTGTCTGCGCTGGCGTAATTCCAGCTTTATTTTGATGGCAAAGGTTATGCCAAGCACGATAAATATCTAATAAAGGTAATAAACTGGCAGGGCGAAGTTTTCGTCGTGGCTCATTAACCATATGGTTAAACTGATTATAAAAACGCTGTTGGTAAGCTGTTGCAGCACGATGGGTGGCAATCGTTAACCAATGTTGTTGATCTTTTTTATTACCACCAAGATGACAGATGCCTTTATTGCCATTGCCGCTTTTATTACGACTAAACGCCCACCTATCCCGCCACCATCCCATTAATACGATATCAATTTTTTCAGCGTGTTGTCCGTGTTGCCATTGCGGATCTTCAACCACGTAAAGTGGGTCAATGGTATGGTTATTTATTCGGTCAATAAAAACTGACAAACATGCTGAACGTAGTAACGTTTCTTGCGGCATAAATACCGCTAATGTCGGCGTATTTTGATTAATCAACTCATGTAAGTATAAGAAGTGACTATACACCGTATATTGAGGACGAATGAGGCAACCCTTGGTTGGATAATTGATACTGACTTGACCACTGAGTGGGTTTTCCATGTTTTTACGGGCTAAAATTTGGCGATAAGTCGTATCAATATGGGCCAATAACCCTTGTGATAATTGCGGCACACTTAAAGGGTAATGATGGTTATGAGGGGTAATAAACCGAGTTCCATTATAATAGGCGTCATGATGAGTGACCGAGGAGGGTGCTGGCTGGGTTTGGTAATTGACATGTTGGCTCATCACGTAGCCAGAATTAACCTCTGCTGTTGCTATCCATAATACGCCGTTATTACTGTGAGGTTGTAAAGGCGTAAGATCTGTCGCAAGTTGACGCGCTTGTGATTGTTTTCCTAGACGAGCATCAAAAATGGTTAATTGGTGACGGCAACGTGCCGCAATATTATTGAGTTGGTCATAAAATGTTTTTGGATTCATTGTCAGACGTCGACAAATCTCTCGCACGGTATAGCCCGTAAATAAATACGCTAATAATTTTTGTTGCAACTGATGTTTATTATTACTACTTGACCAAGGATCGACAAAAGTATGTTGGCAGGCTCGACAGCGATAACGCTGACGTTCACCACTAAATCCAAAAGCATGATAATGCTGACGATAGGTAAGAACAGGCAGCCCGTGATGAGGACAATGTTGATTGGCACAAGCCGCTAAACCACTATTTTGTTCTAGTTTTAAGCGTTGTTTTTCTGCGACCACATCATGGTTATTGATGACAGGCGGAAACGCACCACATTCACGACAGATAAGCACTGGCCGTTGAGGATTATTATTTTGTAGAACATATAAATTAGGATCGGTTCGACTAAAATTAGCGCAGGCGACGGTTTTACAATAATTGAATTGAATATTATCGCAAGCTGGTGGCAACTGATCTAGAGTGGTGGATGGTGAAGATGAAGTCATAGATCATTGCCTGGTTACGATTTAAGAATGCGTGATTATACCTAAGTAAAATAATGATATAGAGATATTGTTAACATTATCAATTTATTAGATGAATTAAATATTAGCAGGTATAAAAAAATGGAAAACATATTCAAATATACGTTTTCCACTTTAGATCGAATATCTATTATAAACGGCCTATGACCGCGATAAAAGATTATAGATTAATAGCTGTTTCTAGCGCTACGTTCATCATTTCATTAAATGAATGTTGGCGAGCTTCTGCACTTAATTTCTCACCACGTTTGATGTGATCAGAAACAGTTAGAATAGTCAGTGCTTTAGCACCAAGCTCTGCCGCAACACCATAGATACCTGCAGCTTCCATGTCTACACCTAGGATGCCTAGCTTTTCCATCTTGTCGAATAGGCCAACTTCTGGGCTGTAGAATAGATCCGCTGAGAATACGTTACCGACACGAACAGCCACATTTTGTGCACGTGCTTGGTTTACTGCTGTTTCCAATAAATGGTAGTCAGCAATAGCGGCGAAATCGTGATTAGCAAAACGAATGCGGTTAACTTTAGAGTCAGTTGATGCACCCATTGCAATGATAACGTCCATTAACTTAACGTCATCATGAACAGCGCCACAACTACCAATACGGATGATGTTTTTAACACCAAAATCTCTGATCAGTTCATGTACGTAAATCGAGCATGATGGAATACCCATACCGTGACCCATTACTGATACAGGTTGGCCCTTATAAGTACCAGTGAAACCGTACATGCCACGTACGTCACATACACGTTTTACGTCTTCTAGGTAAGTTTCTGCAATAAACTGTGCGCGTAGTGGATCACCAGGCATTAAAATTGTTTCTGCAAAATCGCCAACTTCGGCATTGATATGTGGAGTAGCCATGAAGAGCTCCTAGGTTTATGAATTATCAGAAGCAACGTTTGTGCTTCAATTTATGGTAGTAGTTTATGGAATTAAATATTCAAATCTTGAGATCTGAGTCACAAAATTAAGGCTGTTTTATTATATTAGTCTTATTGATTACCAAATCTGTTGAAAATGTGAAGGGTATCGTTTTCTTTTTTATGTCTAATTAAGTGTAAAAATATGCGTAATAATATTTAATTATTTAATAAATAAATGTTTTATTTTAGATTGGCGGTTTTTGTTAATTGTAGCTAAAAATTAGTCAGTGATTGAAATGTAATGGATTACATGCGGGGAGTGCTAATAGATAGCTCTTGAACAGCAATAACACCATTAAAAGAATGGCGCTTGAAAAGGGTTCTTCTTGATCCTGATCTTGGGTAGAATTAATAAAAAAGGAGGCTGAGAATAATATGTATAATTTAACCCAATTGTCAGATAGTGAAAGAATGCGTATCGAGTTAGATAAGCAAGCGTCTTATGCGGTTTGGAAAGTAAAAAATGGCAAAGTAGGGTATGAAGCTTTTGCTGAATTAACCAATAATATTGAAGATGATGATGAGCGTGATTTTTGCCAGCAAGCTATTACGAAATATAAAACCCTTATGGGTGTGAATTAATTCATGGCATAGTTTTGTTAAACGCTAAGGTTAGAAATGATTATTTATCGAAGCTTTAGCATAATCGTGACTTTTGCTCATAGTATGATATCTGATTAGTTTTTGCGGTGTAGTACTATTAGTGTACTAATATCAGCTTAAATGGAGATTGTTATTCTAATTTTGAGCCTTATATATACGAAAATTGATCAAAGGGTGAATGATTGTGAAGACAACTGAATTTTCTGCTATTGATGACGATAATGATACTAATAAACCGGAATTATCATTTTCATTACATGCAGAAAAACGTTCTGGGCATAAAGCGCCACCGGCGAATACCCCTGATTTTAGCCAACCCGCATCACGCTCAAGTGATGATAATATAGCGACTGAAATTATGACAAAGCCTCGTTCTAAGCGTTTAACTGATTGTCCAGCTTGTGAGGGGGCAGTATCTCGTCGTGCTCATTTTTGTCCTCATTGTGGTGAACCCGATCCTTCACGCCATATGCAACGAACACAATGGGTTTCTCGCATTGTATGGACCGTGATCATTGCTACGGCCGTTTGGTATGCTTACACATCTTTAGTGCCACTGATTGTTGATCGCCTAAAAGGGTGATGTAGTCACTAATAGATTGTGAAGCAATTACCCTAATAGTTGAATTATCAATTATTAGGGTTTTTTTATGGCTCTTTATTGTGATTTTTGCATACCACGGGTTTGATTCATGGTGCGAGATCCTGCGGTACCATAGCTATTAATATCATAACGATTAGGAGAATAACCGATACGAGCACGGTAACGACGATCGAGTGGATATAAGTTGATATTATAATTTTCAATGAGTTGTTTAATCACCACATTCATTTCTTTTTGTGGTGTATTTTGTTCTCTCAGGTAGTAATAAAGGTTCTCTGCGCGTTGTTGATTCATTGTGCCCTCCATTAGGAAAGATTTGCTGATAAGCAATTAGGAATACACAGGAAAATAGATTGAATAACAGCAACTTTAAGGCCGTTATGTGACACAAATTATAACCAAAATTGAGTAAATGATAAGCAGATGAAAACTCAAATAACTTTTACTCAATTGTAATAATTAAGTACTAACTCAGTTAATTATTTCGAAATAATAATGTGATTGGAAATGTTGTTGCTTAATGGTGTCTTTTAATTAACAATAAAACAGTGTTCAAATGTGAGGTGTATATGTTAAAACAAAGTATTAAAATACAAATGGTGAGTATTGGGGTTGGTATCTTGATTTTACCATGGCTACCCTTATTGCTTAGTCACTATTCATTTATTGACATAATAAAGGATGTTGTCGGAGGGGTTGCGTTTACATTAGCTTGGGGAATTGGTGTGCCAGCGGGGATGAGTTATGGTATTGCGATTGCTATTTTATTGTTGCCAATGATTACCCTCTATTATGTTATGAAACGAATATTAACCACAATCATGCTTAACGATGCAGCTTGTAAATAAAAAACAAGAAGATCACGAATGATCTTCTTGTTATTAAAATGGCGCTTAATGTCGACTTATTAAGCCAATATTATTTATTACGCACCTTCAAAATGATAAGTCATATCGGTGGTGTATGTCATTTTGGTAAATAAAGTATTGGTTAGTTGTTCAGTTAACGCTAATGCGTCAGCAACCGTTGTTTTCTCAAAATCGTTGATTAACGCTTGTGCTTTTTGAGGCTGGCGTTTGTAAATTTTAAGGTAATTTTTTTCAAGTTCACGCTGTTTTGATGCCGTTTGTACTTCAAATTTATGGTAAGCCGTTTGTACTATTGGAGAGAAGACTTTCCAATTCGTCATCGCAAGAGTTTGTAGTTTGCGGAAAGCCCAGTTAGCAGAAGCACTATCGGCTTTATTCGTACCAATAGTTAATGCATGAGGCACTTCTGTCATACCTTGATAATAAGGTAAGTAAACGCCAAGTGCTGTCATACCGTATGAGATATATGCCACATCACCGATAGCGGTGGGTAAATTTGGACGCACTTGTAATACGTGTGACTCTTGAGTTCGGAATACCGAAATTGGACGGTAAGCTTCTTTAGGGTTTTGGGTTGCGTATGGGTCGTGAGATGTTCCTTGGTAATGATTACGTAGACCTTGTTCAACATCGGCAACACTGAGTTTTTTGGTTGGTTTTAGAAAAACAGGGAAAGTGGTACCTTGCTCGATCTTGGTGGTTAAGCCTTGAGTATACATATGCTGTAATGTCCACACGCGTGGATAGTTATACGTTACATCATTAGGCGTATCTTGCGAGTAAGCTGCGTGGAAATTGAACGGTTTACCTGCTTCTGATTTGTATAATCCATGTTGCTCAGCAAAGCTAACTAATGTTGGTGATGCCATGTAGTTAGGATTATTCGGTAAATAGGTACTTAAACGACCTTGGTTCGCCGACACAAAATATTTATTAGCTGGAATTTTTTCAGCCATCCATTGGTGACCACTGCCACTTTCTAAATACCAAATACCTGTGTTATCAACAAATGCAACGCCAAAACCTTCCGCTGCGCCTTGAGTTTCAATGATTTTACCAAGTAACTCTACGCCTTCTTTTGCAGAGTGAATACGGGGTAAAATCACATTTTCAATGGCATCTTCACCAATCCCTGTTTGAGTCACATATGGATCTGCTTTTAGTGCTTTAGCGCCATTGTAAATCGTTTCGGTTGCTGAAAGACCAACACCTGCAGAGTTAAAGCCAACCTCGCCCATACTCTTGTTATTAGTGTCAAAATCTGACATTGAAGTGTATTGCAATGCGTTTTTAGCAGCTGGGTAACTAAAATTATTCGCATTCCCGTGGAAGTCAGCTTGTTGCATTTTTTCCGCTGGATGTAAAACAAAATGCTTGGCGTTAGTGGCTTGATAATCTTCATTACGAGCAATAATGTAAGAACCATCAGTTGTGGCTTGGTTGCCAACGAGAATGGTTGTACAAGCACTTGCTGGAAACGCGATAACAGCGGTCAATGCTGTGGTTATCGCTGATGCTAAAAAGGGTATTTTTTTCATTTTATTCATTAGTTAAGTGGGTAATTGTTCAGTTATACGGGGAAAAATGTCTTTATTTTGTGAGGAATATCACTTTTAAATATCTCTGGTTGGTATAATTATTTTTCAGTTTTATGCCTAGTCTTTTGTTAAGAATATAAATGTGAGAATATTTATAAGCATCAGTTGTGATGTTATTACTCGGGATTGATCAATTATTCAGGTATTATAAAAATGAAAATTTACATTAAATATCATTGATATAATGTCACTACTATAACAATAAGAGGACAAAGCTAAGCCATGATCAATAAAACACTTATTATTAGTGCGTTTACCTCGCTATTATTATCAACCTCAGTCCAAGCTGCTGAACCTTTTGTTTTACAACCTGTTACTGATAATAATACCGCGACACCGCTAGTTAAATTTGATGATAGCACGCGCTATTTTGTGGGTTTAACGGGGGGTAGTAGTGATATTAGTATGACAGCGGGTACTGTTAATGGTAACAACACAACGCTGATCAATCGCTTTTCAGCGCCTGATGCTGCAGGGTTTATAGGTGTCGATCTTGGTTTCTATACCGCGGGTGGTGCTGGCCGTATTTATTATAGTTGGCAAAAGATGAGCACTCAGTCTGATTTAGATGGCGTTAAAGCTATTGATACGGACGTGACTTTACATCTCTTAAATGCAGACTATCTTTTCCGTGCAGGTAAAGCGATTAATCCATTTATTGGTGCTCATTTAGGCTATATGACCGCGGATCTTAAAGGTCAGAATTATGGTTCACATAGCCAATCTGGGCAGGTTATTGGTATTCAAGCGGGTGTGGCTTGGCGAATTTCAAACCATATTTCAGCTGAAATGGGAATGCGCAATACCGCGACTCAAGGTGAAGATATTAAACCATGGTCTTCTAATAAAGCCGCATCACAAATAAAAAGTGTGCTGACAGGGTATGCATCATTGAATTACCGTTTCTAATATCTGCTTTTTATGCTCTAGTGTGGTTATTTCAATAATATCAGTGTGTTATCGAGATACTGGCGCATTTTATTAACAGGCAAGAAAACTGATGGTTTACTCGCCTGTTTAGCCGCGTATAATGCATCCCCCTAGTAAACGACAACCATTATCAATAAAGGACTTCACCTTGAAGCTATTCGTTAGAGATCTCACTGTAATTGACGCATCTTACTTATGTCCACAACGGGGAATGGTGGGTGAAAGTTGGATTCTTGATGTGGTGATGTCGGGTGAGTTAAATGAAATGAGCATGGTGCTTGATTTCAGCCGCGTAAAAAAACAAATAAAACAACTTGTTGATCAATATGTTGATCACCGATTATTGATCCCTTCAGCTTCAGTCGCTATTCAGACCGCAGCAACGAAAGCAGATTATATGACGGTTGATTTGATCAGTGATCAGCACGCTATTCATCTGCATAGTCCTGAGCAAGCTTTTTGCTTTATTGATACAGATGCAATCACTATTGAAAGTGTGACTGAGTATGTACAGCAATTATTGTTGGGCCATTTACCTAGCAATGTGCAAGGATTAGAAATTACTTTACGTCATGAGAAGATCGATGGTGCGTTTTATCATTACAGCCATGGTTTGAAAAAACATGATGGTAATTGCCAACGCATTGCTCACGGTCACCGCTCACCTGTCGAGTTGGTTGTGAATGGTCAACGCAATGCTGAATTAGAACAGCAATGGGCGCAACGCTGGCATGATATCTATTTAGGGTCACAAGAAGATGTGATCAGTGTTAGTGAATTAACGCTAAGTAGTGCTGTTAATATTAATGATGATACCCATTACGGTTTTCGTTATACCGCGCCGCAAGGGGAATTTGAATTAGCGATTGCTAAATCGGTAACGGAAATTTTAGCCACAGACACTACGGTTGAGTTACTTGCTAGCTACATTGCTGAGAAAATAAAGCCCCAACTGGCGACAACTGATCGTTTGGACGTTTTTGCCTATGAAGGTGTTGGCAAAGGTGCAATGGTAACGTTAGGTTAATCATCACCTTAGTGCTTTGTAATTAATAAAGCGATAAAAATAAGCTCAATATGATATTTGTTTATAAAAATATCAGGTTGGGCTTTTTTGTGGTTAAAATTTCATCAAAAAACTGTTAATAGTGAGAGCCTTAGCACTAAATCTACCTTACATCACTTAATCGTCCGTTATTTGTGCGTAAACTTAATAGTAAGTGTCATAAATGAGAGGGATCGATTATGCCTTTAGCGCCTCTAACCAGTGACAAGCTGTATCGAGTTGCAGCCCTAAATGGATTGAGTGATGCGTGTAAGTCAACCAAACACCTTACACCATTAGATGAAATAGTAGGACAAGAGCGCGCGCAACATGCAGTTGAGTTCGCGATGTCGATAAAAGAAAAAGGTTACAATATTTATGCCATTGGCCGTAATGGGCTAGGTAAACGTACCATGGTGATGCGTTATCTAAATCGACATGAGCCAAATGGTAATAGTAATGCACTGTATGATTGGTGTTATGTATCTAACTTTGGGGATACACGTTGCCCTAAAGTACTAAAACTACCCGCAGGAGAAGGGTGTCGTTTTAAAAAAGACATTGAAAGTTTAATGAAGCGGTTAGTAAAAGCGTTTCCTTTAGCGTTTGACAATGAACTTTATTATTCGCGTGCTGAAAAATTAAAATCAGAATTAGCTTCAAAACAAGAGACCACCTTAAAATCATTAACGAAAAGTGCAGAAGAACGCGGTATTAGTGTTTCAATCACAACCCAAGGTGATTATCAATTAGTGGCGATGAACGGTAAAGAGCCCCATAGCGAAGACAGCTTTGCGGCATTATCGGCTGATGATCAGCTAGCATTTGAAAATACCATTAATGATTTGGAAGTTGAGCTACGCGGAATCGTACGAAAACTAACAGAATGGGAAGAACAATACTCAGATAAGCAGCAGAAGCTGGATGAAAATATTGCTCAAGAAGTTGTGGGTCATTGTATTAAAGATCTGCAATTAAAATATAAAAAAGTCGCCGATGTAAAAGCATATTTAGCTGATATGTATGCCGATATTTTAGAGCATATAGATATTTTTTTAGAAGAAAATGAAGAACAAGTGGCACTCGCTTATGCGTCATTAGATAAAAAAATGCCGCGCCGTTATCAAGTTAACGTCTTGGTACATCAATCTGATACCCGTAAATTTCCAATCGAGGTAGAAGAGAGCCCAAGTTATCATTCTATTTTTGGCTATGTGGAAAACGCCACTTATAAAGGTACTGTCTTTACCGACTTTTCATTAATTCGAGCAGGTAGTCTTCACCGCGCCAATGGCGGCGTGTTAATGATGGATGCGGTGAAAGTGCTTGAACGGCCCTACGTTTGGGATGGTCTTAAACGTGCTTTACGTGCACAAAAGCTAAATTTAAGCTCGCTTGAACGAGAAGTGACGCTATCTGGAACAATTTCATTAGAGCCAGAATCTATTCCACTGAATGTGAAAATTATTCTGTTTGGTGATTATCAAACTTATCAACTATTACAACATTATGATCCTGAGTTTAAAGAACTGTTTCGTGTAACGGCTGATTTTGAAGATGATATGCCGCGTAATGATACCTCAGAAGAGCATTATGCACGTTTTATTGCCAGCATTGTGCATGATAACGATATGCTGCATTGTGATCGTAAAGCCATTGCGCGCATCATTGAATACAGTTCACGCCAAGCCGATGATCAAAACAAGTTATCGCTACATTCGGCAGATATTGCGAATTTATTACGTGAAACAAATTACGTTGCCCGTGCATCTAATGCCACTATGATTCGTAGCAACCATGTTGAACAAGCGATGCTCAATCAAGAATTGCGTGTTAGTCGTTTAAAAGATCATGTGATGCAAAGTTTCGTAACAGGTACTACTTTGTTAGATGTCCACTCACATGCAGTAGGGCAAGTGAATGCGTTATCGGTGATTGCGACCTCTGATTATCAGTTTGGCGCCCCAAGTCGTATTACTGCGACAACGGCTTACGGTAGTGGTGAAGTGTTTGATATTGAGCGGAGTGCTGAATTAGGCGGTAATATCCACTCAAAAGGGGTGATGATTCTCTCGGCGTATTTAGCGTCCGTATTTGGTAAAACCGCGAAGATACCATTAACCACCCATCTGACCTTTGAGCAATCCTATGGTGGTGTTGATGGTGATAGTGCATCCATGGCGGAAGTGTGTGCGATTGTGTCTGCTTTTTCTGGATTACCATTACGGCAAGATATAGCGATCACTGGCTCAATGAATCAATTTGGTGAAGCTCAGCCAATCGGTGGTGTGAATCAGAAAATTGAAGGCTTTTTTGATGTGTGTGGTATCAAAGGGAGAACGCCTGGACAAGGGGTGATTATTCCTGAGTCAAATGTGCATAATTTAATGTTACGTAAAGACATTGTCGAAGCGGTAGAAAAAGGAGAGTTTACTATTTGGGCGATCAATCATGTTTCACAAGCAATTGAAATATTTACGGGTAATGCTGTAGGTGTAGAAGCTGAACATGGTTTTTATCCATCAAATACTGTCTTTGGCTTAGTCCAAAGTAAACTTAATGCCCTGCGTCGATAGTTTGTGATGTGAATGATGATGTGCTGTAAATAATACATATTGAAGCCGACGAGAGAATTGTCGGCTTTTTCTTTTTATAAATGCCAAATAACAGGCATAAAAAATGCCGGCCTTAGCCAGCATTTTTTCATTTATCAAAAAAGATAAATTATAGAGCTACAACGTTTGCAGCTTGAAGACCTTTTTGGCCTTGCTCTACTTCAAAAGACACTTTTTGGCCTTCAGCAAGAGTTTTGAAACCTTCAGAAGCGATAGCACGGAAGTGAACGAATACGTCAGCACCGCCGTTGTCTTGAGTAATGAAACCAAAACCTTTCTCTTCGTTAAACCATTTTACTAGACCAGTTGTTTTGTTAGACATGAGATGTCCCTTATTAGTTGAGATTAATTAACCGCTAAAATGCGATGTGCTACGTGGTTAAATTATTAATGTTACTGCCAATACAAGGGAAACACAGAGATACAAAACGAGAACGTCACTGTAACTTTTAGTTTAACTGTTACTTGGTGTTGCATTTAATAACTCTTAAACAACAGAGCGAGACGGATAATAGCAGCTGTGTTGCTGATGTACACATCTTTTTCCCTTTTTTTTAAAAAACATCATTGGGAAATAGATAAATAATGGCTGTTTGTATGAATTATTGATTTATTTTGTGTGCTAGTTTTTAGAACAAAGCCTAATATGGCACTATGATTTGGAGTATTCATAATCGTTCGTGCTAATGGGATATACAAATAGTATATTAACAAGAGAAATGAACAAAAACAGGGGAAGCAATAATGACTTATGAAACTAAAACAATGGAAGTACCTGTTGCTATCGCTGAAAGAGTGCAAGCACTTATTGATGGGTTTAAAGCAAAAGAAATCTTTAAAGCTGAGCGTAAAGCGGTAGTGAATAACTTTCTTGCGATGGATGGTCTTAGCTGTGAGATGGCTGTTTATAGCTTACCGCAAGCAGAATTGCTTGATACGCTACGTTTTGTCTATGAGTTGTCAGGCACAAACAGCAAATTCATTACAAATATTCTGATTCAATCGCGAGAAAATCCTAAGAAAGTATTATCTGATGCGCAGAGAACCGCGGCTAAAAGCCTATTATTTAATTTGATTAATGATCCATCTGTCGTTTCAGCGATGAAAGAAATCTAATCTTATTTGCAAATAGCCAATAATAAAAAACCTGCATCTACTCTCTATTTTTACAATGAAATAGAGAGCGAATCTGCGGGTTTTTATTTAGCGGTACTCGCTATTACTAAAAACTCACGTTAGTGCTATCAAGTAAGGTTGATGAACAAGCAAGAACATAACCTTGTTCAATATCTGCGGCGGTTAAGGTCATATCACTGCTTGAATTAACGCTGTTTGGTATAACTTTACAACGACATGAGCCACAAACGCCACTGCGACAAGCAACAAGAATTGGCAGTCCTGCATTTTCAAGTGCGGTTGCTAAGTTATCACCATGATTAACCGTTACTGTTTTGCCAAAAGCAGGGACAGTTAAAGTTAATTCGGTTGTAGCTGTTTCTGCTGTTAGTGTGGTTACTTCAGCGACGGGTGCGGCAATAGGTGTAAAGCTTTCTTGAAAAAATTGCGCCATATTAAATTCAAGTTGTTGTAAGTATTGACTTACATCTTCCATAAATCCTTCAGGGCCGCATAAATAAATTGTTCGTTGATGTAAGTTAGGCGTGAGCTGTTTTAGCCATGCTTTATCTAATCGACCTTGGTGAAACTCTGTGTTTGTTTTATCTTTTAAGAGTAACTGTAAATTGAAGTGATGATAATCACGGTCTAATTGAATCAGTTGATCTAAAAAGAGTGTCTGTGGGGCGCTTTTGGCAACATGAATAAAGCAAATATCAATATTCGCATTATGTTCAAGCCAATATTTGGCCATTGAATAGACAGGGGTAATGCCGCAACCTGCACTGATCAATAATACACTTTGGTTTTCTGGCGGGTGATCAACACAGTTAAATTCTCCGGTTGGCTTTAATAATTGTACTTTGTCACCAATGGTTAGTGTGTTAACAAGGTAAGTTGATACTTTACCGCCGTCTACTCGTTTAATCGTGAGCTGTAAGGTTGATTGTTGCGGTGTTGAACTAATGGAATAGGCTCGAAAAAGTAATTCTTCACCAATACGAATGCCTAAACTTACAAATTGTCCTGGTTTAAAATCAATGGATTCAGCACCAACCTGTGGCTGTAATTCGATGGTGACAGTGTCTGGTGTTTGTTGCCATTTATTAATACAAACAAATGTTTCTGGTTGGTGATTTTGCCATTTATCTAACATTATCATGCCTATAAAAAATCGAAATGAATAAATAAAGCCCCTATAATTTATATAAACAACAGGTTATATAAACAACAGGGGCAATAATGTTATACGTCAATACTATACGTGTAAGATTACGCGCCTAAGATAGTTTTAAGATCTGCCTCAGGGGTTGAGATCGGACGCATATCGAATTTTTCAGCAATAATAGCAAGTAGGTTATCGGTTAAAAATGCAGGTGCTGTAGGACCGGTATAAATACCTTTAACACCGAGTGCAAATAAGGTCAGTAGAATCACAATCGCTTTTTGCTCAAACCAAGATAACACTAATGTCAGTGGTAATTCGTTAATACCACAATCGAACTCTTTCGCTAATGCAAGGGCTAACTGAATTGCTGAATAAGCATCATTACATTGGCCTACATCGAGTAAACGTGGAATACCGTTAATGTCGCCAAAGTTATTTTTATTAAAGCGATATTTACCACAAGCTAAAGTTAAGATCAGTGAATCTTGAGGAACTTGTGCTGCAAAATCAGTAAAGTAACTACGTTCTGCTTTATCACCATCACAACCACCAACAAGGAAGAAGTGGCTAATATTGCCTTGTTTAACTTGATCAATAACAGCAGGCGCGGCTGCCATTAGCGCATTACGACCAAAGCCAACCGTGATCATATGTTCGATTTCAGTGTGTTTAAAGCCGTCTAGTGCTAAAGCACAATCAATAACTTGAGTGAAATCATCACCTTCAATATGCGCCACACCAGGCCATGCCACGATACTACGTGTAAAGATACGATCTGCATATTGACCTACATTAGGGTTAATTAGGCAGTTTGATGTCATCACAATGGCGCCAGGGAAATTGGCAAATTCAATCTGTTGGTTCTGCCAAGCACTACCGTAGTTACCCACTAGGTGAGGGTATTTCTTCAGTTCAGGGTAGCTGTGAGCAGGTAACATTTCACCATTGGTGTAAACATTAATATTTTTGCCTTCAGTTTGTTGCAGGATCTTTTCAAGATCGTGTAAGTCATGACCTGAGACTAAAATACATTTACCTTGAATTGGTTTAACGTTTACTTGGCTAGGCTCTGGGTGACCAAAGGTGTTAGTTTCGCCTAAATCAAGCATTTCCATTACTTTGTAGTTCATTAGACCAATTTCCATTGAACACTCAAGTAATGCATTTAGATCCATTGGATCTGTACCTAACCAGCCCATGATGTGGTGGTATTGTGCATAAATAGCATTATCAGTTTGATCTAATACACGCGCATGCTCCATGTAAGCCGCTGCGCCTTTTAGGCCATATAAACACAATAAACGTAAGCCAATCACATCTTCATTGATAGTTTCATAACCGCGGTTAACGGCAACTTGTGGTGCTAACGCTAAGATAGCGTCAATATTATCGGGTAATTCAAATGTAGCCACTGCGGGTAGGGTCGGTAATGGCTGTTGTGTCAGTGTCATTGCTGCTGTTACAGCTTGTGTTAAACGTGCCTTATAACTTGCAGCAAGATTTGTTAGCGCAAGAATACGATCACGATCAAAGTTGACATTGGTTAAGGTCGAAAAGAATGCACGTGGTGCCCAATGGTTAATTTCGTCATCAACAATATCAAACTGTTGTGCAAGATCCGCCCAGTATGATACCCCTTGCAAGGTATAAACTAACACATCCTGTAGATCAGAAATTTCAGCCGTTTTGCCACACATACCTGCGGCGTAAGAACAGCCCTTTTTAATTGGTGTTTCTATTGTCTGTTCACATTGAATACAAAACATGAAAAAGCTCCAGCGTTTGATTATCTAATTATAAATATTATCTAATCGCCATTTAGCATTAACCGTGCCATGTTTTATATTGTTGTTTTAATAGGTTTTATTTTATTTCTCTTTTATTGATGATGTTATAAATACATCGTCATTGTTGTATATATGACAGCAGTGGTTTGATCGCGCTGCTATTTAATACCTAATTTTTTTCCCATTCGATAGAGATTACCGCGATCCATTTGTAAAAATTCAGCTGATTTTGACCAATTTTTGTTTGTTTTTTCAAGCGTGTGTTCAATTAACTGTTTTTGATAATCTTCAACTAATTGTCGCATTGGTTGTGATTGTTCAGGGAAAAAATGGGTTGTGTTTTTAACATCATTGGTTGGTGGTAAATCAAAATATTGATTAGTTATGGTCTTTTGTTCATCTTGTATCGCACGTAATGCAGCACGTGTAAGTGTATGTTCTAATTCACGAATGTTACCTGGCCATGGTTTAGATTCAAGCATGCTCAAGACTTTGGGGTGAATATGTAGGTTTGGAATATTAAATTGGTGACGCACTTTTTCAAGTAAATAACCAGCAAGCACGGGAATATCATCATGGCGCTCACGCAGGGAAGGCACAAAAATAGGGAAGACATTAAGGCGGTGATATAAATCAGCACGAAAGTGACCAAGCTCGACCTCTGTCTCTAATTGACGGTTGGTTGCGGCGATAATGCGTACATTAACGTGTAAATGTTGATCACTGCCAACCCGTTGCAGTTCACCTTGTTGGATCACGCGTAATAATTTTGCTTGTAAAAGTAGTGGTAACTCACCAATTTCATCTAAAAATAGAGTTCCGCCATCAGCTAATTCAAATTTACCTGCACGATGGCTATTTGCGCCGGTGAATGCCCCTTTTACATGACCAAACAGCTCACTTTCAGCTAATCCTTCGGGTAGCGCGGCACAGTTTACATAAATCATTGGCGTATCTGCGCGTGCAGATTGGGCATGAATCTCATGCGCAACCAACTCTTTGCCTGTGCCTGTTTCCCCACTGATCAACACCGCATAATCAGACTTTGCAACGGTGGCAATATTGGTACGTAACCGTTGCATTACAAGGCTAATGCCAACCATTTCACCTTGCTGTGAGCGTGCTTGTTGGATCAATGTATTTGTGAGTGATTTTTGCTTTTTATTTTGATCTTTTAGTGCATTAAATTGGGCGATATTACGTAACGTTGCCGCCGCTAAAGCCGCAAAGGTTTCAATGGCAACGGTTTCAATGTCATCAAATGCGCCAACGGTTAATGAATCTAATGTTAAGACGCCAACCAATTGTCCTTCAACGTATAAGCTACAACCTAAACAATCATGAATATCAATGGTTTGCTGTTCATTTAGCAAAATACCATCAAAAGGATCGGGTAATGGTGAATTGGCATCAAATCGAACCGGTTGTTTACTGGCCATAATGGCTTCTAAACGCGGGTGGGCTTGAGGATAAAACCGACGTCCTAATACCGCTGGGGATAACCCTTTAACGGCAACAGGGGTTAATAAGCCTTGTTTATCCAATATAAATAAGGCGCTGGCATCACAAGGGAAAACTTGATCGATGCCATCAATAAGGTGTTGGTAGTGTTGCTTATTGGCAAGATTTGCACTGAGGTTGAGGGCTATATTAAGCAGTACATTATCAAGTTTTGAATTCATAATAACCTAGTCGACGTCGATGATGTGATAATAACAAATATGATGTCTTTATTACATCATGGTCAGAATAATGATTCTTTATTTTAAAACAACAAAATAAAAAAAAAGATGGATTATAAATCCATCTTTTAAAATTACGGGAAGGTGAGACGTTTATTGGGCTTGCCAAATCCGTTGGCATTCCGCACTGCCATTAGCGGCAATCGGTTTTTCAAACAGCCATTGTAATGGCGCCACGACAGGGCTGGTTGTAAACCGTATCGATGTTTCAAAGATGGCAGAGAGCGGTATTTCAAGATTAAACTTCTCAAACGTACCATGCACTTCTACAGGGGTTTGAAGGCTAAATATCTGTGCTCTTTTAGATCGTGGTGATAAATACAAGTTAAAGTCACGTTTCTTATAACTGGCATCAAATGCGCCATGTACTTGAATGCGTGAGGTATCAAGTAATAAATCACGTTGTTTCATATTACCGTTATGGACATTAAATCCGCCAGCAACACAGTTAAGCACTGAGTTATCTTTAGTGGTAAAGGTGGGTAATACGGCATCGGCTAAACTCACCGCCCACAGATCAATAAGATTAGCTTGATAAGCCTTGGGCCATGCAGCGAAACCAATAAAGCCATTAGCATTATTCATTAGGCTTTCTGGTGTATTAGCAACACTGCTTAAATCAAATTTGGCACTGATTTTACCGTGCATATTTGTGGTTGGATCAAGCCGACGGGCGATGATACCATAATCAAAATTCTTCACTAGTCCATTGAGTTTTATGGCAAATTTATCACCTTTAGGTGCCACGGAACCATTAATGTTGATATCACCACCGGGTAATTGAATGTGTAACGGTTTTAACGTTAATAGACCATTATGTAAGGTCCAATCTAATTTACCTGCGCCTAGCCAATCTTTACCTGAACGTACATTGCCGACACTGAGTTTAAAATCAGCATTAAATAAATTTAGCCCTTGCGGGCTAATCATATTCACAGGCTGATCTTTCGCGGTTGGTTTATTGGTTTTTTTGTTTGCTGGTAACCATGCTTGCCAGTTTTTGAGCTTGAAATCGTTGATCTGAATAAACGGTGCATCAAGCACTAATTTAATATTAGGGCGATGACGACTATCACCTTTAAGTGGAGGTAAAAAATCACCGTGGCCTTTAAGTGTACTGCTACCGACCTTGATAAACATGTCACGCAGATGGTAACCGATATTATCCATTGATAATGATGCGGCGACTTTTACTGGCCCATAAGGGGGGAGTTTTATGCCTGTAAAGTCATCAAAGCGGTTTAAGTTAGGGGCTGTTGCCTCAAAGGTTAAATTGAGTTTTTTAGGATTAATCGGTAATACAACCTGCGAGTGAGCATTGAATTTGATGTCTCCAACATTGGCATTCAATGTGACTGGAATTGACTTACGGCCATCATTGGCTTGCTTTAATGATACTGAATCAAGCGTGATTGCGACGGGTTTATTGGCCGCTTGTCCATCAAGGGTAAGGTGAGTCGCCGTATTAGGACCGGTAATAAAGTGGCCTTGTTTTAATGCTATATTAAATGCTTTACCAGTGTAGCTATCAGAGAGCTTTAATTTACCACCATTGAGTTGAGCATCTATCTTTGCCTGTTCCATTAATTCTAACAACGTCCGACCTGATAATGACACTGCAAGTTTGGCACTATCTAAGCTCATTCCAAGATTATTGACGACATTAAATTGTTGTAAAATACGACCAATATTGGGTTTATTTACCGCTAAATGTAGCTGTGAATTAATGGTTTGATTATTAATATCAAAAGCAATATCACCGTTATAAACACTGCCCGCATAACGCGCACTAAACGGTGAGGCGCTTAGTTTACCGTTACGAATTTGCCCTTTAAATGCCATATCATCAACTTGTTGTTGTGCCCACAGCATTTTGTTAACGTGCAAATTCACATCAGCATCAGCAATGACAATTTTATTGCTGAGAATGGGGACATCAAGATTAACGCCCTGAGTTGGTACCGTTTGTTCTACTTTAGGTAAGCTAGTTTTATTAATAAATTGGCTTAATTGAGTAAAATCGAGCGTATTAAAGTGACTATTTAATTTTAAAAAGGGCTGATCATGCAGTGTTTGCCACTGTAAATTTAATTTACCCTGACTGTTAAGTAGCGTGATATCAGGAATATTAAGATCAAGCGATTGACCGTTATTGGTTAGCTTACCTTTGAAATTAAGTTTACCGTGCATAGTCTCACGAGTACCGAGCCATGGACTTAGCTTTCCAACGTCATTGCTGTGAACATCAACATCGAACCAACTGCCTTGCTGCCAGTTAGTGTTGACTAACTTACCTTGAGCTTTTACATCTAAAACTGGACTTGAAAAATGCAGTGAGGGTGTCCAAGTGCGGTGATTGATAATATCGGCTAATGTTCCAGCTTTGGCCGTTATCTTAACCGGAATATCCATAATTTTACCGTTAATATTTGAGCTGAACGGCTGTGACATTCCTGAATATAATTGTGCTTTATCAATGGCAAATGACGCTTTAGCCCCCCAATTAACATTGGCATGGTTGATAGTAAGCCCTAACTGACTGTTATCTAGCCATTGTTGTAATTTGGTCCCTTCCGTTGTCAGTTGCAACTGGGCATTTTTAAGGTGGCCAGTTGCATTGGGTAATCCTGAAATCCAACCTGCCATTTCGCCTAATGGTGAATCCTTAGCACCTAACGTAACGTTAACTTTGGACATCCATTGTGTTGCATCTATACGAGCGTTTCCTTTAAAGGCAACATTCGCAATATTGGCAGCCATTGGTGCCGATAGCTTTCCGTTTTCACCATCAATATTAAGTGAAATCGCGTTAACTGGCGTGCCAAGGCCTTTGATTTTACCTATAGTTAAACCGAAGTGAGTACGTGTTTTAACTAACCATTGATCTAATGCTTTTTGAAGTGGTGATTGTTGTGGTGCTGCAGCATACATGGTCGCGCGCATCATTTGTGGTTGCGGTTGTAACCATGGACGAAGATCAATAATGGGAATGTCTAACTTGCCATTAATAATGTTTAGTTGTTGAGCATTTTGTGCAAAACGAACATCAACATGACCCTCTGCTGAAGTGATAGGGCTACGCACTTTAATATTATCAAAGGCTATACCTTTATTAGACGCACTTAGTTCAGTGGTTATCGATAACGGAGCAACATGCTTTAAATCGAGATCTAAGAGGTTAGATATCTGGTTAGTATTTTTCCATTGTAAACTGATATTAGCCGTGGAATCATCACCACTACTAAATGGGGTTATGTTGGCATCGATATCGATTTCAGCGCCAGCAAAACTGCCTTTTGCAAATAATTGTCCGCGTTGATTATTAATCAGTTTTTGTAAATCCCCCGTCAACGAGAGATTATATTCACTGCCAATAGCATTACCTTTAGCGACCAATAACCATTTGTCAGGTTTTGTTAGTGCAAGGTGATCAAGGTAGCCACTGTAATATGCTCCTTCCACTTGATCTTCATAGTTAATATGAATTTTGTCAGCGTTAATATTGTTACTTAATATTAGTTTAAATGCTGATGATTGAGTCGTTTTTGGTGATGCTGAAGGCTGATTAAACAACCAATTTTCATTGCCTTGCTGGTCTCGAAGTAAGTTTAATGAGATATCTTTAAGGTTTATGTAGTCAATTTTGAGTGTATTTTGTAATAACGGCAGCACTGAAATTTTAGCGGCAATATCACCGGATTTTAGCATCGGTTGCCATGGCATTGATTTAAGGTTAGCAATGGTAACATCACTTAATTCTATTTCAGGACTAAATGACAGCGTGACAGCCATATTTCCTTTGATATTCGTTTTTCTATCAAGGGTCTTGGTTAGCCATTGATTAATTTCATTTCGGTGTGAGCTAAGGTCAAGTTTAACGCCATAGGCTAATACGCCAGATACGGTGATGATGGGCGTTAATAATGCGATCATTGCCCATAAGGCCACTTTTTTTATGGTCTTTTTTTTATGGGTAACTGGGGTTGTTTTGGGGATTTCTTGAGTCATTTCTTATTCAGTTTCTATCCGTAGTCATGAAGATAAATCCAGCTGTGATTATTTGTAAAAATGGGTTTTTACTTTATTTTTGTTATCGCTGGAGCGTTATTAATGAAAACCATTATACAGTGTGACATTTAGCAATGTCTGTGGTTCCATTCTTTTTTCGTATTTTCATGGTTATAAATGCATAACTTTCGCGTTTTTAATAAAAAAATAGCGTGGTGCTGATTTTAACGATAGTTAATGATTATTGGGTGGCGTGTTTTTAAGCGATTGTTGCGCGAGAGCCATAAATAATAGATCGGTTAAGGTTTGTTGTGCAGCCTGAAGTGCTATTGAATAATTGTATTTTTGAGTATGGCTACACATTGATGTCTCTGCCGCTAAGGTATTTAGTGTAAATTGTGTTAGCTGTCGCAATGTGCTGGAATCATGGGAAGTTAAGGTAACTAATGGTACACCTTTCGTTGTTGCCTGATGTGCAGCTTTAATGATCTCTGGTTGGTGGATCTCTTCACCAATGATACACAGCATATCACTTGGCTGTAGTGTGCGAGTAATGATGATCTGAAGTGAGGGCTCTTGTTCTGTAATTACCGCCATGCCTAGTGTCAGTAATTTAGTACTAAAATCTTTTGCGATCCCTGCGGCATCACCTAAACCGATTAATTGAATACGCTGCGCTTGTGTAAAGAGTGCCGTGATATATTGAAATGAGGCTTCATCGATGGCATTTGTTGTGTCGATGATGGCATCTGTTTTTTGGTGTGCTAATTTTTGCGCGAGCGTAATAAAGGTATCATTATAGCTAATTTGGTTTGGCAATTGCTGCGGATCACTGCCAATGGCGTGTTGGCGATCTAATTCTGCGATCATTGCCATTTTGAAAGCAGGGAACCCTTTAAAGCCTAATTTTTGGGTGAATTTAACGATGCTTGATTGGCCAACATTAGCTTGCTGTGCGAGTTGCTGCGATGACAAAGTTACCACTGATTTTGGATGCTGCAATATTAAAGCGGCAATCTTTTGAGCGCTAGGTGATAATTGTGATTTGATGTTGGCTATATTAGCAAGAATCGTCATAAGTTTAATTGGTATCGAGGTGGTGCTGTTAGCATAATCGATAGCGGTAAAGAAAAGTATGATGATTTTGTATTTATCTGCGGCCATTGATTGGCAAATTAGCCATTGTTTGATCGTAAAATTATTATTTAATAGCGACATGAATACGTTATGCTATCACTAATGCTATTGATTTTAGAGAGTTACCATGCAAATTGATTTAACGACACTTGTCACGGAAAGCCGCAATAATGCCAGTGAAGCGATAGATACCTTATCGACGCTAGAGATGCTAAAAGTTATCAATAATGAAGATAAAAAAGTCGCCTTAGCTGTTGAGCAAACATTACCTGCGATTGCACAAGCCGTGGATGCTATCGCTACCGCATTTTCACTTGGTGGACGGTTAATTTATATTGGTGCAGGCACGTCTGGCCGCTTAGGTATTCTTGATGCAAGTGAGTGTCCACCTACTTATGGTAGTGCGCCAGAGCAAGTGGTGGGTTTAATTGCTGGTGGTTACCCTGCAATATTAAAAGCAGTTGAAAACGCGGAAGATAACGTTGAAATGGGCGCTGATGATTTAAAAACCATCCATTTTTCAGCCCAAGATATACTCGTTGGCATTGCAGCAAGTGGACGTACGCCGTATGTATTAGGAGCCATGGCGTATGCGCGTTCTGTGGGAGCGACAGTCGCTTGTGTAAGTTGTAATCCTCAAAGTCCAATGACGGCAGCAGCTGATATTGTGATCACACCAGTTGTAGGGGCGGAGGTTGTAACGGGATCTTCGCGTATGAAAGCAGGTACTGCGCAAAAGCTAGTGCTTAATATGCTGACAACAGGCGCTATGATTCGTATTGGCAAAATTTATGGCAATTTGATGGTGGATGTTGAAGCGACCAATGCCAAACTGGTTGAACGCCAAAAACAGATTGTGATGCAAGCAACGGATTGTGATCGTGAGCAAGCCGAAGCAGCCTTAGATGCATGTGCTGGTCACTGTAAAACAGCGATTGTGATGATTTTAACGAGGGTTGATAGCGGTACTGCTACAGCACTTTTACAGCAAAATAAAGGCTATATTCGCCCTGCAATTGCTGAACGTAGCTAAGTTTACACATGATGCAGTGTCGATTTAAGATGTGATAAACACACACTGAGCATTGTGTGTGTTTAACTTTGACTATGACAATTGTTCTGATATTTGTTGTTTTTGTTCTGTTGTCGGCAGTGGTGATGTGGGTGTAGTATTAACTGATTGTTCGTTCGGACTATCGTTAAATCGGCATAAACGCAGTGAAATCATCAGTGTCGATGCCGATATAATAAATAGCACTAATAGGATGATCATATTTTATCCATGAATATTTACATCAATAGGTGTGCCTACACAGTATACATAGACGCCTGCTTTATTGTTATCGTTATGTCATATTCTTTCCATTACATTGCTTCAAACTCTTTTTGAAAATTGAGTACTTTTTCTAAGTATCGGCGAGCTTCTGCTTTCGGGTGTTTGTTGGTTAAAGCCCAGTAAACTTGATTCGGTTGTAACTGGTTAAGATCTGTCATCGCTTGTTTTCTATCGGTGTCAAAGGTTGCGAGTACGCCACCAGTACCACCGTTATAAGCAGAAATCATGGTGTAGTGTTTAGTCGTTGGATGCTGGACTTCTTTTAAGTAACGATTTTTTAAAATGTAAAAATACGCTGTTCCAGTATCTATATTATTGGCCGGATCAAATAAGTATTCTTTAGTTGGAATCCCTGGTTTATTTTTTACCAGATTAAATACATCAGCTCCTGCTGTTTTAGGAATAACCTGCATTAATCCATAAGCCCCAGCATGACTAACGGCATAAGGATTAAAGCTACTTTCTGTCTTCACAATGGCATAAATAAGATCTTCATCAATATCGTAACGTTTAGCGGCTTGACGAATAAGATCAGCATATTGATATTCTCGTTGCTCAAGATGATCCGCTACCATGTCAATTTCAACATAATACGCCGTACCATATTTGATTTTTTTTGTTTTCAATTTATTTGCTATTAAGTAGTCAGCATATTGGCCTGCACGCCAAGGCCATTGAATATTTTGATTTTGGTGATCTTTCACTTGGCCTAATAAAAAAGGTTTACCGTTAAGTGGAATAGATTTATCGCTAAAAAGATCAACCTGCGATGGATCCGCTGGCATTAATAATGTTTCTTCAATGGCTTTTTTAAGCGTGTGCTGTGGTGCATGCTGACTTACTGTAGATACATAGATTTTGCCAGTATCAAAATCAATATGTGCTCGAGTGCGATATCCATCAAAGTATTTTACATAGCGGTGTTTACCTGCCTGTAAATAGTCATCGTCACCCCATTGTTTTTTAACTTGGCTTTCAAGGTAACTAAGTAATGCTTGGCGTTGAGATTCAGTGAGTGCGCCAATGTTATTATTATTGTTGTTACTATTAGCATTATTATTTTCAATATTCGTTGATGGCGCACAATTATAAATACAATCAGGCGTAGGTGATGTTGAACATGATGTGGTTAATAAACACGTAATGATTGTAAGCCAAGCCTTTTTCATTATTATCCCTAATTATTATAAATAATAGATCTTCCTTCCAAATATCAACGCTATTTTGTGGTAAGCACACCAAAAATATCATTAATTATAAGATGTTAGTTTACCTAAGCTATTTTTTTGATGGGCGTTAATTTTTTATGGTTACGATAAAAGTATTAAATTAATAGCATCAGTATCTTTTGATAACTATCGTCTATTGAATTGATAGAGAACTAATATTGTCTTTAATTCTTTTAGTGCTATAAATTAACCCTAACGGATAAGCGAGCCACTTATATCAGTGATAAATTTAATTTATTAGATTTTAAATTTAACCACAAAAATAACGTTACTATATTATTTGATTAGGCTATGTTTATACACAATATGATGTTTAGTGATTATCAATAATCATACGAAAAATTAGGATAATAATAATGTCAAAGTGCCCATTCAATCATACACAAACGGTTAATCCTTCAATTAATCCAGGCAATGGTACCTCTCCAAGCGATTGGTGGCCAAATCAACTTAAATTAGGTTTACTTCACCAACATAATGTCAAATCAAACCCAATGGGCGATGATTTCGATTATGCAGCAGCATTTAAAACATTAAACCTAGAAGCAGTTAAACAAGATCTTCGTGATTTAATGACTGATTCTCAAGATTGGTGGCCTGCTGACTTTGGTCACTATGGTCCTTTCTTTGTTCGTATGGCTTGGCACAGTGCTGGTACTTACCGTACTTCTGATGGCCGTGGCGGTGCAAGTACTGGTAACCAACGTTTTGCGCCACTAAACAGCTGGCCTGATAACGTTAACCTTGATAAAGCTCGTCGTCTAATTTGGCCTATCAAGCAAAAATACGGCAATAAAATCTCTTGGGCTGACTTAATTATCCTAACGGGTAACGTTGCTCTAGAATCAATGGGCTTTGAAACAATCGGTTTTGCCGGTGGTCGTGTTGATATCTGGGAACCTGAGCTAGACGTTTATTGGGGTAAAGAGAAAACATGGTTAGCTGATGATACTCGTTACGATAAAGATGACGCAGTACGTGAACTAGAAAATCCGTTAGCAGCTGTTCAAATGGGTCTTATCTATGTAAACCCAGAAGGTCCAGATGGCAATCCTGATCCACTACTTGCAGCTGATGATATTCGTCAAACATTTGCTCGTATGGCAATGGATGATGAAGAAACTGTTGCATTGATCGCTGGTGGTCACTCATTTGGTAAGACGCACGGTGCTGGTGATGCAGCGCAAGTTGGTGCAGAACCTGAAGCAGCTGGTATCGAGCAACAAGGTTTCGGTTGGGCATCAAGCTACGGTAGTGGTAATGCTGCTGATACTATCTCAAGTGGCCTTGAAGTTACTTGGACAACAACGCCAGCAGAATGGAACCATACTGGTTTCTTCCATAGCTTATTCAGCCATGAGTGGGAACTAGAGAAGAGCCCAGCAGGCGCACATCAATGGATCGCTAAAGATGGCCGTGATGAGTACCCAGATGCATTCGGTGAAGGTATGCACAAAGGTACAATGCTAACAACAGATATCTCACTACGTGTTGATCCTGTTTATGCTGAAATCTCTCGTCGTTTCTATGAGCACCCAGAACAATTCGCAGCAGCATTTGCTCGCGCTTGGTTCAAGCTGACTCACCGTGATATGGGTCCTCGTGCTCGTTACTTGGGTTCTGAAATTCCAACACAAGAGTTCATCTGGCAAGATCTGATTCCTGCAGTTGAATATGATGTTGTTAATGATGCAGACATCGCAGCATTAAAAACTGAAATCGAAGAATCTGGCTTATCTGTACACGAGTTAGTATCTACAGCATGGGCATCAGCATCTACATTCCGTGGTTCTGATATGCGTGGTGGTGCTAACGGTGCACGTGTTCGTTTAGCGCCTCAAAAAGATTGGGAAGTGAACGAGCCAGCTCAGCTTGATAAAGTATTAACTGTACTTGAAAGCATTAAGGCAAACTTTGCAAAAGAAGTGTCTCTAGCTGACTTAATCGTACTTGCTGGTGGTGTTGGTATTGAAATGGCTGCTAGAAAAGCAGGTAATGATGTATCTGTACCGTTTACACCTGGTCGTGCTGACGCAACACAAGCACAAACTGATGTAGATTCTTTCTCTGTTCTTGAGCCTATCGCTGATGGCTTCCGTAACTTTGAAAAAGCAAAATACACAGTTGCAATGGAAGAATTGCTACTTGACCGTGCACAGTTACTAACTCTAACTGCGCCTGAAATGACAGTACTAATCGGTGGTATGCGTGTTCTTGATACCAACTACCAACGTAGTGAGTTCGGTGTGTTCACTGACCGTAAAGAAACATTAACTAATGATTTCTTTATTAACTTACTAGATATGGCAACAGTATGGAAACCAACCTCTGTTGACCAAGATATCTTCGCAGGTACTGATCGTAAGACTGGCGAGCAGAAGTGGATGGCAACACGTGTTGACTTAGTATTTGGTTCTAACTCTCAACTACGTGCAATCGCTGAAGTATATGCTTGTGCTGATGCTGAAGATAAGTTCACTAATGACTTTATCAATGCATGGGTTAAAGTAATGAACGCTGACCGTTTTGACCTTAAAAAATAAGGTTACAACTCGGTAGTATCACTACTTGATAATATTTAATGAGAGGCGCTGATTATCAGCGCCTCTTTTTTTATGCCTGCTATTTCGTCATTGCTTAACTTTTCCCGTCATTTTTCTACAATGACGACAAAACTTTCTCCAACATTTCTTGCTTACAATGAATGTGAACCATCCACCGTCATTCCCTATTGAGCAAAACAAACCAAAACGGAACAAAACAACAAAACAAAGGACAGCCATATCCTTGCACATAAACCATGAGTAACTACACTTAAGTTTCAAGTTGCTTATGGTAAAACAAATGACAATTTCGAGACGTAAATTGATAGAGCCTCAAATCACGCCTTTTTATCATGTGATTAACCGTTGTGTACGGCGTGCATATTTGTGTGGCGACGATCCGTATAACGGCAAAAGCTATCACCACCGTCGTGGTTGGATAGTAAATAAAATCAAACAATTAGCAGCTGTGTTTTGTATAGATGTTTGTGCTTATGCGGTGATGAGTAACCATTATCATTTGGTGTTAAAAATAGATACTGAGCAACAACAAAAGTTAACCCAAGAAGCGGTAATATCGCGTTGGTTACAGTTATTTAATGGTCATCCTATTGCGGTCGATTTTTTAAAAGAAGGGCAAATAGGCGCAGATAAACAACAAGCATTATCAAATTTAGTAGTTGAATGGCAACAACGATTAGGCAGTATTAGCTGGTTTATGCGCTGCCTTAATGAAGAAATAGCCCGTAAAGCTAATAAAGAAGATCAATGCAAAGGGGCGTTTTGGGAAGGACGGTTTAAATCTCAAGCATTACTAGATGAACAATCATTATTATCTTGCATGATGTATGTTGATTTAAATCCTATTAGAGCAGGTGTTACACCATCACTTGAACAGTCTGATTTTACTTCAATTCAGCAGCGAATCCATGAATATAAGCAACTGAAAGCCTCTGCTAAACGATCACCATCAAATAAAGGCCACTTTCAATTGTTACCCTTTGTTGGTGCTGAACATCAAGCAAAAATAGCAGGGATTAATTTTGCTTTTATTGATTATCTCGAACTTATTGGTTGGACTGGTCGCTGTATTCGTAATGATAAAAAAGGTTTTATTGCGTCTAGCCAACTAAAGATTTTGCAACAATTGGGAATAACGCCTGATGCTTGGCTTGAGCATAGTGAACAATTTATGGAACATTATGCCAATGTAAGCGGCAAATGGTCCCGAATGTGTGCATTTAAACAACATGCAGGTGGGCATTGGTGCAAAGGGAAATCAGCGAGTCACCAGTTGCACCCTAAATAGATATAGTTTCTTATAATCAGATAAAAATACTGCAATAACCGTCGGATTGTGGGTTTTGTTGATTCTGAAATATGGAAATAGCATTGATTTAATAAAGAATGTAAATAATAAGCCGCAATTTTTATAGTAAAAGAGTTTGTTGCCGGTGGAATAGTTTGTTTTTTATGGGCTCTATTTTATAAAAAATAGTTGGCTGTCCAAAGTTGCTGTCTGCTCTATGAAAAAGGGGGATATGTTTCAATCCCCTAAAGATTACGCTTGAGTTTCTTGTTCTAAGTAGGCAATGCACATTTCTTGTGCTTGTGTATTTCGTTCTACTTGTTCATATTCTCTAAGCTCTAAATAAAGTTCAATACATTTATTGGTAGCAATAATTAATGATTCTTTTTCTGGCTTTGCTACCGTAAGCTCTAATTTTTTACTAAATTCAGGTAAACGAGTTTCAATTTTTCTTACACCAGATGGAGTAAGTCCTGCCTGCTGTAATGCTAATGGTGATAAGACGACATTTCTGAGAAACGATAAAAAATCTAGAGCTTCAAAATATTCACCTCTAGCAATTTTAGTTGCAGCATAATGAACCCAAATCCAAAAACGATCTTCAACCCATTGTGGCTCTGGGGATGGGTATTGATGTTTTTTTGTTTTAAATGTATCAGTTAGAAGCTGAGCTTTTTCCCATAAAATCTTAGTATCATCAACACGAGTTGCAGCGTCAGGTAAAGATACAAACTTATAGTCGACATGTATTGCATGTGGTGCATAAAGGGCGATAATTAGTCGGGGCTCACCAACATGCTCGCCAGTAAACGCTGCTATTTTGCCTTCGATACTGTTAATGATATTAAATCGTTCAGTCATAATATCGTCAAAATTTGCTGGGTCTACAGCAATAACTAAATCTAAATCACTGTATTTATCCATAGTGTTAGAAGCATATGATCCACTAGCACCAATTCCAAGTATCCGCGGATCCTTTTTTAAAGCTGTAATAATTTTGTTTAGAAGTTGTTTATGAGTCTCTGGGAGCGTTTTTGGATAGTTCATATTTTGCCTTTTACCTAAGTAGATACTAAAACTACAGTTCAGTAGTTAGTGCGGTAAAATTAACGCAGCATTATAATATTGCTAAAAAAAAGTTCATATACAACTAAAATTTAGCGCATAGATAAAAATAGGTATAACTCAGCCGACACCTATCCGATCTAATACCACTATCCTTACTATTTACGTTTTATCTGAGGTAAGAAATACCCGTCATTTTCTACAGTGAATACCCACGAAGGTGATAGGGAATCTACCATTAACACGTTGTATTAGTAAAAATCGGTATTGAAGATGTAAATTTTATGATTATTATTGAGTAAATTTTTAATATAATAATAGGCTTCTTTTAGGTTAATATTATGATTAATAGTCAAAAATTAAAAACTTTAACATTTGCAACAACTAGACTTGAGGTTGTAAATATTGATTTTTATTCGATGTCAGAATTAATGAAATCAACCTTATTATCAGAGATTATTAGTTTACTCTCTGCTTCGGTTGTCGAATCGTTACCACCTTATTTTCATGAAATTAATACTACATCAGAAGCCGAAACTTGGCTTATGAGAATGTTATCAGAAAGTCATTTATGCTCAGTTAAACATAAAGGTTGTGATTCGATTATTGGCTTTGTTTTCCTTTCTAAATCAGATGCTGCTACCGCCCATTTAGGTTATTTATTAGCTGAACCTCATTGGCATCAAGGTTATGGTAGCGAATTACTGACTGGTTTACTTCAACGCTGCCGTCATAACCAATGGGCTGAAAAACTAATTGGTGGTGTAGATATGAAAAATGAGGCTTCGAAAAAGTTACTTCAAAAAGTGGTTTTTGTTGCGTTGGAAGAGAATAATCAAAACATTATTTTTTATGAATATAATTTATGTGGACAACCTCATCCTTGAGGTTGTTCTTATTTTATAGCGCGCGAATCTTAATGATTTCATCGCTAGAAATTCCCAGTGACTCTAGGAACTTCTGGTGCTCTAGTGGCTCTAGTGCTTCAAATTTTTGATGCCATTTAATCATATCGGCTTCAGTGAATCCTGCTGCAACCATTATTTCTACCCAACGATCTTTATTCACAATATTTTCCTCTAATAAACTCGGTTCTTGAAGCAACATCACAACAGCTTTTTGTTGTGCGCGTAGGTTTTGAATTTCTTTCTCTAATTCATTGAAATGATCTTTCAATATCTGAGTTTGAGATTCTGCGTTTCGATTTAACAATGTACGAATACTTGCGATAGACAGACCATACGAGCGATAAGAGGTAATTGTTTTTAAGCGTTGAACTTCTTTGTCGCCATACCAGCGGTAGCCATTCTCAGAACGGTAAGCGGGCATCAAAAGCGCTTCTTTTTCGTAATACAAAATAGTAGTACGAGAAACGCCGAACTGTTTTGCGATATGAGTGATCGTAAGCATATATTCCCCATTATTTGAGCGAAGCTACATCTTGAACCCTAGCCTTATAGACGGGTCAATAACTTAATTATTCTTAAGTCCTAACCTGTTAGCAAGTCGATGTAAATTACTGCAATCAACTCGTAGTGCTGATGCTGATTTTGACCAATTACCTTGCTGTTGTGCCAGTGTTTTCTTGATGTATTGATATTGAAAACCCTCTGTAGCTTCACGAAGCGATAAATACGTTTTATCTTCTTCAATTTTTTTTTCAATTGGCGTGCTGGTTAAAGGTTGAGTTATTTTGTTATTTATTAATATATTCTTAGTATGTATACAGATATTTTTATTCTTTTGTTCAAACTTAGCCACTAATGCCGCTCTATATAAGATGTTTTCTAATTCTCGTACATTGCCGGGCCAGCTGTAGCTTTCTAATAAATGAATGCACTGAGGCGTCAAATATAATTTATAAAGAACTAATTCATGCTTAATTTTTTCTAAAATATATTCGGCGATCGGTAAAATATCAGTCATTCTTTCGCGTAATGCTGGCACTATTATTGGGTAAACATTTAGGCGGTGATAGAGATCTTCTCTAAAAGTATGGTTATCAATTGCTTTGATTAAATCAACATTAGTTGCTGCAATAATACGGACATCGACATGGGAGACGGTATCAGCACCTATGCGTTGAATATCGCCATATTGTAATACACGTAATAGTTTGGCTTGTAATCTTAGTGATAAATCACCTATTTCATCTAAAAATAAAGTTCCCTGATTAGCGAGTTCAAACTTTCCAATTCTGTTATTTATTGCGCCAGTAAATGCCCCTTTAATATGCCCAAAAAGTTCACTTTCTGCGATATTTTCAGGTAAGGCTGCACAATTGAGATATACCATATTAGATAAAAAGCGATTTGATTTTTGATGGATAGACTCTGCAACTAATTCTTTGCCAACGCCTGTTTCGCCTTGAATTAATACATTTAATTCACTGTGAGAGACTATTTCTATATCTTGTTTTAGCTTTTGTGCAGCAGCAGAAAAGCCTATCAACTCTCTTGTTTTTTTATTAACCGTATGATTATTAATAACAATATTAGACATACCTAGGTTACGATTCCTAATTCATTTATAACATGTATTTATAATGTCATTATAACCATGCCAGTGTCATTAGTACTATGAGCTGCTTGGTCTTTATGACAGTTTATTGATATAAATTGCTTTTAAATCATAATGTTAATTTTTGGCATAGCTTATGCCTACAAGTGGTTACTTTGATTTTAGAGGGCACCATTTTGAGCAGATTAAAAGCCAGCGTAATTATATTATTCGCTATTTGTTTTATCTCTTTTGCTATTTTATTAAGTTTAGGAAGCGAAATATATCAAGAAGCGCCTCCTATTCCAGTAAAGGTCGTAACAACTTCAGGTAAGGTTATTTTCACTAAAAAAGATATAGAGCAGGGTGAATTGGTATGGCGTTCTATGGGGGGGCATGAATTAGGATCTGTCTGGGGGCATGGCTCATATGTAGCTCCCGATTGGACTGCAGATTGGCTTCATCGTGAGAATCAAGCATGGCTTAACCTCTTAGCGAAACAACAGTTTGGACAATTGTATGCGACGTTAGCGAATTCTAAGCAAGCTTTTTTACAGCAGCAAATAAGAGACGAGATTAGGACGAATAGCTTTAATCCAACAACAAAAGTGATCACCGTATCGAACGATCGCGGGCTGGCTATTGATGAAGTTATTGCTCATAACATCAAACTTTTTGGTAATGATAAAAGTTTACATAAGCTTCGCCAAGATTATGCAATGAAAAATGACACTATTCCATCGCGTGAACATCGTGAAGAACTCAATGCTTTTTTATTCTGGGGAGCTTGGGCAGCGGTAACAAATCGCCCTAATGAAAACTACAGTTATACTAATAATTGGCCGTATGATCCTAGTATAGGCAATGTACCCACTTCTGAGAATATCGTATGGTCAGTGTTAAGTCTTGTTGTGCTTTTAATGGGTATTGGCGGTCTTGCGTGGTATCAAGCAGCGCTACGTCATGAGCCACTTCCTGCTATTCCATCGCAAGATCCATTAATTAATATCAAGCCAACACCGTCTCAAAAGGCTGTTGGCAAATACTTTATTACGGCAATTGCATTATTTTTATTACAGATAGTATTAGGTGGAGTTACCGCGCATTATTCTGTTGAAGGCCAAGACTTTTATGGTATCCCGTTAGCTAAAATATTACCGTATTCTTTAACTCGAACGTGGCATACACAATTGGCTGTTTTTTGGATCGCAACAATATGGCTAGGCACTGGCCTTTATATTGCGACATCACTATCAAAACATGAGCCTAAATATCAGCGATTAGGTGTGAACGTGTTATGGGTTGTGTTGGTATTTATCGTTTTCGGTTCGATGGCTGGAGAATGGTTCGCTATTCAACAATACTTCAATTTAGATACCAGTTTCTTAATTGGTCATCAGGGGATGGAGTATATTGATCTTGGCCGTGTATGGCAGATATTGTTATTTATTGGCTTGTTAGTTTGGTTAGCGTTAGTCACCGCCGCTATTTATCCTAGTCTGGTTAAAAACAGCAATGATCGTCCGGTTATTTTAGTGCTCTATTCATCTTGTGTGGCAATTGGCTTATTTTATGGTGCAGGGCTATTACAAGGTAAGCATACTAATTTAGCCATGGCTGAGTATTGGCGTTGGTGGGTGGTTCACCTATGGGTTGAAGGATTCTTTGAGACCTTTGCTACATCTGTGATTGCACTTATGTTTGTACGTCTTGGTTTAGTTAGAGCGAAAACTGCAAATAGTGCTGTGGTCTTTACTACTATCATTTTCTTAACGGGTGGCTTATTAGGCACATTGCACCATCTTTATTTTGCAGGTACACCAACATCTATTGTTGCATGGGGTGCTATCTTCTCTGCTTTAGAGGTTGTGCCGTTAGCTCTGATCGGATTTGAAGCGGTTGAGAGTTACCGTTACTTAAAAACAACACCTTGGATACATAACTATCATTGGGCAATTATGTTTTTTGTTGCCACTGCGTTCTGGAATTTAGTGGGGGCAGGGATTTTAGGCTTTTTAATTAATCCGCCGATTTCACTTTATTATATTCAAGGTCTTAATACGACAGCAGCTCATGCGCATGGTTCTTTCATGGGGGTATATGGCATGCTTGGTATCGGCTTAATGCTTATTTGTTTACGTGGTATAAGTAGTAAGCGAAAACTGTGGAGTGAAAAACTTTTAAAATATGTATTCTGGACACTGAATTTAGGATTAGGCGCGATGTTGGTCTTTTCTTTGTTACCCGTCGGTATTGTGCAATTCTTTGCTGTTATTAATCATGGTTATTGGTATGCGCGTAGCCCTGAGGTAATACACAGTGAATTAGTTCAACATTTAGTATGGACTAGAATGCCTGGCGATCTTTTGTTTAGTCTAGGGGGTATTACATTAGCACTATTTTTAGTTAAGTTAATATTTCAAAAGAAAGTTGCCGATGAAAAATAAGACATTGATTTAAAGTGATATTTTAATGGTTATTTTCGAGAGGTATTATAATTTAATACCTCTTTTTTAAAGCCTGTTTATGATACGAATTTAAATGCTAGCAAGAATGGTTATATTCATATTTTATAATATTAAAGATATATTTTTATTTGTGATGATCAATAATTGTCGCTATTTTTTGCTTTAAAATAGGCAGGATAGTGGATTCAAATGCAGGATTTTTAGAAAGCCAAATATTATTTCTTGGGCTAGGATGAGGAATGACAAAAATGTTCTTATCACGGTTTTCTTGATTGAATACTTCGGTAGTAACTGCCATTTTCTTACCTAAATAATAATCTATCGCATATTTACCTAATAAAATAACCAGTTCAACATTATTTAATTTTGGTAATAAAACTGGATGCCATGTTGCTCTGCATTCTGGGCGAGGAGGCTTGTCACCTTTTCGCTTACCGTCCGCGATAACAACCCCCGGATAACAGAACCCGATAGGAATAATATTAAAGATATTTTTATTATAAAAATCGTCATTATTAACCCCTAACCATGAGCGTAATCTTTCTCCACTCATATCATCAAATAATGTGTTTTTAAAATGTGCTTTTTCTCCGGGGGCTTGCCCTAATATTAATATCTTAGCTTTATAACCAACTTGTAATAATGGGTTTGGCGGATAAGGCAATTTGCCTTTGCAAATTTCACATTGACGTATATTAATCAGGAGTTTATCGAGTTCCATGACTTAATCCTTTAACAAATAAATGACGATAGAACAATATCATAAGTTATTATGATAATTAAACGTATAAATTATTGTACTTAAGTTTCAAAAAACACTTTAATTATTTGTTAAGGTGGTAATTTTATATGTGTATAAACTAAAGAAAGATATAATACTTTTTTAGTTTAACTGATGCTTTTTTAATGTGTGCAACAAATGGAAAAAATATATTCGCTTATATCTAATGGTGATTTTTTATTAACAAAGTTAATATCCTGGCAGATAAAGGCATAATCACCATTATCAATATCAACACGGTTTAATGTGATCGCTTCAGCTAAGAATTCGGGTAATTTAGCATCAATTAAGCGTTTTTTATAATCGTTATCAGAATAAAGTGTATATTTGATTTGTTTATGACAATTAGTATTCATTAAATCTACTATATTTTGCATAGAATACGCAGCGGAGCCAGTAAAGCTATAGATTCTGCCTTGTAGGTTTGTATTTATAGCAATATTAGCTAAGCCTTTTGCAACATCTTGTCGAGAAATAAAACTTATTTTACCTGTATTTGAGTTATCAATAAAAACTTGATTGTCCAATGCATTGATTATTTCTGTTTTAATATTTTCCATATACCAACAACTACGTACAATAGTATGGCTTATACCTGATGCTTTTAAATAGCTCTCTGTATCAATATGTTGGCGTGTAAATGAAAATTTGGGATGAGGGTCAGTAACAGTAATAAAACTTAAATAGATAATATGTTTAATGTTTTCTTGTTTAGCCGCATCAATTAAATTTCGATGTTGTTGTATTCTATGTTCAGTTTCAGCGTTACCTGAAATAAAAATGATAGTATCAATATTTTTAAATGCGTTTCTCATTACGCTGAGATTATCATAATCAAGATGTTCTAGATTACAATGATGGCCATTGTATTGATTAATATTACGAACACCAGCAACAAACTCAGCTTTATTATTTAGCAATTCTTTGATGACTAATTGGCCAAGATGACCTGTTGCACCTGTAATTAAAATCATAAGTAGTTCTCCTTATTAAGTTTTTTATTCTCATATTTTAATGTATATATTCTATATAAATTAATGCCTACACAGATGAAGTTCATAGCAAATACAGGCCATGATTGTATGATTAAACCGTATATAGCGTATAAGCTACAGCCTAATAAGTTTACATATCTGAGTAATTTTATATTCTTCATTAATAACGATAATATAATGAATGCTGACGCTATATATCCTAAAAATGTAACTTCCATAAATAATCCTTTACATTACTTTTAGGTGGATGTTTTTATTAAATTAATAAGATGCATGTAATATGAACCTTTGCTATTTATTATGCAATGACGATTAAGCTAAAAGACTCTTGCATATAACGCAAAAGTGAACAGGTAAGCATATTTATTAATTTTATACACTTAGTGAACATTTTTAATATTAATTTATCGTCAATAGGTGTCACATACTAAGGTGGGTTTTATAAACAAAACCCATTACATTTGGTTACATTTGAGAGGTTTTCATTTACTGTATTTACTGCTCAAATACAGCTTCATTCTTTATTGAGGTATCAAAACACATATGGACGACCCCTCGAGTTGTTCTTTAATTCCTAACTCCTTTTCTATGGAGTTTGTTCAATGCTAGAGTTATTTCTTCAACCTGAAGCGTTAATGATCTTTGCGACCCTATTTGCACTTGAAGTGGTTTTAGGTGTCGATAATATCGTATTCATCTCTGTACTTTGTGAACGTTTACCTGTGCATCAACGTAAAATGGCCCGTAATCTTGGTATTGCATTAGCTGTTGCTGCGCGTATTGGTTTAGTGTTCTCTATTAGCTGGGTAATGTCGTTAACCCAACCATTAGTCAATGTGCTTAATTATGATTTTTCTGGACGTGATTTAATCATGATTGGTGGTGGTGCTTTCTTATTAGCGAAAAGCTTAAAAGAATTGTGGATGTGCTTTAGTCATGCTCACCAGCAACAAGCAAGTACAGTTAGAGCCGGTATAGCATTAGTGTTATTGCAGATTGTCGCGGTTGATGCGGTTTTCTCAATGGACTCTGTGATCACTGCAGTGGGTTTAACCAGTGAAGTTCCACTGATGGTTGCCGCTATTTTAGCGTCAGCAGTTATTATGGTGCTATGTGCTGAGAAAATTAACGATTATGTGATGCGCTATCCGGGATTAAAAACATTAGCACTGCTGTTCTTGGTTATGCTTGGCGGTATGTTAATGGCGGAAGGTTTTGCTATTCACTTGAACAAAGGATATGTGTATTTTGCGATGGCCTTTGGTTTAATTATCGAAACTTGTCATATTTTGCTTAAAAAACAGAATAAAAAAATAATTAAACGAATATATCCTCAGCCTTGTGGTTGGGCGGTAAAAGCCAAATAAGCCTCAAATAAAAACGCAGAGCTAGAAGCGCTGCGTTTTTTATTGGCTTTTTTATTTCTTTCTTCTAAACATTAACTAAAACGTTTACGTTCCACAAAGAAATGCAGTAGTGCCATACCGCCATGACCAATTAAATAAGCTTCAATTAGCCCTGTTAATGATTTATGTATTTCACGTGCTTCGTTGGCATAAGGAGAGTGGTTTAGCCATAACACTAGCCAAACTAATGCCGCCGTTTCAATTAAGATGAGTGCACCAATACCTAAGCCTTGAATAATATTACCTAAGCCTTTTTCACGTGGCTCAGGTAATTTCCCTTTCATGATCTGTTTTATATCATCTTTTAAAACAGCATTATCACCGAAAAGATACGGGAAAAATTGTCTAAATGATTGTTTAGTCAGCATGAAAATAATCATACCAATGGTAGCAAGCACAGTTAATGAGCCTAAAATAATGTGTAACCACAAGAAAATAGTATTAGACATGCCTACTTTTACAGCACCAGCATGCGTCATATGTACTAAATTACTGTTTAATATTTGAAGAATAATTAATCCAGCAAGCGTAGTATGTAGATGACGCAAACCAACGTTAGGAAAGTAGTGGGTAATATAACGCCAAAAAGAACGTAAAAGGGGCATAGCGTCTCCAAATAACAATATTGATAGTATGAATAATACAAACGGAATTTTTATAAATTTAGCATAAGCTGTAAAATTGTATACGTAATAAATTACTGTCATTACGAAAAATAATTATTCATTAATAATGATAAGGGTGTTTATTTGTCTGTGAATATTAAATAATTACTCTAGGTTTTGTTAATATTGTTTTTATATATGGAGATTCTCGTGAGCCAATCCTTAGTCGTACCGACATTATCACAGATACATGTTTATCCAGTAAAATCGACAGCAGCATTAACACAATCTCACGCTTGGGTAGAAAAGCAAGGGTTAGCATTTGATCGTCGTTTTATGGTTGCCAGTGACAAAGGTGTAATGATCACTGCTCGTAAATATCCACAAATGATTAAAATCACTGCTACTCTGACAATGACGGGATTAATACTGCAATACCCAAATAAAACCGATTTAATTTTACAGTATGCTGATTTTGCAATGGTTGATGCATCTGCAACCGTGTGGAATGATAATTTTAGTGCTTACACAACAACGATGATCGCAAATCAATGGTTCAGCGATATTATTGGTCATTCGGTGCAGTTACTTTTTTGTGGTCAACAATCCAATCGAGTACGTTCAAAAATTGGTCATAATGTTAGTTTTGCCGATGGCTATCCATTATTAGTCATTAGTGAGGCCTCATTGGCTGCGTTAAATGAACGTAGTCGTGACCATCACACCATGGCGCAGTTTAGAACTAATCTAGTGGTGTCTAATACTGATGCCTTTGCGGAAGATGAATGGAAACGGATTCGCATTGGTAAGGTTGAGTTTGAAATTGTTAAACCTTGTGCGCGTTGTATTTTAACAACTGTAGATCCACTAACTGGCGAGTTTAATACGCTAAAAGAGCCATTAAAAACCATGGCGACGTTTCGCGCTGATGCGAAAGGAGATGTCTTTTTTGGACAAAATGCAGTAGCTTTAAATGAAGGTATGATTCGCGCAGGGGATGTCATTGAAGTTTTAGAAACGCAACCCAAACAAGTTTATGTTGATAACACGGAAACTAAATTATTACTTACTTGTGTTGAACGTGAAGATATTGCGTCTGACTTTACAACGTTTTGGTTTGAGTCTCATCAAAAATCACCTTTACCTAAGTATTTACCCGGCCAGCATTTGCCGTTACAACTGGAGATTAATGGTGAGTTTATTACGCGTTACTATACATTATCTTCGAGTCCGTCTCGTCCCGGACGCTATGCTATATCAGTAAAACGAATTGATGATGGCCGAGTATCTAATTGGTTACATCAGCATTTTCAGGTGGGGGATGTACTTGCTGCTGATAAACCAGGTGGTGATTTCCACTTAGGGATTCATACTGATAAGTTATTATTATTGTCTGCGGGAAGTGGTATTACGCCGATGCTATCTATGCTGCGGTATTTATCTGATAACGATAATATTCGTGATGTTGTGTTTTATCATCAATGCAGCACTGAAGCGGATATTCCTTCGGCACAAGAATTACGCCAGCTTGAGAATAAACATCCTTCTCTTGATTTACGGATTGTGCTTAGTCAGCCACTGCGAGATTGGCAAGGTGAATCTGGACGATTAAGTTTGAGTCATTTAGCTATGATCAGTGATTTAGATCAACGGCAAGTGTTTGTGTGCGGTCCAAATGCTTTTATGGATGCGGCTAAAAAATTATTATTAAAAATGGGTGTCTCTCCTGCGCGCTATCATCAGGAAACTTTTGGACCTTTACGTGCCTCATCAGTCAAGAAACAGGCACTCACGCTTAATATTAATGGTTATATTTTTAGTGGAAATAATCAACAAACACTATTAGAACAAGCAGAAACGGCAGGGCTAGTACTTGATTATAGTTGTCGTGCTGGTTTTTGTGGCGCATGTAAAGTAACGTTAACTTCGGGTCAGGTGGAGCAACCTGATGTTCCAGCATTATTACCGCAAGAGAGACAACAGGGCAAGATATTAGCATGCTGTTGTGTCCCTAAAACAGATATCAAAATTATTAACTAAATCTTGTTTTTTAAAAAAGAGCATAGGTATTATTATCATTGCTCTTTTATTTTATTTTTTAATGTATTGTTATTTATTATTAAATTAATGAATATTATGTTTTTCGTGAAATTCGATAATAAATAACAATAAACCTCAAATTGTAAGTATTTTTGGAATTGATCTAAAACAATAAAACCGTAATTTAAATTTAACCGTTTTATTTTTTAAATATTAATGGTAATTACTATATTAATGATATTAAAAGGATATATTATCAATATTAGTGTAAAATAATGTTTAATCGAATTCCTCAATTAAAGCATCCGTTTTTTTCGTTTTGAACTCTTCCTTAGAAGCTATTATTTTCTCTCAAAATATCTTCATAGGGAATCTTCATGAAAAAGTCATCATATATTGCGTGTGCGATTAGTGCGGGTATCGTCGGTTATTTAGCAACGGTATATGCCGTTGATCAAGGTGACGAAACACTGCATAAAAAATACTTATCTCAAACATATTTGGTTAAAGTTGATCCTCTTTCACAGCAAGCTTTTAATATCTTTAATCAAAATGGTTGTCAGTACTGTCATACAAAAAATAGTGAGATGCCTTTTTATGCCGATGTTCCTGGTGCCAAACAATTGATGCAACGCGATATTGATCATGCTTTACGTCAATTCAATATTTCGATGCTTATGGAGCAAGTACAACATAATACACCAGTTTCTCAGGTTGAATTAGCCAAGCTTGAATCAGTGTTAAATGATCATGCGATGCCACCTAAACAATTCTTATTAATGCATTGGCGCTCAGATTTATCACAGCAAGAAACCAACACGTTATTAGATTGGGTTAAACAAGAACGTCGTCAATATTATTCAGATCCGCAGGTGATCAGTGAGTACCAAAATGATGCCGTACAACCTATCTCTACTACGTTTAAAGTGGATCAGGCGAAAGTACAATTAGGCGAAGCACTTTATCATGATACCCGTTTATCAGGGGATAACACCGTTGCGTGTTCAACTTGTCATAGTTTGACAACTGGCGGGGTCGATAACCTAAAAACGTCAACGGGAATTAATGGTTCAAAAGGACCAATTAACGCTCCCACTGTTTTTAACTCTGTGTTTAATATTCATCAATTCTGGGATGGTCGTGCAAGTGATTTGCAAGCACAAGCTGGAGGTCCACCGATGAACCCTATTGAGATGGGAGCTGGATCTTGGGCAAATATTATTAAAAAATTAGATAAAGATTCTGCACTTAAAGCACAATTTGACGCTATTTACCCTCAGAAAGGGATCAGCGAATACAGCATTACTAATGCTATTGCTGAGTTTGAAAAAACCTTAGTTACGCCAAATAGTCGGTTTGATAAATTTCTAAAAGGGGACAAAACCGCACTAACAACGGAAGAACAACAAGGTTATGCGTTGTTTAAAAAGAATAAGTGCCAAACATGCCATAGTGGTCAAGCGATGGGTGGTTTGTCATTTGAGGTTATGGGGCTTAAAGATGACTATTTTGATGAACGAGGCAATATGACGGATGTTGATAATGGCCGTTTTAACGTCACGAAAGATGACAACGACATGCACCGCTTTAAAGTGCCAACATTACGTAATATTGCGTTAACAGCCCCATATTTTCATGATGCAAGCGCAAAAACATTGGAACAAGCAGTGAATGACATGGCGTTGTACCAAGTTGGTGTAAAGTTAAACCCAGATGAGATTGATAAAATAACGGCTTACCTTAAAACGTTAACCGGTGAGTATAACGGTAAATTATTGCAATAAATTTGCTACAGAAGCGGTTTCTTAATTAAGAAGCCGTTTTATATCGGTCAAAATTAAAATTCAAATTTAGAGAATATAATTTTGACCGATAATGCTGAAAAGGAATTTAATGTGGAGTATGCTGCGGCGCAAACGATTACAACGTAGTAAGGATTTCCGTATGTTTAGCAAGCCACTTATAGCATTATCTATCACTTTAGCCCTTTCTGGATGTGTTACAACGCCAGCCATTCAGCATCAACCTTTCACTCTTACTGTTGCTCATATTAACGACACTCACTCGCATTTTGATCCGGTAAAGTCGAGTTTTTCTGCTGATGGCGTTGAAGTCTTTAATGAGTTTGGTGGTTATCCTCGCCTGCAAGCAATGGTTAAACAATATAAAGCACAAGCACAAAAGAATAACCAGAGTTTGCTGTTTTTAGATGCGGGTGATGCTTTCCAAGGGAGTGCGTATTTTAAAATAAACCAAGGTGCGATGAATGCTGATCTTCTTGACCAAATGGGGTTAGACGGCATGGCTTTGGGTAATCATGAATTTGATCTTAACAATCAAAAATTAAATCGTTTTGTTAGCAGTTTAGATTTTCCAATTATCGCGACCAATGTTGATGTTAGTCATGACACTAATTTCAATGGGCAGACAAACATTTTACCGTATCAAATTTTTGCCTTTGATGGTGATCATAAGACTGTTGTAAAAGATATCAATAACTTACCAAAAAATAAAAATTTAGTCGCTGTATTTGGTTTATCTTTACAAGACATGCCAAATATTGCTCCCCATACGGGAGATGTAAAATTTCTCAATGAAGTAAAAACGGCACAATCAACTGTCGATTTTCTTAAATCAAAAGGGGTCGATGACATTATTGCATTAACCCACATTGGTAATGCAACGGATATTGCTTTAGCTGCAAAAGTGAATGGTATTGATTTAATCGTTGGTGGACATTCACATACATTATTAGGTGACTTCACTAATATTGGTTGGAGTAATTCTGGCCCTTATGCACAAATGGTGAAAAATCCTGATGGCAAAGCGTCAACCTGCATTGTACAAGCTGGCAAATATGCGGAAGCTATAGGTAAGGTAAATGTTAGTTTTAACAGCCAAGGTGAAGTAACCAACTGTGCTGGGCACAATACATTACTCAGTAACGATGTGTTTTATCATAAAGCTGAGCGTAAACCACAAGATAAGTTTACCGCAGCACAAACTGCAAAAGTAGAGCAATTTATTGCTAAGCAAAAGAACATTGTAATTATTAGTGAGGATAGTAATCTTCGTCATGAAATCGATACTAAATATAAACCAGCGGTAGATAAAGCATATGGCAAAATTATTGCTCAAGTACCGGCGGAAATTAAACATGAACGTCGTCCTGGGGACAGTGGTGCAGCGGATAAGCATGGTTCTGCAGTTGCACCGTTAATTGCTGAAAGTCAGTACTATTGGGCGAATTTACCGCAAGTCCAAAAAGTGACAGGAAAAAAAGTTGATTTTGCATTAATTGGTGCAGGGGGCATTCGAACTAACATTAATGAAGGTGAATACCGTGAAGGTAACGTCAGTTTAGAGATGTTACCGTTCTCTAATTATTTATCAGTATTGTCATTAAAAGGTTCAACCGTTAAGCAATTATTGCAAGATACGATCACTGCAACGTTACCTGAAGGTGCACATGCGGGTAAATACCCATACGGTGGTCATATTCGTTACACTTTTGATGAAACAACGGCACATGAAGCGGGTCATTTAACCGGTGTTGATGTAATGACGGGCACTGAAAAACATCCAATATGGACACCGTTACAAAATAATAAGACCTACAATGTCGTGATTAATAATTATAATGCGACGGGCAATGATGGTTGGACACCTGTATTTACGGCTCAAAATAAGCATTCTAATCGTATCGATCTTATTGATGTCGATGGAAAATTAGTGGGTTACAAGGTTAAAAATATCGAAAAGCAAGGCGATAAATATCAAGTTATTTATCAAGGTAAAGCACCTAATTGTAAAGCGGCGCATACCGATTGTGATACTGATGCACAAGCATTTATCGACTATGTTGGACAAACTCGTCACCAACTCATTCCACTACCATACACAGTAGTAACGCTTGATCGAATAGCGACGAAATAATCGTTATTTAGAGTCAGGAATAGGCAATATGTTTAGGCGTATTGCCTTTTTTTTGCTTTTTTAATAGTAAACGACAATCAATAAAATTCTGTTCATATTTATTAATCGAGTTACTTCAGAATATAAAGATAAGCCGCAAATTTAAATGCTTTTTTATCATACTGTTAATTCTATATAGGGTGAATAACGAACGTATTTTTTGTCGAATAATATCTCGAGTAAGTATGATTTAACAAAGTTTTTGTTTGTAGAACGTTAAAAATTAAAAAAAAAGGCTATACAATCAAATTTATTTCATTAGTATAGACATCGGCCTGTAATTCAGACCTATTTATATGTAACATTATGTTTTAGAAAACTTTCTTTGTAACGCTTTACCAGTGTCATGAAGCTTTCCACTCATAAACTATAAATAATTCTTTTTCTGGCTATATTGCGCAATTTTGCGAATTATTTAATAAAATATTGGAGACAGTCATGTCTAAATCAACTGGTATCGTTAAGTGGTTTAACGAAGAGAAAGGTTTCGGTTTCATCACTCAAGACAATGGCGGCGCTGACGTATTTGTTCACTTCCGTGCTATCTCTGGCGAAGGTTTCAAAACTTTAGCTGAAGGTCAAAAGGTTTCTTTTGACGTTGAACAAGGCCAGAAAGGTCCTCAAGCTGCAAACGTTGAAGCTGCTTAATTCGCACTTACGTTGAAAGTTTGTAAAATGCCGACATTATGTCGGTATTTTTTTATTCAAATTTTATTCGCCAAATATAATTATCCTACCTATATTACTAATACTGTCTTGTATTGATCTGATTCATAGCGAGTATTGAATTAAACCATTTGAGTAATTTTTTGGTTTTTATACACTTATTATTCTCAATCGCTATTGGTATTAATTGCCATGATAATTCCATCTTCAATATCTACTGCTATCTCTAGTGATGCTTTACGCTTCTTTCAATTACGTTCCGGTTTTGAAAGTGAACAATTAAGCCCATTAACAGTTGATTTAATACCCGGCCAGCATTTAGCGTTATCGGGAGCATCCGGTTGTGGAAAAAGTAGCTTATTACAGGTTATTGCTGGGCTTAAATCACCACAAGAAGGAACTTTTGATTATAAGCAAAGGCTTATTAACAGTGGATCATTGCCATTTTGGCGTCAACAACTGTGCTATTTACCACAACAACCTGTAATGGGGTCTGAGACGGTAGTCGGCGTTTTGTTATTGCCTTGGCATATGAAAGCTATTCAATCTTCGCATATAAAACCAACAGAACATCATTGCCTACAAGCACTAGCAGATGCCGGGTTAACCGTTGAATTAGATAAAGATGTCGCATTATTATCGGGTGGTGAAAAGCAACGCTTATCTATTGCGCGGGCTGTGCTGATGCAACGTCCTGTGTGGTTAATGGACGAGCCTACATCTGCTTTAGATCCTGTGGCAAGAAATAAGATTATTTCATTAGTGAAAACATTAGGTGTTATCTGTGTTTCTGTTTCTCATGATCCGGTGTGGCTTGAGATTGCCGATCAGGTTCACAATATGGATCTTGCATCAGGAATGAACCAATGACCTCAACTATTAATCAAACTATCGATTTGCATTGGTCAGCCATGGCCGGTTTTTACCTGTTATTACTGATTCCATTAATACTATTTCAGCGCTGGCAATTGGGATTAAGTCGTATACTGATCATGTCTGTATTACGCATGACTTTACAGCTATCTGTGGTTGGGATTTATTTACATACGTTATTTGGTTGGCAAAGTTTGAGCCTTAACGTGGTTTGGTTAACCGTTATGGCTCTTTTTGCCAGCTATACTATTTGTAAACGCTCTGATGTTAAAGTATTTCGCGTGATCCCTGCCGTTATTTTTGGGCAAATTATCGCATTATCGGTGGCATTACCTGCAGTTTTAGCGGGGGTTATTCAAGTTTCACCGTGGTGGCAAGCACAATATATGATCCCGATAGCTGGCATGTTATTAGGTAATAGCTTAACTGCGAATGTATTGGCATTATCTCGTTGGGGAAGTTTACTGAAAGAGAATCATCAAGAATATCAATATTATTTAACGATGGGAGCGCCTAATCCGGCACAGCCTTTTATTCGTACGGCTTTTAAAGCGGCATTAGCGCCTCAATTAGCTTCAATGGCAACGTTAGGTATTGTGAGTTTACCTGGCATGATGACAGGACAAATCTTAGGTGGGGCAATGCCATTGGTTGCCGTTAAATACCAGTTAGTGATCATGGTTGCGATATTTGTTTCCGGTGTGCTTTCTGTTGCGACAACACTGACACTTGTAAAACGTCACTCATTTGATGCTTATGGTAATGTATTGTAATTTAAAATAAAAAAGCAGCGTTTTAAACTGCTTTTTTATCATGGGGTGAGCCTGCCCCGTTTATTTAATTTCTGTGATTGGAAAAATTTCAGTCGGCGCGACAATTTCATCTTGAGCGGCAATTGTTTGTAGTTCCCATTCACCGCGTCGGTGGGTTTCTTTTAATACGGCATAACAAGCATTATGAGCATGCTCAAAGGCTTGTTCTGCTGACCAGCCTTTTAATAAACCACCGGTAAATAATGCTGAAATTAAATCACCCACACCAACAGGTTGGTTATCAAATGCTAAGTGTGGACGTTGTGCTAGATAGCAGCCTTCTTTTGTTGCTAACATCATCGAAAATTTATCAGTAGATAAACTATGAAGATGTTTTACTAACACCATTTTAGGGCCGAGTGTTAGCGCGTGCTGACAAGCTTTAACCGCATCTTCTAATGTATTGATTGTCATGCCAACAAACTGACTAAGTTCAAATTGGTTAGGGACAATAACATCTGCTAGTGGCATTACATCATTAATAAGGTGTTCTGATATGCCGTCAGCAACGATGCATCCTTTTTCTGGATCACCCATAACCGGATCACAGATATAGATAGCGTTAGGGTTTTGTTGTTTTACTGTTTTAACTGTATCAATAATGGCTAAACATTGATCAGCACTACCTTGATATCCGGTAAGGACTGCTTCACAGTTTTTAAGCTGATCAATGTTGTTGATGCCTTTAACGAGTTCAATCAAATCAGAGGCTGGGAAAGCTTTACCTGTCCAACCTTGCTTGTATTGTGTGTGGTTAGAAAATTGTACAGTGTGCAAGGGCCAAACTTCAAATCCCATACGCTGAAGAGGGAATACTGCAGAACTGTTACCAGCGTGACCGTAAACAACATGTGACTGTATTGATAGAATACCTTTCATCGAGGTTCCTTATAACCATCGTGTATATAGGTATACTTTACATGCGCTGATATCAGAAACCTAGTCATTTTATATCGTAATTATTCCTTGCAAAAATGCAGACTATTTATTGTTCAACAAAGAATGATAATTTCTTTTTATTTTAGGTTAAATAGAAAGAATAATGTAATTGGAATATGTTTTATTAGTGGTTCTGTGTGTTTTTTGAGCATATTTTGCGTTTTTCTTTATTTTTTTATTACTTGTTTTTTGGTTTTAAAACAATGGATTACTTATTTGCTAAGTGGTTATCCACAAATTATTATCGTTTTTGATTAAAAAAATATTTACAGCATCAAAATTTGGCGTTAATGTTCGATCCGTCTGTTACTCAGACCTAATGTGTTTTAAAAAAACCACAATGTCATTTCTAACCATTGTTATCCGTTTATGTTGCAAACGTAGTAGCAGTGCAAAGCTATAAGAAGGGTGATCTTATAGTTAAGAAGTAGTAGGTCAATGAGTAAAGCTCTATACCAAGGTTAATTTAACTATTTGGTATATAACTATTTAAACTCAAATTGATAGCCTCAAATATAGATGCTGATAAGAAAAGCAATATTTGGGCGTAAAGGAAATATAAACTATGACTTCACAAACAGGTATTATTCGTAGCTTCAACCCAGTTGAAAAAATTGGTTTAATTACTAGCGACCTTGGTGGCGATATTCGTTTTGACGCGTCTCAAGTATGCAGTCGTTCACAACCTTCATCTGGTAGTATGGTTGAATTTACATTAGATGATTCAAGTAATAAGCTTAAAGCGGTTAAAATCCGTTTTATTTAAATTTAATTAATGAGTTAAATGTTTACTGAAATGTGGCTATTTTTCCATAATTAAAAAATAATCCCGGCCTTGGTCGGGATTTTTTTATTTTAGTTACCATAATGCAAATCATTATAATCCGTTAAAGTATTATTACTTATTATGTTGGTATCATTCTTAGGTATATTGGTAAGATATTAATATATTGAATGAAAAAATATATACTGTAATCATTGATATTATGTTTTCTTAAATATTGATAAGATGATAGAGCTGCTTATTGAGTGGTTTGATACTTAGGAAAGGTAGAACAAATGCATGAATTGACAGAAAGTGATTATGATATTCTTCACGCTATGGAAAATATTGTTGATGGCATTGCAGCAATGTGGGGGGAGCATACTGAAGTCTTATTGCATTGTTTAGATGCGCGGAATCCGTCAATTATGAAGATTGCTAATGGTTATATTACAGGACGAGAAGTTGGTGCTCCAATTACCAATATTGCTTTAGTAAAATTAAATGAAGGTAAAGATGTTTCCGATGCTTATATTACGAAAGCACCTGATGGTAAAATGTTACGTTCATTAACAACCGTGATCCGCAATAAACAACAGCAACCTATTGGTTTGTTATGCGTTAATTTTAATTTAGATGCGCCATTTCAATCAATGATTCATAGTTTGATGCCAACAATTGGTACTTATTATGATCATGGGGTTACCGCAGAAACGTTTGCTCGTAATAATGATGAAATGATGCATAGCTCTATTGAAAATGTGCGTGAGCAGGTGATGAATGATAGTACGATCCCTCCTTCAAAGAAAAGTAGAGAGATTGTGACGCGCTTACATGAGCTAGGTATCTTTGACTTGAAAGATAGCGCTCAAATTGCTGCCAAAGGGCTCGATATCTCTATTCATACTATTTATCGCTATTTGCGAGAAATACGTGCAAATTAAATATCTAATTAAGCAATGATATTATTTACGAGGATAGTGTCATTGCTTATTTTTAGAATACTTAGTTTTATGTTTAAAGAATAATAACTTGCTACTTCTAATGATATATCTTTAATTATCACAACGCCCCTCTCTACATTTTTCTAGCCAATTAATATCCATTCACGATCAAAAATAAATAACAGGCGTGATTTTTGCATTCTATTTGACTCCCTGATTAACAATGTTGGTTGAGTTATGGAAAAGATAAAAACTATCCGTAGAGTATTAATGCTTCTTTGTCTTGGTAATGGGTTGTTATTCAACACCTCGATTGCCCAAGCTCAACAATGTTCTCAAAGCTATGCTTCACCGACAACCTCTGGGGGGCAATATTATTTTGATGGTGATGGTGGTAATGGCTGGGGGACCAGAAATATTGGGGTTTATAATACTAATTTAACTGGCGGTACAGGATCAGGAGGACGAATTCTGATCAGTGCTAACTGGGGGTGGAATAATGGTAATCAGTGGACAGGGCGCGGGGACTACACTGAATCTATTACCATTCGATTAAAAGTTAATGGGACAACAGTAGCGCAATTAGTCACGCCAAATGATAGTCAAAATACGGCCAATTTATCTGCCCAGGGCGGTGCATCAATGCAGAGTGGTGGTGGTAATGTTGGCGTGACGGGATTTAATAATTATCCTCATGGTTCGCAAATATTATTACCTTCTTGGATGACAACGATAACCAGCATTCAAATTGAAGGAACACAAACACCAGCCTCTGGTGGTTCGTCAGGCGGAGCCGGTGATGATGGTGGTATAAGAGTAAATACTTCGGGTTATGCGTGTAATTTTGAAGCGACTGATGCACCAAGTAGTTATGGTGTCGCTCGTCATAATGTCGATTTAACGGGGACTAATTTGCGTTTTGGGACGAATGTTAGTTTTGAAACTGCAAATCGTAATAGTGCATTAGCAAATTCAGATACCTTTGATGATGGTATAACTAGCTTTCCTCAGTCTGAAATTGATGCTGGCACAGGGGCCGTTTCAGTTTCTGCTAGCGTTTATAACAATACAGGTTCAGCGCGAACTTTTGTTGGTTGGGTTGATTGGGATCAAGACAATGCCTTTCAAGCCGATGAAGGCGTCTCGATAACAGTTCCTGCTGCGGGCTCTTCTAATGCAGATTGTACTAATACATCAGGGGCGAACTTTACTTGTAATGTAGATTATATTGTTGATGCGGCAGATCGAAGTAATACCGGATATTTTTTCTCTCGATTTAGAATATCAAATACGGCATTAACGACATCAACAATTTCAACCACAGTTGATAGTGGTGAAGTGGAAGATTATCGATTCTGTATTGGTTGTTTTGATATTAGCGGTACAGTTTATTTAGATGAAAATGGCGATAGTGATATATCCTCTGATAGCGTAACGCCAAATGAAGTAATAGTAAGACTCTATCGAGATGATGATAATGATGGCGTGCCAAGTGCGGGCGATACTTATCTACAGCAAGTGACTACCTCAAGTGGCGCTTATTCTTTTACTGAACTACCGATTGATACGTATTTTGTCGCAACTGCACCACCGACGGATAGCACTGCGGTTTCTGAACAAACATATGCGGCTAGTAATACCTACACTAATGCTTTTTGTGATAGCAATGGTGATGCAACTTCAGGGGATACACCTTTAACCACTTCTGGCGCTTGTTATGGTGGTATCGATGGCGATCGCGCTGATGTCACCACCAACTCAACTACGCGCGAACATATATCTAAAGTTGATCTATCATTTACTTCAACCAACCAGACCAATGTTGATTTTGGTTTCTCATATAACGTTGTTACTAATACTAATACATCAGCGCAAGGTTCTTTAAATCAATTTATTATTAATGCCAATAGAATTGTTGGTGCTAATGAAATGCGTTTTGTGCCAACGGTTCCTGTAAACGATACTGATCCCTCTGGTGATTGGTGGGTTGTTTCTCCAACGACCTCTTTAACGACAATAACCGGTACCAATGGCGCAAATACTATTATTGATGGTACGGCATACAGTAATACTGATGGCACAACGATCATCGATTCAAATTCAGGTAATTATTCAGAGGCACAAACGGTAGGTAGTTCTGACGGATGTAGTGTTGAAACTATTCCGGCATTAGCTAAACCTGAATTACAAATTGATATGCCAACTAACGCCAGTGCTTATGCCGCTGAATTATTAATTATTAATGCGGATAATACTACAGTACGTAATGTCTCTCTTACTGGCGGTTCTTTAGGTATTAATATTTACTCGGCGGGCATTACTGACACCTTAATTGAGCAAAACTTAATTGGTATTGATCCTGCGGGTAATGATGCGGTTATTGGCCAAGAAACCTGTGGTACATCATTAGGGTGTGCGGGTATTGCAATTGCAAATGCAGGTAATGGTTCGCTTAATGGCGACAGTGGTATTATTCGTAATAATGCTATAAAAACAGCACATAATAATATCACCTTAAATAATTTAAATAGCCAAACCAATGTTGTTAATTGGCAAGTAATACAAAATCAATTATTGGGTTCTACCTCTACTACAGCAACACCATATCATAATGTTTATATTCGTTACGGTGTGCCTGCTTATCTTAATATTGCTGGTAATATAATGCGTGATGCAACTAGCGATGCAATATATCAACGTAATACATCAAATGTTGATTTATTCCAAACCATCTCCAGTAATGATATTCAAAATGCAGACGATAATGGGGTGCATTTTCAAAGCGGTCAGCTATCTATTATTGAATGTAATATTATTCATAATAATGGTGACTCAGGGGTTTCTATTGATGGTAATACCAATATTGAAGGGTATTTAATTACTAAAAATAGTTTTGATAATAATACTGATAATGCCATTGATCTTCATAATCTCGCAACGGGTGAAGGTGTTTCACTAAATACTGATTTATGTAATAACGACACCGGAACCGGTGCCAATAATAATTTAGCTCGCCCACAAATTACTTATGCTTTCTTAGAAGGCGCAAATCTACGTGTTATTGGTGATATGTGTGCCACGGGTGAATTTACTTTTGAGGTGTATAAAGCCAGTGTTGGCACTGGTGAACAGGGCAGTGATGCGCTAAATGCAGGTGAAGGCTTGACCTATTTAGGCAGTATTACGGGCCAATCAGGTTCAACGTTTGATAGTTTATTTGCAACGTCGAGCATAAATGTCGGCGATGAAATTACTGTCATTGCTCAACGTACTACAACGGGTGGGAGTGGTGAATTACAAGACACTTCAGAATTTAGTGCCAATATTATTGTTGATGTTGATAATAAAGACTGGGGTGATGCGCCTGATACGTCGATGTCAACCGCGATGGGGGATTATCAAACATTAAGAGCTAATGGTGGTGCTAACCATATTGTTATTGATGGTGATACTGACAGTAATCCTGATCTTTTCTTAGGGGTATTATTAGATACAGATATCGATGGACAACCTACTAGTATCGCAGATGGTGATAATTTAGTTGATCTTGCTGATGAAGATGGCGTGACGGCTAATGGTATTTATGTATTGAACCGTGACCGTGATATTGAGGTTACAATTGGTAAAGATCCTGATTATGTGGGTACTAGCTTCCATGTTTATGGCTGGATTGACTGGAACCGAGACGGTGATTGGGATGATGTGAATGAACAGATAATCAGCAACACCACCGCATCCGTTGGTACTACAACGTATACTATAACCACACCTGTGAATGCTATTTTAGGCAATACCTATGCCCGCTTCCGTTTGTGTTCATCTGGTGACTGTAATACACCAAATGGTTCAAGTATTGACGGTGAAGTTGAAGACTATGGCGAAGTTATTATCAGTATTGATTTTGGTGATGCACCTGATACTGGTGTAGGAATTGGTACCGGAAATTATCGAACAACATTAGCCGATAATGGTCCTCGTCACTCTGTTGATGATGATTTATTCTTAGGTATAAATACAACCGATACCGAAGTTGATGGTTTACAAAATGCTACTGCATCTGGTGATAACTCAGACGGTATTGATGATGAAGACAGTTTATTAATTCAGCCATTAACCAGTGGTGCAACGTCTTATAATACGCAAACAACGGTAACGAATACTTCTGGTGCTGATGCTTATTTATATGCATGGTTAGATGTCAATCGTGATGGTGAATTTGATCGTGATGAGTTTGTTTCAAATGGTACGGGCTCAGGTGGCGCAATAATTGTTGCAAACGGTGCCAATTCAATCACTATGCCATTATCTTGGGGAGCGATTTCATCACCGACAAATAACACCACTGTATATCTGCGTACTCGTTTATCGCCGGTTGCACTAACTGATGCTGTGACGGGGGCTGTTGAAGATCCACGCTCTTATGGTTATGTTGATGGCGGTGAAGTCGAAGATTACGCATTGCAAGTTGCCGATCAAGATTTTGGTGATTTACCAGATAGTTTTGATACGTTAGGACTTAGTGGCGGCCCTTATCATGGTTTAAGTAATATCAATAATCTCTATATTGGTAATACAACGATTGATAGTGATGGGGATGGACAACCAACACCCAATGCGGATGGTGATGATCTCACGGGTAGTGATGATGAAAATGCCTTTAGTACTCCAACGCCTATTTTGCCGCTAACATCGACCAGTTATTCGGTGCAAGTGCCAGTTCGTAATAATACGGGTGTTAATGCTTACCTTTATGGTTGGTTAGATTGGAATCAAAATAACCAGTTTGAAGCGGCAGAATATGTTGCAGTAACGGTGCCAACGGGCACAACGGTATCATCACCTATTACTTTAACATTTACGGGTATTTCAGGACAAAGTGATGGTAATGCAGCACTGCGTTTACGTTATACCACTGCAGGGTTGGCCAATACAGGTTGGGGCGGTGCTGCACCTGATGGTGAGGTCGAAGATCATTATGTTCTTGTTGGTAGCTACGATTTTGGTGATGCTCCTGATACTGGTGTAGGTGTTGCTGCAAATAATCAGCGAACTTTACTCAATGATGACGGCCCTCGTCATGGTGTAAATAATCAACTTTTCTTTGGTGCTAACATTGATGCTGAACAAGATGCAAATAATCCTGTCAATAGTGCTGATGGTGATGATCTTGATGCCAATGGTGATGATGAAGATGGCGCGCTGTTAATTCCACTTCATTCAAGTGCAACGTCATATGATTTACCAGTTACGGTTACCAATAATACTGGTAGTGATGCCTATATTTATGCATGGATTGATTTTGACCGTACAACAGGTTTTGATCGTGATGAATTTGCAGGTGGTACATCGGGCGTGCCAATAACAGTTCCAACGGGAACAAATAATGGTAACGTCACTATTTCATGGAACAGTTTCCCTGGTATTGCTGTCAATACTGATGTTTACATTCGTTTACGTTTAACCTCTGATGTATTAACTGATTCAGCAACAGGCACAGCCGAAGATCCGCGTTCATTTGGTATTGCTTCTGATGGTGAAGTTGAAGATTATTATTTACGGGTTGATACCTATGATGGTGGTGATGCGCCAGATAGTTACGATACGTTATATACCAGCAATGGTCCGTCGCATTCTCACAATAATATAAACCTTTATATTCGCGATGCGACTCATGACAATGTTCATGATACCGACGGCCAACCAACGCCAAATGGTGATGGTGATGATAACGATGGAACAGATGATGAAAATGCTGATTCTTTAACGCGTATTCCATTATTAGGCGTATTAGATACAACCTATACCTTAGGTGTGCCACTTTATAATGGAACAGGCAGTGATGTTAACCTTTATGCTTGGATCGATTTTAACCAAGATGGTGATTTTGCTGATGCTGGTGAGTTTACCTCATTAGAAAATATTAGTAATGGCACCAATACCTTAAATCAAACAACGCCAACAACAGAGCTTAATTGGACAGGTATTTCAGGGTTAACTCAAGGCAGTACGTTTGTCCGTCTTCGTTTAACCAGTGATACTTTAACAGCTACTGATTGGGGGGGAATAGCCCTCAATGGCGAGGTTGAAGATCATCAAATCTTTATTGGAGATTTTGATTTTGGTGATGCGCCAGATACTGCAAACGGAGTAAGTGCGAATAATTACCGTACTAACTTTAATGATCAAGGTGCTTATCACGGTTTAGATGCGAATGTATATTTAGGCGCAGCTGCGCCAGATACTGAAAATAATGCCAATACTCCCGCTATATATGCATTAGGCGATGATCAAGATGCGAATGGTGATGATGAAGATGGTGTCTTTATTTTACCGTTACACAATACTGCAACGACTTATACACTACCGGTAACGGCAACCAATAATAGTGGTGCTAATGCTTACCTTTATGCATGGATTGACTTTGACCGCAATGGTCGGTTTGATCGTGATGAATTTGTAGGGGGCGCGGCTGGTTCTCCAATCACAATAGCAACAGGCACAACAAGCGCTGCACTTGATGCCGTTTGGAATAGTTTCCCTGGTATTGCGGTGAATACTGATGTGTATGCACGATTCCGTATTACTACTGATTTATTATCTGACTCTGTAACAGGTACAACGGAAGATCCTCGCTCTTATGGTGGGGTAACAGATGGTGAAGTTGAAGATTATTATATTCGTGTTGACACCTATGATGGTGGTGATGCGCCAGATTCATATGACACGTTATACCTAAGTGATGGCCCTGCCCATTATCATGTTAATGCCAATCTTTATATTCGTAGTGCAACCCATGATGATGCTCATGATACCGATGGTTTGCCAACAGTAGGCGCTAATGGTGATGATAATGATGGTGTTGATGATGAGGATGTTGATTCATTAACAAAAATTCCATTATTGGGGATTTCAGATACAACTTATACATTAGGGGTTCCGCTTTATAATGGAACTGGCGTTAATGCTAATCTTTATGCATGGATTGATTTTAACCAAGATGGTGATTTTGCTGATGCTGGTGAGTTTACTTCATTAGAAAATATCATTAATGGCACCAATACCTTAAATCAAACGGCACCGACAACTGAGTTAGTTTGGAATGGAATCGGTGGGCAAACTCAAGGCAGTACTTATGTCCGTATTCGTTTAACTAATGACACGTTAACTGCAAATGATTGGGGTGGTTTTGCTCTTAATGGTGAAGTAGAAGATCATCAAATCTTTATTGGTAATTATGATTTCGGTGATGCGCCAGATACTACAAATGGCGTTGCAGCTAATAATTATCGGACTACGTTAAATGATGGTGGCCCTTATCATGGCTTGAATAATAATTTGTATTTAGGCGCTGCTGCACCGGATACAGAAAATGACGCAAATTCACCAGCGATACTAGCATTGGGAGATGATAATGATGCTAATGGTGATGATGAAGATGGCGTCTTTATTATGCCATTACATAATTCAGTGACCGATTATGGGGTGCGCTCGGTTGTAACCAATAATACAGGCAGTGATGCATATATTTATGCATGGATAGATTTTGATCGTAACGGTCGTTTTGATCGGGATGAATTTGCTGGTGGTGCTGCGGGCGCGCCGATAGTTGTAAATTCAGGCGTGTCTAATTTTGTCACCAATATTAATTGGAATAGTTTCCCTGGTATTGCTAATAACACCGATGTTTATGTGCGTGTTCGTTTAACCAGTGAGTTATTAAGTGATGCGGTTACAGGAACAACGGAAGATCCACGTTCATTTGGTGGTGCGGTTGATGGTGAAGTTGAAGACTATTATTTACGTGTCGATACTTATGATGGTGGTGATTTACCTGAAAGCTATCAAACATCATACAGTAACGGCGGTCCAGCTCATTATCATACCAATGCGAATTTATATATTCGAGATGCAACCCATGATAATAATCATGATGAAGATGGACAACCAACGGCTGCTGCAAATGGTGATGATAACGATGGCACTGATGATGAAAATGCTGACAGTTTAGTTCCACTTCCTATTTTAACATTGACGGATACCAGTTATACCGTAGGGGTTCCGCTTTATAACGCAACAGGGGCTGACGCAAATCTTTATGCTTGGTTAGATTTAAATCAAGATGGTGATTTTGATGATGCTGGCGAGTTTGCTTTACTTGAAGGGCTTGTTAATGGAACTAATACTTCAGCACAAACAGCCCCAACGACTCAGTTAACATGGGCTGGTATCAGTGGGCAAACAACAGGTGATATGGCGTTACGCCTTCGTTTAACATCTGATATTTTAACGGCGACAGATTGGGGTGGAATTGCCAAAAATGGTGAAGTTGAGGATCATTATGTTTATGTAGGCGATCCCGATTTTGGTGATGCGCCAGATACCTCTTCAGCAACGGCTGCGAATAACTATCAAACACTCTATAACTATTTTGGCCCTTATCATTTATTTGTTGATGGCTTGTATATTGGTAATACGGCGCCTGATATTGATGATGGAACATTACAAGATATAACCGCAACTGCCGATGATCTTGATGCAACCGATGATGAAGGACCAATTACATTACCGCCATTATTTAATGGTATGGATTCATACAAGATTACTGTGCCAGTTACAAATACGACGGGTAATATTGCTACCTTGGCGGTGTGGATCGATTTCAATCGAAATGGTCAATTTGATGATAGTGAAGGACAAATAGCAGTTGTGCCAACGGGATCAAGTAATACGCCAGTAGAGCTTGAGTGGGCGACGATTCCTGCTGTTACCAACAACACAACCTCATTTGTGCGTTTACGTTTAACTAATCGTTTAGTGGGGCAAATCAGTGATATTTCATCATTAGGTGGTGAAGCGGGTGGTGAAGTTGAAGATCATAGTATTTTCTTTGGTCTACAAGATTTAGGTGATGCGCCTGCGAGTTATTTAGTTGATCCTTTATTAGGTGGTCCTCATCATATTATTACGAATAACACCAATTTGTATTTAGGTACTTCAACCATTGATGGTGATGAAATTGTATTAGCGTCTGTTGATGCTCTTGGTGATGATAATAATGGTAGTGATGATGAAAATGGTACCAGTCAACCATTAACTTCAATTCCGATTAACGGTTCAAGCCATAGCTTAGAGCTCACAGTACGTAATACAACTGGTAATGATGCCTATCTAGCAGGTTGGATTGACAGTAACCGTAATGGTATTTTTGATGAAATCGAAGGCCGAGTTGATATTATTCCTACGGCTCAGAATGGTGTTTATACTTATTCATTTGATTCAAATCAGATGCAAAATCTCTCTGTCGGTAATACCTTTATTCGCTTCCGTTTAACGACCGATCCATTAACAACGACCGATGTTGGTGGCCGTGCGTCAGATGGTGAAGTCGAAGACTTTATGATTCAAATCGGTGGTCAAGATTTAGGTGATTTACCCGATACTTCTTCAGCAACGGCGGCAAATAATTATCAAACCAATCTAACCTTTGGTGGGCCTTATCATAATGTTGCCGCTGAGCCTAATTTATACCTAGGTACGGTAGCACCGGATGTTGATGGCGCAACGCCACAAAGTTCAGATGCCACAGGCGACAATGTTACGGGTGTTGATGATGAAAATGCTTTAGCTAATATTGCCTTACCTGATTTAGATGCCGGTGATAATTATGATACCAATATTACGGTGACAAATAGCTCAACTTCTACGGCATATCTATATGCGTGGATTGATTGGGATCGTGATGGTAATTTCGAAAATGATGAGATTGCACAAGCATCAATTAATAGTCTTGGTTCAACTCAGGCTATTAATAATGGTGTGATAACTATTCCTGCGAGTACGGGGACAGAGACTTATACCGTTACTTTTACGACAGACACTGCATTAGTGGATGCAAGAACTTATGGCGTACGGTTACGATTAACAACAGAGTTACTCACTGATGGTGATGCAACAGCAACCGTTGATGAGCGTTCGTTAGGTGCCGCTCAAGATGGTGAAGTTGAAGATTTCTTTGTCACAGCTGAAAACACAGATTTAGGTGATTTACCTGATTCATACTTAACTTTACCTGTTAGTGGCGGCCCGGCGCATTACTATGTGAGTAACCTGTATTTAGGTGCTAATAATATTGATGATGACGATCAAGCGTACCCAGATGCAGCGGCATTAGGTGATGACAATACTGGCGTTGATGATGAAACTGGATTAGTTGAACCATTAGTTACCGTTGCGACCAGTATTACTAGCTACAGTATTGATCTTGCTGTTTATAATTACTCTGGTTCTAATGCAACGTTAGTCGCTTGGTTAGATAAAAACCAAGATGGCAGTTTTAGTGCTGACGAAGTGGTTGATGATTTAAATGTTGCTGCGACCGGAACGCCGTTTAGTAATTCAACATTTAGCTCTGATAATTTACCGACCAGCAGTAATAATTTAACCAATAAAGTAACGTTGACGTGGAATGGTATTTCAGGGTTAGCACAAGGTTCAATGGGACTGCGTATTCGTGTTGCTAATACCAGTTTAACCGCCAATGATTGGGGTGGTATTGCCCAAGGAGGTGAAGTTGAAGATTATGTCGTTTATGTTGGTCAATTTGACTTTGGTGATGCCATTGATAGTGCGGCTAACATAGGTGTTAATAACTACCGCACCACTTTGAGTGACAATGGTGCTTATCATGGTATCGATAATACGATATTGATGGGTGCTTTACTCGATAGTGAAAGTGATGCCAATGACCCAACTACTGCCTTTGCTCAAGGCGATAATATTACTGGCAGTAATGATGAAGATGGTGCGTTTATTCCACCATTAAATAACACCAATACGACCTATAATATTCCTGTGACGGTGACCAATAATAGTGGTAGTAAAGGGTATCTATATGCTTGGATTGATTTTGATCGCAATGGTCGATTTGATCGTGATGAATTCTTTGGTGGTAATACAGCAGCGCCACGAGAAATTAATACAGGTAATACTAATACCACAACCAGTCTCGGCTGGAATACATTCCCAGGCATAGCGACAGGCACTGATGTTTATATTCGTATTCGTTTTACTACCGATTTATTAGCCGATACTGAACTAGGCACCCTAGTTGAAGATCCCCGTTCTTATGGTGGCGCAGGTGACGGTGAAGTTGAAGATTATTATATTCGAGTAGAAACCTATGATGGTGGTGATGCTCCTGATACTTATGACACCTTATACACCAGTGGTGGACCTTACCATCGTCATAATACCGCTAATTTATATATTAGAAGTAATAACCATGATAATGGTCATGATCAAGATGGTCAGCCATCTAATGGTGCGGTCGGTGATGATACCGACGGTATTGATGATGAAAATGCCGATGATCTAACTCCATTCCCAATTTTAGCTACCACGGATACCACTTATACTGTTGGTGTTCCTCTTTATAATGCGACAGGCAGTGATGCTCATTTATATGGTTGGATTGATTTTAACCAAGATGGTGACTTTGCTGATGTTGGCGAATTTACTGAATTAACCTCGATTGTAAATGCAACCAATACCAGTACCAGTGCAACGCCAACAACCCAATTAACGTGGACTGGAATAAGTGGATTAACCGCAGGTAGCACCTATATGCGGCTACGCTTAACTAACTCTGTTCTAACCGCTAATGACTGGGGTGGAGAGGCAATTAATGGTGAAGTAGAAGACCATCAAATTTATATTGGTAATTTAGATTTTGGTGATGCAGAAGATGGATCTGTCGGAACCGCGGGAGGAGCGGGTGATTATCGCTCTCGTTTAGCTGATGATGGCCCATATCATGTTATTGATGCAGATATATACATTGGTAATAGTGTGCCTGATAGCGAAGCAGATGCTAATCCAAGTAGTGGCCCAATTAAGGCTGATGGAGATGATACTACCGGAAGTGATGATGAAGATGGCGTTACATTACGTGCATTAGATAATTCACCTGTACCTAGTAGCTATACTGCTGCGGTTAATGTCACCAATAATACCGGACAAGATGCGACATTATATGGTTGGATTGATTGGGATCGTAATGGTCAATTCGGTTCAGATGAGGTGGCAGAAGTCATTGTGCCAACAGGAACCAGTGGATCTATTGATATTACATGGAATAGTTTCACCGGCCTTACTTCAGGGTTTACGTTAACTCGCTTCCGTTTAACAACCGATGGGTTGGCTAATCTCAATACGGGGGCAGCAGAAGATACTCGGTCATTATTTGGTGCCAGCGATGGTGAGGTGGAAGATCATTTAATCTATATCGGTGATCAAGATATGGGTGATGCACCGGATACTTATCAAACCTTAAGTGCTAGTGATGGCCCATTCCACGGACGTAGTAATAGTGCATCGGTTTATTTAGGTACTGCGACGATTGATGCAGACACAGATGGTCAACCAACCAGTGATGCTTCTGGTGATGATAATAATGGCAGTGATGATGAAAATGGTTTATCTCAACCATTAGCGAATATCGCGATTGCAGCCACCTCTTATAGTGTGCCTGTTACTTTACGTAATTCTGAACTTGCCAGTAATCCGGCAACCTTAGTCGCATGGCTTGATACTAATCAAGATGGTGAGTTTAGTGCTGCTGAAGTTGTATCAACCATCAATTATGATACGACAGGCGATGCGCCATTTAGCACTGATAATATTCCATACTTTAATGGCGTTAAAACCGCAGTATTAACATGGAATGGTATTTCAGGCTTAACAAATGGCTCGATGGCATTGCGTATTCGAATTAGCTACCTGACAGATCTCACCGCTAATGATTGGGCAGGCCAAGCATTAGATGGTGAAGTTGAAGATTACATGGTCTTTGTGGGTGAGTTTGATTACGGTGATGCGCCTGATGAGGCTGCGAATGTCGGGGCGAATAATTACCGTACAACCCAATCAGATAGTGGTCCATTCCATGGTGTTGATAGCAATCTGTTTATGGGTACAGTGCCAGATGCAGATAATGATGCTCAAACACCGACGATAGCACTTCAAGCATCAGGCGATGATATTGCAGCTAGTGATGATGAAGATGGCTTAATTTTACCACCATTAACCACAACCCAAGGTAGCTATAGCGCAAATGCTATGGTGACGAATAATACAGGCAGTGATGCTTATATTTATGCTTGGATTGATTTCGATGGTAATGGTCGGTTTGATCGTGATGAATTTGTTGATAATGGTACAGGTACTGGTGGCGCAATTGTCACCGCAACAGGCTTAACAAATAGTTCTATTGAGTTAGATTGGACGGCAACAACAGGATTAGCCGCGGGTCAAAACCGCTATATGCGTGTGCGTATTACCTCTGAATTATTAGCCGATAGTGCAACTAGCGTTAATGAAGATCCTCGTTCTTATGGTGGCGTATCAAATGGTGAAATAGAAGATCATTATTTATTAAGTGATAGCGTTCGATATGACGGTGGTGATGCCCCTGATTCATACCTCGTTCGTTTTGCTGACGGTGGTCCAATTCATCCTATTAGTACTACGCTACGTTTAGGTACAGCAACTACTGATGGTGAAGATGCTGATGGAAGTAGTGATGCGTTACTTGATGATATTACAGCCACTGCTGATGAAGATGGTATTTCATTACCGACATTAGCCTTAAGCGCAACCAGTTATACATTGGATGCAAATGTACTTAATAATACAGGTGCAAATGCCGATCTTATTGTATGGATTGATTGGAATCAAAATGGCGTATTTGATGCTGCTGAAGGGCAAGTTATCAGTGCTACTTCAAACGGAACCAATACTGTTTATAACCCTAGTTGGAACAGTTTAACACCTGTGACGGCGGGCTATTATTTTGGACGAGCACGTTTAGCGCCCAATAGTGATGGTTTAACCGCGACTGATGCTGGTGGCATCGCGACATCGGGTGAGGTTGAAGACTTTAGAATCTCAGTGTTAACCGCTCAAGATTGGGGTGATGCACCTGATGCTTATCATACTTTAGCAACAAATAATGGTGCCAATCATGCGCTTTCAACAAACCTTTATATAGGTACGACGGCGGCTGATGCTGATGTTGATGGCCAACCAAGTGTGGCAGCTGATGGTGATGATAATAATGCTACGGCGGATGAAACGGCCCCTACTTTCCCTGTACTTTCTCCGTCAATGACAACATGGTCATTTGATACCACGGTAACAAATAACACTGGTAGTGCAGCAACATTACATGCATGGGTTGATCATGATTTAGATGGCGAATTCCAACTTGATGAGTATACCAGCGTTGCGGTTGCTGATGGTGCAACGGATCTTCCAATTAGTGTCGCTTGGACTAATTTATCAAATGCTGAAGGTGGTAATGTTGGTGATAGTTATGTTCGTTTACGTTTAACAACTGATACATTAGTTGATGATGGCGCAACAGCCATTGATGAACGCTCACAAGGCGCAGCGACCGATGGTGAGATAGAAGATCATTATCATAAAGTCACCTTCCATATGTTAATCCAGCAAGATTCAGGTGCGATTGAATATACATTACCAAATACGGCAAATAATACTGTCGCGCTCATGGAAAATAATTATGGGGTTGGTTATGTAACTTACGATCTTCTGGTTCCGACAGATAACATTACCACTGATTTTACTTTACGTGATTATCAATTCATTCTTTATCAATCAGACTTAGCGGGCGGCGTAAGCCCTGATACAACAGCTGAAATTGATGCGTTATTAGATTATCGTAATCAAGGGGGTGTATTACTTTCTCTCGTTGAAGGTGACCGATTTGCCGATGCAACCACAACCCGTATTAATGCATATATGGGTCAACAAGTAGGGTTCCCTGGAACAAGTGCAACGGGTTTTGCAGGTTACAGTGGACCAAGTACTTTACCACGATTCCATCCATCTGATGGTCCAGGTGCATTATCTACGCAAGCAACTGTTTCAACAACAGGAACATTATCAACCATTACGGGTATTGATCATCGTAGTGTTATTTACACACTACCAACGGTAACAGGCTCTTGTAACAACGTTGATGCGATGGCGTGGTTGATTCCTTATGATCCAACCACAACGGGTGGTTATGAATATCCTCGAACGCATATTGGCCCATGGGTTGGTTCTGGTGAACGTGTATTCTATTTTACAGCTAATTATCTTTCTGGGAATTTGACTCCTTACCAAGACTTAATGGATTTTGTATATGACTATTACGAAGATCAGAGTGCGTTTTTAGCGCGTAATAGCTGGTTAGCTGATGACGCTAATGTTAATGGAAATTGTTCAAATACAGAGCTTGATTTTGATGATTTACCTGATTCAGGGGCAGGCACTGCGACAGGAGATTATGTAACAGCTTTCCAATTTGACGGCCCTCGTCACCAACTTGGTGCCAATATCTTTATAGGTACAGCGCCAGATGGTGAAACTGATGCGTATGCAACGGTTGCAGCTAATGGTGATACTGATGATGGTGTCGAGATATTACCGTTATCGAGTACAGCAACTCAATATTCTGTGCGTGTTACTACCACTAATACTACGGGTACCGATGGTAATGTATATGCGTGGGCTGACTGGAATAAAAATGGTGATCTAGAAGCATCTGAAATGCAGACTATCGCTGTTGCTGATGGCGAAACTGATACCGTAAAAGTGCTGACATGGCCAATTACCACCGCGATCACCAACGGTGATACTGTTTATGTTCGTGTGAGAATTTGTAATACCACTACCGACTGTAGTACCGCTATTGGTGAGGCAACCAATGGTGAAGTTGAAGGGTATGCGATTTCGGTGTCAGACAATGTTGATTTTGGTGATGCGCCAGATACGTATTTAACCTTAGCGGGAAGCGGTGGTCCATTCCATTATGGTGATACGTCGTTATTCCTTGGCGATCAAGCCAGTGATGGTGAGCCTGATGGTATACCAACAGCAACGGCAGATGGTGATGATACCAATGCCTCTCCGGATGATGAGGATGGCGTTAATGTCATTTCACCGATTAACATTAATGCGAGTGATTATAGTCTTACCGTTGAAGCGTCAAATAATTCAGGATCAGTTGCTTACCTCGCTGTTTGGATTGACTTTGACCAAAGTGGCACCTTTGAAGCTGGTGAAGGGCAAATTCAAGTTATACCTGATGCCTCTTCTGAAGCGCAATATGTCTTTAATTGGACGGGGCTAACAGGATTAACGGCAGGAGTTACCTATTCACGTATTCGTCTTACTAATGATGTACTAACAACATCGTCTATCGGTGGAATAGCCACTAATGGTGAAGTTGAAGATCATCTTATTGTCATGGGCACATTTGATTTAGGTGATGCGCCAGATACCTATGGAACCGATCGTACTAATGCCAGTGGTGAGGGTATAGGTCCAATGCATATTCCAAGTGCAACCATTTTCCTTGGTACTAATGCTACGGATGCTGAAGCTAACGGTTTTGTGGATGGTATCGATGATAATGGTCTTGCTCAAGATGATGACTTAGCGGGTGTTAATGATGAGGATGGTGTAACTATTCCGGCAGTAATGTCGGCAGAGCCAAGTAGTACAGAAACCTTAACGGTAAGGGTACATACTGATGTTGATGCTACTGTTTATGCATGGTTAGACTTTGACCGTGATGGTGTATTTGATGTGGCGACTGAAGCGGCAACGCCTGTGAGTATTAATGCAACGAATGATAATACTGACGTTACATTGAGCTTTACTGCGCCGAATGATGTGCTTGATGGCGGTAGTTATGTTCGTGTTCGTATTTGTTCAACCACAACAGTATGTTCAACGCCTCATGATGTAGCTAACGATGGTGAAGTTGAAGATCATCGTATCATTCTTGATGTTGCTTATGATTATGGTGATGCGCCTGAAACTTTAGGATATAACACCTTATTTACCAGTAATGGTGCGCGACATCGTATTGGCAATACGACGTTAAGCTTGGGCTCTGTTATTGGTGACGGTGATAGTGACGGGTTTGGTGATGGTACTGATAATAATGGTGATGCAACCGATGATGATTCGTTAAATATTGATGATGAGGATGGCATATCGACGGTTGGTTTCTTATCACAAGGAGCTACGAGCTTTACTCAAGATGTGATTTGTAATGACCATAATGGTACCGCAGATATGGGTGCTAATGTTTATGCATGGGTTGACTTTAATGCTGATGGTGATTTTGCTGATAGTGGTGAATTTGCTCTAGCTGCTTGTACTGATGCAGATGCGGTTACTGATGGTAGTGCGTCATTAAGTTTCCCTTCAATAAATACTACGACGGTTGCAACTGAAACCTACATGCGTCTTCGTATTACATCTGAAACATTAACTGTTGATGATTACAACGGTACGGCGATTAATGGTGAAGTTGAAGATCATCAAATTCCAATTTTAAAAGGACCAATTCAACCAGTAACGCCTGCTGTTGTGATAGCGCAATGTTTAAACTCTGGCAATATTGAAGGTGTTTCAGGTACTCCTGTTGATATTACAGGGGTAGTTAATACTTATTACCCAGCAATAGCAAATGCATTAACTGGCACGAATAGTATTACACTTGGTACGGCAACTGGTAATACGACCGAGGCCTTAAATCCGGGTGATCGAGTAATGATTATTCAGATGCAAAATGCTTCAATTGATACCTCTAATACTGATAGTTACGGTAATGGTGTCGTGGGTGGGTACGCCAGTGGATGGATTGATTATGGTACAACGGGTCAATATGAGTTTGCGACCGTTGCTAGCTTTACTGATCCGACTTTAGTATTAAGTGAAAATTTAACGAATAACTTTACCGCTGATGGAAATAGCTCTTTCCAAGTTGTGCGTATTCCAATGTACGAGGATGCGCGCTTAACGGGCACTGTTTCCTCAACAGATTGGAATGGCTCAAGTGGTGGTATTGTGTCGCTTTATGTCAATGGGACGCTAGATTTTAATGGCAATACTATTGACGTTAATGGTAAAGGCTTCCGTGGTGGTACAAAAAATACCGCCAACGGTATTGCTACTGGGCTTAATTATGTATTGTCATCAACCAATATTGACGGTGGTAAGGGCGAAGGTATTGCTGGAACACCAATAAGTCTAGGTGGTTTAGGTTATAGCAATGGTGACAATAGTACTGGTGCGCCCGCAAATGCTGGTGGTGGTGGTAACTTTAATTCTGGTGGTGGTGGTGGTGGTAACGTTGGTCCTGGTGGCCGTGGCGGTAATTATGTAAATTCAACCAGTTTTTATCCGGGAGAACCAGGAACAGGTATTGGGCTAGCTGATCCAACGCGCTTGACTCTTGGTGGCGGTGGTGGCGCTGGTCAAGAAAATAATGCTGTTGGTCGAGATGGCGCTGATGGTGGTGGTATCGTATATATCACAGCGAATACAGTGACAGGAACCGGTACTATTAATGCTAATGGTAATACCTCAGCAAATGCTGGCGGTGATAGCCCTGGTGGTGGTGGTGCTGGCGGTTCAGTATTGCTATACAACACTGATGGTGCATCTCTATCAACACTCACTGTCAATGCAGTCGGTGGTAATGGCGCCAGTTCATCTGGTGGCCATGGACGTTCTGGTGGTGGTGGTGGTGGTGCTGCTATCTTTAATAGCTCTGGTGCTATAGCTAATGTTAGTGCAGGTACTGCAACGTGTTCTGGACAGTTATTGTGTGGCGATGACGGTGGTAATGGTCAAGTGATCAATACTGCGACATTGCCGACAACACCTGCTGTTTGTAGCTTTGTTTTATCGGGATTTGTGTTTGATGACAGCAGCACTGTACCATCAGTTAATGGCATTAAAGATGTAGCAGAAGCGGGTCTGGGTATTGCTGTTCCGGTGATTGCTTATAACACCACAACCAGTGAGTGTTTTGTTGCCACAGCAGATGCAACAACGGGTGCTTACTCAATGACCATTCCTGGTGGAAACTATGAAGTTTATGAAGCAGCACTTGAAACTGATTTAGTTAATCCAACCTGTCCACCAACCATTGGAACGCTAGATCCAAATGCTGGTGGTTATGCTGGTGCGACAATTGGTGATCCAATCAATGTTCATTCTAGCTCACCTAACATTCAATCAGTTGCGTTAACAACGGATGTGAGTGATGTTAACTTTGCTGATTTCACCATTGTGACGTTCCCAACTTGTAGCAGTGATGGTTATTTGTTGCGTAATAGCCCAACCGATATTACTAGTATTAATTTGGCTATGGGTACAGTAACACCGTTATATGATGATGTTTTGCCAGTAGGTACTGGTGTCTTTGGTGGTACGGGGTATAACTTTATTACCAATACACTTATCGGCGATAACATTAAAAATAAAGACACTGTTTTAATGGTTGATGGTGCAGGATCTGCCTTCGTGTTACCAATTACAGGAAGTACGATGGCAATCAATAACTATAACAGTGGTGATATCGATGATAACGGGGTGCTATTGCTGATGAATAATAGTGGTACCAGTATGTATCGTATTGATGTTAATCCAAATAGTAGTACTTATTTGCAGCAAATCGGTGAGATTACAGTCTCTGCTCCAGTGATGGCTGATATGGCAATTAATCCTATCGATAATATGCTTTATACCTTAACGCCTACGGGAAATTTAGTGAAGTTTGATCCTATAACAGGGGCGCGAACTAATTTGGGTTACGTTGGTGTTAATGGCGAAACTGGCACTGGATGGGGCGCGGTATACTTTGATGATCAAGGCTTCTTCTACGCATCTCAAAATCCAAATCCTGGCCGTATTGTTCGAATTGATATTTCGAATCCAAGTCTTCCATCTGGTGGTTATAGTGCAGTCAACTTCACTCAGATGAATGCTGCAACCAGCCAAAATGATGGTGCGCGTTGTCGTTTCGCTCCACTGCCGTTAGATTTTGGTGATGCGCCTGAAACCACTGGTTATCCTACAACATTGGCTAATAATGGCCCTCGTCATTTAACTGAAGAAATAGGGTTATATATTGGTTCGGTAGCGGCAGATAATGAAAATGATGGTCAGCCAGATGCTGATTATGCAGGTGATGATAATAACGGTACTACTCCTGATGATGAAGATGTATTAAGTGCATTAATTACCGCTGATGTATCAAGTCCTACCGTGACGCAAACAGTACCAGTAGTCAATACAACAGGCAGTGATGCCTATTTATCTGGTTGGATCGACTTTGATAATAGTGGTTCATTTGATGATGATGAAAGTGCATGGATTATTATTCCAAGTGGTGCCACATCAGCAACATTAACATGGAATAATGTGGGAACTTCTGGGGCAAATATCAGTAACAGTGTGGTGGGTTATCGTTTACGTATTAGTTCTGATTTTAATACGACAACAAATACGCCACTAGATGCTGATGGTAATGCTTTCCCAGACCCTATTGGGCCAGCATCTGATGGTGAGATCGAAGATTATCGAGTATTAGTGTCAAGTCTTAATGGTGATAATACTTGTGATATTATTGTTGAAACCAAAGGCGATAATACCAGTGGTTATGATTTTGCGGAATTTGATCCAACCACTAATCCTGCCCAATTAAATAATATTGTGAGTCCTATTGTTATTAATGGTTATCCAAATGCTGAAAATATTAATGCTATTGGTTTTAATCGCCTAAGTGGTTTGTTTTACGGTACTTTTATTGATGGAAGCTCTACTAATGACGATGTAATTTTATTTGTAACGGATCGTGATGGTACTGAATTTGTTTCTCTTGGTACGATACGAGCTAACGGAGTACAAAATATTATTCATTCGACAAATGGCTCAATCAGTTTCTCTGATAACCAGGTGTTATCTCGATTAGGGGGGAGTGCAAATCTTGGCTATCCTGTTCGAGGTGACGTGTCACCTGATGGACAGTATCTCTACATTATGAATGGGAACTGGGATTCTCTAGTTCGAATTGATTTAAATACCCAGACCTTTACTACCATTACATTGTCTTCAATACCAACTATGGGGGGCGATTTCTCCTTCAGCTCAAATGACGGTATGTTATATGGCGTTGATCTACCTGGTGGTAACTATATTCAAATCAATCCAACTACAGGAGCGGTGACAATAAATCCTGTGAACTTTAACGGGTTACTTCCTGTGACGAATACTGGTAGTGCTGGGGCGGGAGGAACCATTATGGATGATGGTATTATGCTTTACGCCTTTGCTAATGGTGGCGATCATGATACTGACGGTGATAATGCTCATGATCTGATTGATAAGACGGCAGTTTATCAATTGAATGTGATTACTGGTGAGTTGATGTTTGTAACTGAAGGTATTGATGTCTCGGTTCAAGGTAATGATGCTGCTGGTTGTTATTACGCTCGTGATTATGGTGATGCTCCTGTCTCTTACGGTGATGCATTCCATAATTATTCTGATACCGGTAATGATGGTGATCCAGCCCTAGATGGTGACCAAGACCTCACGTTAGGTGCTAATTGGGATAGTGAGTTTGTTAGCCAGTTCTCCGCAGATGCAACAGGCGATGATATTCAAGCTTCTGATGATGAAGATGGCGTGACGCTACCAGAAAGCATCACGGTTGCAACGTCAACACCTGTTACCGTTTCTGTTCCGCAAGCAGCGGGCTTCTTGAATGTCTTTATTGATCTCAATGGCGATGGTGATTTTGCTGATGTGGGTGAGTTGATTATTGAAGACCAATTGATTACAGCAGCCACAACGAATCTTGATTTCAATTTAGATGCAGGACTGACCGCAGGTTATAACGGTGACACATTTGTTCGTTTCCGTTTATGTAGCACCGCTGCAACGTGTAATTCACCAACAGGTGAAGCTGCTGATGGTGAAGTAGAAGATTATCAATTTGAGTTAATTAATCAGATTGTTCTTAGTGGTTTTGTGTTTGAAGATAATGGTGTCACTGGGGCTACTGCGGCTCATGATGGTATTTTTGATGGTGGTGAAGTTGGCATTGGTAATACAGTTGTTCGTGTGATTTATAACGGCACAGGTGCTGGTGGATTTACTACTGGAGACATCGTTGCGACAACAGTGACATCAGGTGATGGTGGTTATCTATTAGTCGTTCCAGTATCACTTGCTAATGAAAATCTTGTACTTGAGGTTGTTAAACAAGCTGATTGGATTGATATTAGTGAAGCTGATGTGTCAGCGTTTACTCAAGTCACCAATACCAGTGTTATTGATAGTCAGATGTTAATTAATGCTGCCGCAGGTGATTACTTAACAGGCTTGAACTTTGGTAAGGTTAAAGAGCCTCGCATGGAGCCAGATAACTTCACTGAAACTGAGCCAGGTAAAGGAGTGCTCTTTAGCCATAAATTTACAGCTGAAACCGCAGGTAGTGTTAACTTTACTGTTATGAATATTTCTACTGAGCCAGCAAATGACGGTTGGAGTGCAATACTGTATCAAGATAATGACTGTAATGGTTCAATTGATGGCGCGGATAGCCAGATAGCTAACCCTGTCGCTGTAAGTGGTGATAGTAGTGTTTGTTTAATCAGTAAAGTCTTTGTACCTGCTGATGCGCCATTAAATGCGCTTTATCATTATGATATTCAAGCAGATATGACGTTTGAAGATAGTGTTGCAACAGGTCATGGAATCACTCGACAAGTGATAGATACTGATACTGTTCGTGCTACTTTCGCGGGTGCTGGTGAGTTGAAGCTTAATAAAACAGTGGAAAATCTGACTCAAGCAACTGGTGTAAGTACCAGTAACGACGGTAAACCGGGTGATATTTTAGAATATTCTATTGAGTTTACCAATGTGGGTAGTGGGCCAATAACAGAAGTTACAATATTTGATACTACGCCTACTTATACGGATTTAAATTTGGCGATTGATTGTACATCCGGTGTTCTACCTGCTGGTTTAACCTGTAATGAACTAACACCAAATGGTGTAAATGCTGCGGGTTATGAAGGTGAAGTACGCTGGGAAATGACAGGTTCACTTAATCCAGGAGAAAGCGGTACTGTGGTATATAAAGTGGAGATCAAATAAAAGAGTAAGATGGTAAGTAATTCTTAGCATTGATAATCTTTTAATTTTATACCTCAATAGACTTACATAGAGATGCTGTGGCAGGTTCTTTCTGCCACAGCCGATATGAGAAAAGGGCTATTTATGAACAGAACTCGATGTCGCTTACCTTGTTTTAAATGGTTTCTAGCTCTGTTATTTTTTTCTTTTCCTGTCGTGGCTGAGCAACCCTATGTTGTTAGTAATTCAGGGTTCTCTCAAGGTCAATTTCAAACTTGTGCTCCGCAAGGACAATATGCTTGCTTTCGTGTTTTTGCTGGGCGTTACGGTGATAATTATATAGGTGGTACTTGTGCTATCCACGATGCTTCATCAACCTATAATTTAGGCGATGTGCAGGTTGCTTATGCTATTGTGAGAGAGTTAGCGGCAGATGATCATGCTGATTTTTGGTTTAATGGACGTCAATTTCAAGTCGCAGGAGGAACCGGTGCAAGACCTTGTGAATTAGGCCGTACAACGTACAGTTATCCCAATACCAATATAGGAGCGGTACCGAATCAGTTTACTATAAGTGCACGAATTTTAGTGAGTGGTATGGGGGAAGCATGGGGAACAATGGATATTTATTATGTTCCCTTTTTCGAAGATTTTGGTGATGCGCCGGATCCCTCAAATGGTACTGGATTAAATAATTATCGAACGAGACGTAGCAATAATGGACCCTCTCACCGTGCAATACGAACTAATTTTAATGTATATCTTGGCGATTCAATACCTGATGATGATGGTAATGGCTTACAAAATGCCACTGCTACTGCCGATGATCTGAATGCGGGGAGCAGTTTTTACGGCATTGCCGCCGATGATGAAAATGGTGTAATTCTTCCCAGTATGAAGTTTTCTGATCCTGATTATACTGCGACTGCAAATGTCACAAATACCTCTGGTTCTAATGCTTATTTATATGCGTGGATTGATTTCGATAATAGCGGAACTTTTGATGTTGATGAGATGGTAACCAATGGGACTGGAACGGGAGGTGCCATTGTTATTAATTCTGGTTTATCAAATAGTTCACAACCATTATTTTGGTCTTCATTAGCAGATTTAACGGCTAACGGTTATTATTTTTCTCGTATTCGTATCAGTTCTTCTTTATTAACAACGACAGCAATAGGTAGTAACGAAGATGGTCGCTCTATAGGGGCTATTAATGTTGCTGGTGAAGTTGAAGATTACCAAATTTGTGTGGGTTGTGTAGATGTTTTGGGGCATATATATGAAGATGTAAACGGCGACAGTGTATTAACCGATAGTGTCGGTCTCAGCGGTATTCCTGTTTATCTTTATACTGATGATGGCGATGGGATTCCTAATGCTGCAGATGGTACGCCAACATATACCACGACAACCGATGCTAATGGTTACTATTATTTTCTTCAAATTCCAGGAGTGACTTATTTTGTCTCCCCTAATGCGCCTTCATCGGGATCGATACTTTCAGAACAAACCTATACTCGAACGCTCAATGATACGGTTAATAATACTTATGTTGCTGGTTTTTGTGATGCTAATGGTGATGGAGTGGCAGATCTTAATCCTACCGCAGTTACTGGGAGTTGTTTTGGTGGCTGGGGTGGCGATCAACCAACAAATAATAGTAATGCTAATTTAGCGTTAAGGGAGCATATTTCTCGCATTGAATTTTCAGCGGATTCTTCTTCTGTTACAGCTGTAGATTTTGCATTTTCTTATAATGTAGTAACGAACACTAATAATAATGGTCAAGGATCTTTATCGCAATTTATCACTAATGCTAATGGCATTAGTGGCGCAAATAATATGCGATTCGTGCCTAGTGTGGTAGCGAATGATAGTGATCCTAATAGTGATTGGTGGGTTGTTTCTCCAGCTACAACATTAGTAACGATAACTGGTACCAATGGTGCTTCAACAACTATAGATGGCACCGCGTATAGCTTTAGTGATGGTATTACAGTTAGAGATACGAATGCTGGCAATATAATGACAGCGCAAACTGTGGGCAGTAGCAATGGCTGTACGGCTGAATCAATACCAGCGATTGCAAAACCTGAATTACAAATAGATATGCCAGTAACTGCCAGTCCTTATACTGCCGAACTATTAATTATAAATGCTGATAATACGACAGTTCGAAATATTTCTTTTACTGGAGGATCGCTGGGGATAAATATTTATTCAGCAGGTATCACTGATACGTTAATAGAAAATAATATATTAGGTATCGATCCGGCTGGTAATGATGATTTAATTGGTGTTGATACCTGTGGTGCATCAATGGGGTGTGCAGGAATTGCGATTGCTCATCCAAGTAACGGTTCTTTAAATGGTGATACAGGTATTATTCGCAACAATATAATTAAAACTGCTCATAATAATATTACTCTCAATAATTTAAATGGTCAGAATACAAGTCTATATTGGCAAATTATACATAATCATTTATTAGGCTCTGTATCCTCTTCTACTACTGCTTATAATAATCTATCTATTCGTTATGGTGTGCCTCGTTATTTGCAAGTTACGGGCAATATATTACGTAGTGCAACGGGAGATGCGATATATCAACGTAATACTTCAAATGTGGCCTTATTCCAGCAAGTTTTCAATAATGATATTCAAACGGCAGCGAGTAATGGTATTCATGTTCAAAGTGGTAACAGTTCACAGATCGAATGTAATCTTATTCATAATAATGGCAACTCTGGTGTATCCATTGACGGTAATACCAATGTCGATGGTTATTTGATTACTAAAAATAGTTTTGAGAATAATGAAAGTAATGCTGTGGACTTACATAATGGCGCAACAGGAGAGGGGGTTTCTCTCAATTCAACTTTATGTAATAACGACACAGGAACTGGGGCAAATAATAACTTAGCTCGGCCACAAATTAATCGAGCTTTTCTTGATGGTGCTATTTTACGATTATTTGGTGATTATTGTGCAACGGGCGATTTTACTTTTGAAGTTTATAGCGCAAGTAGTGGAAACGGTGAATTAGGCTCTGATGGTTTAAATGCTGGTGAAGGGGTTTTATATCTTAATAGTGTTACTGCCGTGAGTGGTGCTGATTTTGATCGAACCTTAACCGTTACTGGACTTACTGAAGGTGATTTTATTACTGCTTTAGCTCAACGAACCACAACGGGTGGTCTTGGCCTATTGCAAGATAGTTCAGAGTTTAGTGCTAACGTTGAAATTGAAATTAATAATAAAGATTGGGGAGATGCTCCTGAATCTCTAGGGTATAACACGTTATATAGTAGTAATGGGCCAAGACATACCGTAACCAGTGATCCTATTTATCTTGGTAATATAGCACCGGATGTAGAGTTTGATGGTTTTGGGGATGGTATTGATAATAACGGCAATGCAACTGATGATGAATCAACCAATATTGCTGACGAAGATGGTGTTAATGGCCCAGCTTATCTTAATGTAACTAATGCTAAAGTGACCTTAAATGTGATGTGTAATGATCATAATGGCACCGCTGATCTTGGTGGTGTTGTTTATGCTTGGATGGATTTTAATAGTGATGGTGATTTTGCGGATAATGGCGAATTCGCAAAAGCTGGGTGTGATGATATTGATAATCTTAGTGACGGCAATACAATGATCATATTTTCTGGCGTCCAAAATCCAGCCTCAATAAATACCAATATTTATACTCGGGTTCGAATCACCAATCAAAATTTAACAAGCAATGATTTTAATGGTGTGATTAGTAATGGCGAAATAGAAGATCATTATATTAAAGTAGAATTATTATTTAGATTAAGCGGTTTTGTCTTTGAAGATAATGGGGTAGGTACTGCTACTGCTCATGATGGTATTTTTGATAATAGTGAGTCAGGTCTTGGTAATAAAACGGTTCGAGTTATATATGATGGCTCAGGTATAGGTGATTATGTTACTGGTGACATTATAACTAGTACCACAACCTCTGGTGATGGCAGCTATACCATTACTATTCCTGTTGAACTTGCTGGTGTAAATCTTATTTTAGAGGTAGTAAAACAAGCAAGCTGGATTGATATTAGTGAAGTTGATACCACACTCATTCCTCAAGTGACAAATATTAGTTTTCTCGATAGCCAAATGTTAATTAATGCTGCCGCGGGTGATGATATTGTTGGACTAAATTTTGGCAAAGTTCGTGTGCCTGTGATGGAACCTGATAATTTTAGCTATATTGAGCCGGGTAAAGGGATTATTTTAAAACATAAATTTATTTCTTATAGCCAAGGTAGTGTTAATTTCTCAGTTATTAATTTAAATGAGAACCCAAATATTAGCAGTTGGAGTGAAATTCTTTATTTAGATAGTAATTGTAATGGGGAAATTGATGCATCAGAAAACCAATTAACAACCACTATTTCAGTTTCTTACCAACAAGAAATTTGTTTACTGAGTAAAGTTTTTGCAGGTGTTGATGCACCAAATAAAGCTCAATATAGTTATGATCTTGAAGCCAATATGAGTTTTGCTGATTTAGCTGGAATTGGGCATGGTGTTACTCGTTCTATTTTAGATTCCGATACTGTTCGTGTCTCTTTTTCTGGTGCTGGTGAATTAAAACTAACGAAAACAGTAACAAATATAACACAGAATACGAGTGCTGGTGTGAGTAATGAAGCACAGCCTGGTGATATTCTTGAATATAAAATTACATTCGAAAATATTACTACAGGAATAATCAATGATATAAAGATAACGGACTCCATTCCAGAACATACCTTATTAAGTCAAACAATAATATGTGCTGATGGTAATGTTCCTAATGGGCTATCTTGTTCTGTTATAACCAATAATGGTAGTAATTTGGCAGGTTTTAAAGGTGATTTTTATTGGTTTATATCAGATGGATTATTACCAGGGATGAGTGGGGAAGTTGTTTATTTTGTTGAAATTGAATAATTATTAAATGTGATGTGCGAAAAATTATGTTTTTTACTACTTATATTGCTAGGGAGAATATCAAGCCTCCACATTTCCTTACTAATTAGAAGCATTTATTACTGTTAATTTGTTTATTCTTTCTTATTATGCAATAAATACTCTAAAAATAAAAACCATTTTGAAATGAATATAATATATTTCTTGTTTTAAATGGTTTTTATTTTGGCATGAATAATGCTCGGATTTATTAGTTGTTCTTTGTTCCATTATATCCATATAAATGACATAAGATTGTTGGGTTGTAAGGGTTGAAATAATTATAGGTATGTTTTCTTTATTAATACTTTGAGGTGTTTATGTTCAAAGGATGGAATATAATAAATGTTTTTGTTTTATTACTTGTTTTTATTAGTAATAGTGCATTAGCAGCCTCTGTTACAGGAACCGTCTTTGAGGACATCACTGGTGATGGATTAACTGATGGTGATGTTACTTTAAATGATAATTCTGGGGATCAACGAGGTTTACCTGGTGTTACTGTAACGATCTATCTAGATGATGGTGATAATTTACCCGATAGTGGAGATACTGTTGTTGCAACCGATCTTACTGATACCAATGGTAATTATTCTTTTACTGGATTAGCTAATGCTGTTTATTGGGTTGCTTCAGATGCCCCAACAACGGCAAGTAATGGTAGTGGGGGCTTGGTTGCGGAACAAACCATTGGTATGGAAGCCCTAAGCACAATTCCGACGCCTTTTGCTATTCAATCATATTGTGCAGATGGTGCTGGCGGCAGTGCTTTAACTACGAATGCCACACACAGTTTTGATGTTTGTTATGGCGGTAAAACAGCAACGGGGACTGATGTTGCAACGGATGCAGGCACTCGTGAGCATATTACGGGATTATATCTTAACTATAATCTGGGTAATTTAAGTTTTGGCTTTAGCTTCAATGTTGTTGTAAACACAGAATTTGATGGTGCTGGTTCTTATCAGCAATTTTTATTAAACGCTAATGCTTATAGTGGTACAAATACAATGCGTTTTGTGCCTGTGGTCCCTCCTAATCGCGCATCGTGGTGGGAAGTCGAAAACCAAGACTTCGACTTTGTAATGGTTGTTTTTCCAACTATTACAGAAGGTAACATCACCATAGATGGTACTGCTCACGATTTTTCTGATGCGACATTACTACGTGATTTAGATTCAACCCTCCTTGGGTCAGCTACTACAGTTGGTGCTGATTGGAATAGCCGTTCAATTAGTCGAGTGGATGCGCCTGATTTTGCTATTAATCATATTGCTGATAATTGTGAGCGGAGTTTTTATCAAGAGCCTGCTGATGAAAGTTCAACATGGACAGGGTGTGCAGGTATTGAATTAGCAGCAAATGTACATAATGTAATTATTCGTGATATTGCTATTTATGCCGATGATAGTGATGCTACAGTTGCTGGGCCTGCTTTTTTTGCTCCTGATGGTATTCAAAATTTTGATTTTACCAATAATGTTATTGGTGTTTTACCAACTGGCTTCGATGCAAATAACCAAATCTATCGTGGTGTGATTATTAATAATGGTATTAATTGGGGGGCTGAACAAGATTACGATACATTCGGGCAAATAGATAATAATTATTTTAATAATACATGGGATGCCGCCATTATTATTTGGTATTTAACGGGTCCAACTGATTCTAGAACTAAATTTGTTATTAGTGATAATTATATTATTAACGTTGATGGCTCTGGAATGGTTTTTGACCGAGGTATGAATGCTTTAACCGTACAAGGAAATTATGTTGATAATGCAGGTTTTGCAGGTATTGATAATGCGGCAGGAAATGCATATTTAGATATTTCACAAAATACTGTCACCAATACCCGTGGATTTTATATTAAAAGTGATAATAACTATGATAATTCACGTAATTCAGAGTGGTACCCTAAATCGGGTATTTCGTTAGGTTATGGTGCTCATATTAATGCTGAATATAATAAGGTGATTAATGGCGCAACAGGTGTAAATGGTATTGATTTAGCTGCTGGTGCTAGTCGAGCAATAAAAGTCAGTCAAAATCAGTTTGGAGGAAATGGTGGTGTTGCGATTGATGTGGGTGAAAATAATGGTATTGATACCACTTCTCACCAAGGTGATAACACTGGGTGTTATTTAGCTACCTATCACGGAACCCCTACAGTAACAGGGCCGAGCATTCCTATTATTACCACGGCAACCATTGATGGTAATACATTAACTGTTACAGGAACTATGTGTAATGGTACTGCAATTCAAGAAAATAGCTATGAATTACAATTTTACGTTATTACATCAGGAGTTGGAGATACTAGTACATCATCAAATACGCCAAGTCCTGTCGGTGGTTGGAGTTTTATGCCCAGCATTGGTAACGAAATAACCGGTCTAACTTATGGTGAGGGTACTGCTTATCTTGGTCGCTTAACCAATCAAACTAATGGGACTTTCAGTGGAACAATAACTGTATCAGGGGTTTCTTCTGGTGCTCAAATAGGTGCTATTGCATTATCAGACAGTAATAGTGCGGGGGCTTTTTATGCAGGTCAGACCTCGGAATTTTCTGCGACTCAAGCGGTCATTTCTACTTCGGCTGATTATGGTGATGCTCCTGATTCCGGTGTTGGTGTGAGTGTCGGTAATTACCGAACTCTTTTTGCTGACAATGGCCCTTCACATATAAGTTCCACATCACTGCTTATTGGTACAAATGCTACAGACGAAGAATCAGATGCTTTGGGTACTGGAGTGACAACAGCTGATGGCGATAATAATAATGCGACAAACGATGAAGATAGTGTATCGAGTTTAACCATAGAAGATACCGCAACAACTTTTACTGAAACTATTGATGTTGTTAATTCAACAGGTTCAATGGCTTATTTGTATGCATGGATTGATTGGGATGATAGTGGTACTTTTGATGTCGATGAATTTGTTTCAAATGGAACGGGTACTGATGGACAAATCGATATTGCAGATGCTGCTACTTCATCATCTTTAAATTGGTCTGGTATTAGTGGATTAAGTGTTGGTGATCAGCATTATCTTCGTATTCGTATATCAGAGACTGAACTTGTATTAGGCGGGGCAAGCGGTGATTTGGAAGATCCGCGTTCGTTTAATATAGGAGGCAGTGGTGAAGTTGAAGATCATGTTATTTCTGTCATTGCAACGCCTCCGCCACCTGCTATTGATACCGATAATGATGGTGTTACTGATGACATTGATATCGATGATGATAATGATGGTATTTTAGACATTGTTGAACTTGAAAGCTGTAAAGATCCGACCGAAGTATCTATTAATTGGGATATAGAGGTTGAGAGAACGATAGCTTCAGTTCTTTCAAAAATCACCAAGGGAGAGCAATTAGTTACAGCTGGTCCCGGTGGTAATATCAGTTCAGCGGGAGGTGCATGGAATTTTAATGCAACAAGTACCGTGAGTAATATCTCTGATGCGGTATCATCTGGCGCTTATCAACAAGGTTCGTTTACTGTTGGCTCCGACCCACTGTATGTGACCAGTTCATTGTATTACACCATCAGTGTTGGATCTTTTGCAGTTTATATTGATGATGATCCTACATTTGGCAGTCCTGATATATTAAGTGATGGTACGACTTATACAACAGCCAATATTTACCTCACAACAGGTGGGCCATCTTATGAAAGCAGCTGGCGTAGAATACCGTTATCTTATGGCGACAACTATGTTCTTCAACCTAATACGACTTATTATGTTCGTTTTTATATGCCAATAACCAACTCATCACATGATTTATTGGGTATTGGTGTTAATTTAGGTTTAACAGGATGTTCTCTTGACCCTGATGGTGATGGCATTTCGAATCATCTTGATCTCGATTCCGATGGAGATGGGATTCCAGATAATATTGAAGCGCAAACAACCCTTGGATACATTCCACCAAATACTGATGATGCAGCAACATATACTGCAAATAACGGTTTAAATTCTGCTTATACTTCAACAAATGGGTTAACGCCTGTTAATACAGATACTACGGATGAACCTGATTATTTAGACCTCGATTCAGATAATCAAGGTGGTGATGATACAGCTGAAGCTGGATTAACATTGTTAGGTACTGTGGGTACAAATGGTTTAGATAATAATTATGATAATGGTGATGATTTTGCCGATGTAAATGGTAGCTTTGATAATACCCAAGCTGATAATTTCCCTGATAATGATGGCGATGTAAATGCTGGTGGAGATGTTGATTGGCGTGATGATCTCATTGCAAAAGATTATGGTGATGCTCCCGATACGGGGGCTGGTGTTGCGACTGGTAATTATCGAACATTAGAAACAGATTCTGGACCATGGCATGAAGTCTCTTCACAGATCTATTTAGGAATGACCAGTGCTGATAATGATACCGGCGTTTTACAAGATAGTTCAGCAACTGCTGATGATAACGATAATATTAATGATGAAGACTCTCCCGCTAGTGTGGCTCTTTATGCGACAAGTACAGGCTTTACACAAAATCAGCTAGTTAATAATGCGAGCGGTTCCGATGCCTATGTATATGCATGGGTCGATTGGAATGAAAACGGTCGATTTGATCGAGATGAGTTTGTTGAAGGTGGAACAGGGAGTGGAGATACTTTAATGATCCCTAATGGGACAACATCAACAACCTTGATGTGGACTTCCTTACCCTCATTGCTTCTCAATGACACTTTTATTATGCGAGTACGTATTAGTGATCAAGTTCTAGCGGATGTATCTACTGGGGCTAATGAGGATCAGCGTTCTTTAGGGGATGGTGGTGTGGGTGAAATAGAAGATCATCAATTAACGGTGACCATAGATCCTTCACTGCCAAGGCTATTATGTGCTGTTTCTGAGCAAGCAAGTACTGGCGCAGAAATTACTACCTTATCTAATTACAATGCCGATCCTGCGGATGGTTTCTCTGGTATGAGTATCGTAGGTGATGAGTTGTATTCAAATGCAGCTAATTCAGCTGGTAGTCCTTTAAAGCGATTTGAACTTGAAATTTTAGAACCTGGGCAAGCCTTTAGTTATCCAATTGGTATTGAAATCGAATTTAGACTGAGAAATTCGGGTGGTGGTGACTCAGATCCCATGTTTTGGCTTACCGATCACTCAAACATGAATGGTGTATTGATTGGGGATAATGCGCTTTGGGTTGGTGCTCATGCAACATGGAATGGCACTAATCAAACCATTAATTATACCAATACACCTGTAAATCCAATGTCAAATACAGCAGGAATGATGACCACATCATTTAAGCGTTATCGAATAAAAATGTACGTACAAAGTGATAATACAACCACAATTCAATTAACGACTATGCAAGACAATGGCGCAATTATTGAAATCTCGCCTGTTCAGACTGGGGTATTAACTGTAAACCCTAATAATGGTATTTATTTTGCTCATACGACACATTTTAATGATCCTGCATCTCAAAATTATGTATTTGGTGGCACAAATTTTGTCGTAAGTGATAGTGGTAATTGTGATTATGGTGACGCTCCTGATAGTGTGGCGGGTACTTCTATCGGTAATTATGAAACGCGTTCAGCAACAGGGGGGCCAGCTCATACTATTGATGGCACGATTTACTTAGGATCTAATGCTCCTGATAAAGATTCTGATGGTTTTTTTGATGGTGTTGATGATAACGGTAATGGTAGTGATGATGATTCTGAAGGTGCAACGCCTGATGATGAAGATGCGATTACCGGAACTTTGAGTTTGTCGAGTAATGATCTTAGTTTTAATATTGCCTGTAATGATTTCAGTGGTGGTAGTGGTGATTTGGGCGCAACGGTTCACGCCTGGGTAGATGCGAATAATAACGGTGATTTTGAAGTTTCTGAATATACCTCAAGCGGTTGTAATGATACATCAGCGACAGTAAATGGTACGGCATCACTTAGCTGGACTGGTTTACAGCGAGTTTCTGGTAACAGTTATATTCGTCTGAGAATTACCGATAGTACGTTGACTGATGCCGACAATGTAGGCAGTGATGATCGAGCTTATGATTCGGTATCTAATGGTGAAGTAGAAGACCACCCTATAACGATTAATCCATTTATTTCTGGTTTCGTTTTTAACGATGATGGAAGTGGTGGTGGTACTATTACTAATGGTATACGTGATGGGACGGAAACGGGCTTAGGAGTCGCTGTTCCGATCATTGCCTATAATACTGCAACAACATCGTGCTACGTAACAACATCAGATCCTACAACAGGTGCATACTTTATTGATTTACCGTCAGTAGGTACTTATAAAGTTTATGAAGCCGCAAATGAATCAGATTTAGTCACTCCAACTTGTCCTCCAACAGTTGGTACGTTAGACCCTGTAACCGGTACTTATATCAATGCAACCATAGCTGACCCTGCAACTTATATGTCAAGTTCTGCGAACGTTGTTGAAGTTAACGCAACTGCAGGGGCGCAACTTACTGTTGATTTTGGCGATTTTAACGTAAGTTCTTTTGATACTTGTGCAACTCCGGCTTATCTGTATCAGGCTGGCGAGCTTAACTCTGTTAATTTAGCTACTGGTGACATTAACCAGTTGGCACCATCGGTTAATGTGGGTACGACTCTTGGCTATTCTATGCACTCAAATACACTCGCCGCGATACAAGGTACGAATACATTAACCATTTTAGATGGTGCTTATAATACTTATTTATTACCCCTAACTAATTCAACTATGCCGAGTAATGCTAATAATGGCGATATTGACGATAATGGTATTTTATATGCGCACAATGGTGGTAATTTCTATTTATTCGATACTAATCCCAATAGTGAAAATTATTTAACCCAAGTTGGAACCTTACCTACAACAAATTTAAATTATGCTGATATTGCTTTTAACCCTATTGATGGCCAGATTTATGCCATTTCAACATCAAGCAATAGATTGTATCGATTTAATCCAATAACAGGTACACGGACATCTTTAGGTCCACTTTCGGGTATCTCTAATGGGCCATTTGGTGCGGCTTATTTTGATGATCAAGGTTATTTTTATATTTCAGAAAATCCATCTCCTGGACGAATCTATCGTATTGATGTTTTAGATGGCTCAAAGGCATCAGGTAATTATACTGCAACACTCTTTTCTCAAACGAACTCTTCAGCTGCAGGAAATGATGGTGCACGTTGTCGTTATGCTCCTGTACCTCTAGATTGGGCGGATGCACCAACAGCGGATGGCTATTTTACTGAATTAGTAAATGATGGACCTCGACACCAAACTGATGTTGGTTTGCCATATTTAGGGGCGAATTTACCTGATAATGAAAATGATGGTCAACCAACAACATTAGCTGATGGTGATGATACTAATGGAATAACACCTGATGATGAAGATGGATTTACTCAACCAACAATAAATTCGATTATTGTCAGCGGCGATACTGTATCGCTAACGGTACCAGTCGTGACATCTGGTAATGATAATCTTTATGGTTGGATAGATTTTGATGCTAACGGTATTTTTGATACTGATGAAAAACAGACCGTTAACGTTACCGTGTCGGGTAATACGCAATTAGATTTTAATGTGCCAACGGACGTGCAGTTGGTGGATACTTTTGTTCGCTTACGTATTTGTTCAAGTACGGAAACTTGTAATGCACCAACGGGGAGTGCGGCAGATGGTGAGGTAGAAGATCATCTTATATCATTAAAACCAGTAGGAGATCTTGAACTTTCTTTAGTAATGGACCCTGGAGTTAATGTAACACTGGGTATCCCATTTAATGTGGTGGTAAGTGTTGAAAATAAAGGTGCAACCATTGCTTATAACACCAAAGTGACGTTACCTATCCCAACAGGATACAGTTTTGTTAAGGCGTATGCCGGTGATGGGGTTACGGAAATTACCACCTATGATCTCATTACAGGAGAGCTTGATTTAGGGGCTATTGGTCTTGGGTTCAATGATTATGCAGTGATCCGTTTAGCACCACAAGATCTCTCTGCTCCTGCCATTAATGCGGAAATTATTGAAACGGGTATTAGTGACATTGACTCTACGCCAAACAATGGTTTTGGTAATGGTGAAGATGATACCGACATAGTAACCCCTATTATTTCTAATACAGTACAACCAAATATTTGTGAAGCCCCCGTTGTATTTGAAGGCGGCGATGCTTATTTAGCTGCAAATGGTGAATATGTTGTGACTCCTAATGCCACCAATCAGCAAGGGTATTTATGGAGTTATGAGTATATTGATTTAAACCAACCTATGTATGCTGAGCTTGCTGTTTATCTCGGAGATAGAACTTGTAATATCGGTTGTCCTACTGGTATTGAAAGTGGTGCTGATGGAATGACGTTTGTGCTATCTGCGGATTCACGAGATCTGAATGCCTTTGGTGCTTTTGGTGGTGGTTTAGGAGTTGGTGATATTTTTGGTGCAACGCCTGTTTCACCATCGGTCGTGTTTGAATTTGATACCTTTGATAATACTTTTATAGGGGCGACAGATGATGCTGTGGGTGGGCAATATATAGACCATACAGGCGTTTATCTTAACGGCGATGTCTATACTCCAGATGCTGCTAATACGCTTATTTCCGCAACCTCAGTTGCGGGAGGAGAGCTGGAAGATGGTCGCTATCATATTGCACAGTTTGAATGGGATCCTTCGACCAATCAGTTTACTTATTATCTCGATGGCATCATGGTTGGTCAGTTTACTCGTGATATTCGTAATGATATTGGTAATAACATGGTGCGGTTTGGCTTTACAGGAAGTACTGGTGCTGGTTATAACCTACAAAAAGGGTGTTTCACTAAAGCGCCTAATGTTTTAGGCAGTGACCTCGGTGATGCTCCTGATACCACTGTTGGTACTGGAACCCGTAACTACACTACCACTTATGAAAATGATGGTGCAGCGCATGTGCAGGCAGATAGTGATGACAACGGATTGATCGACCTACGTATGGGTAACCTGTGGGATGCTGATTTAGGTAATCTGCAAAATATTGGTGCTATTGCTGATGATGATGATAACTTTGACGATGAAGATGGTGTGTCAATAGTGTTAGCTGCCACGAAAGGTGAAAATTTTGATATTACGATAAATGTCGTCGAAGACGCAACGCGAACAAGTAGCGGACAACAGTTATATGCATGGCTTGATTTTAATCTTGATGGGGATTGGGATGATGCAGGCGAACAAATCATTACTGAAGTTTCAGCATCAATAGGTAATAACAGTTTTAGTGTACCGATACCAGCGAGTGCTATTGTTGGTTACAGCTATCTAAGAGTACGTCTGTGCAGTGATGTTGGCTGTGATAGCCCTATTGGTTTAGCTAATGACGGTGAGGTCGAAGATTATCGTGTGTTGGTATCAGATCTAGTTGGAAATAATCAGTGTGATCTTATTGTACAAACACGCTTACCTGTTGCGGCAACAGATTATAGTTACAACTCTTTGAATGTGACGGCCGATCCGATCACGTTTACCGATATTGTTAATCCCATTGCTATTACAAATCAGATCAATGTAAATAATATTAATGCACTAGGGTTTAACCGAGTCAATGGGTTGGTTTACGGCACTTTTACCGATATGTCACAAGCTGATCGAATTCATCATTTATTTGTGACAGATAAAACGGGTACCAGCTTTATTGATTTAGGTGAAATTCGAGCAGAATCTGCTACCACTATTCGTCGTTTACAAGATGGCGAAAGTTTTGATTTTGCGGCTGGTGATTCACTGCGTCATAGCGGCTATAGTTCTACTTCTACTGTATTGAGTGCTCCGACTGCTGGTGATGTCACTGCTGATGGTAATTATCTGATTGTATGGCGCACCTCATGGGATTCCTTGGTTAATATTGATCTTAATACACAGACATTTACAACTGTTCCACTCGATATTGCCACCATGGGCGGGTCATATGGTGGTGGTGCGATTGAGGTAGGTGCTGATTTAGCGATAAGCAGTCAATCAGGACTGGGGTATGCGGTCGATTTAAATGGCGATATGCTCTATGGCATTAATGTGTCGACAGGGGCAGTGACAGCGCAACCATTAACCTACTTTGGTGCAGAGCCAACGGCAGATACCAATGGTAAATTACAAGCGGGTGCGTTGGTGATTGATAATGCGATTAGTCTCTATGCGATGACGAATGGTGGTAATCATGATGCCAACCAAGACGGCACCATTGATTTAAATGAGCGTGCTGTCGTTTATCGTATTAACGTGATGACCCAAGAAGTTGAATATTTGACAGCATCAAATGAGGGCAGTTTGCAAGGTAATGATGGTGCTGGTTGTTATGATTCAACTGACTATGGTGATGCTGCTGTCAGTTATGGTCAAGCCAGTCATGCTTATTTAGATGTTGCATTAGATGGAGCGGCAGATTTAGCCCTTGGTTCTCGCTGGGATCCTGAATTTGCGCAATGGGTAAGTGCTGATGCATCAGGAGATGATACTCATGGTCAGAATGATGAAGATTTGAATATTCCCGCCCAAATTATTGTAGAGACCAGCACTACATTACCGATTCAAGTGGTGGGTAATGGGTTTGTGAGCATTTGGGTTGATTTAAATAATGACGGTGATTTTGCTGATAGCAATGAATTATTAATTAACGATCAAGCTGTTACAGCAGGAAATAATAATATAGCAATAACCTTAGATGCCGCCAGCGCTGAAGGGTTTAACGGTAACACAGTAATGCGAGTGCGTTTATGCTCAGCGGCCAACAGTTGTAATACATTTGATGGTGCCGCCGCTGACGGTGAAGTCGAAGATCATTTATTTGAATTGCTCAATCGGATTGTTTTAAGTGGTGTGGTGTTTGAAGATAATGGTGTTGGTGGTGCAATAGCAGCGCATGATGGTATTCAAGACGGCACTGAAATTGGGTTAGGTAACTTTACCGTCACCGTTACCTTTAATGACACGGGTGTAACAGGGGTAACAACGGGGGATGTGATAGCCACAGATTTTACGTCGGGGGGGGGGAGCTATAAATTTATTCTGGGTGTTGATTTTTCAGGTAAAAATTTATTACTTGATGTAATTAAACAAGCTGATTGGATAGATATTAGCGAGGCTAATGTTACCGCTATTCCACAAGTGACGAGTAACAGTGTGATTGATAGTCAGATGACCATTAACGCCAGTGCGGGGGATGATATCAGTGGTCTTGATTTTGGTAAGGTACGTGAGCCAAGAATGGAGCCGGATAATTTCAGTGAAGTTGAGCCTGGTAAATCAGTGTTATTTCCCCATAAATTTACAGCAGCGACTGCGGGGAGTGTGAACTTTTCCATTATTAATCCAGAAGCGGCTCCAGCTAACGATAGCTGGAATAGTGTTCTTTATTTAGATAATGACTGTAATGGTGAAATCGATGGTGCTGATGCTCAAATAATTAATCCAGTTGCAGTGAATGGCAATACGGCGGTTTGTTTACTCAGTAAAGTGTTTGTGCCTGCGGATGCGCCATTAAATGGCCAATATCATTATGATATTGCTGCTGATATGATTTTTGCGGACAGTACAGGTACTGGACATGGTATTACGCGACAAGTGCTAGATAAAGACACCGTCAGAGCAACATTCCGTGGTGCTGGAGAGTTAAAGTTAGAGAAAACAGTACGTAATATTACTCAAGGTACGGCGGTAGGGATAAGTAATAATGGTCGTCCTGGGGATATATTAGAATACGTTATAACCTTTACTAACGTAGGAGATGGAGATTTAACGGAAGTGAGTATTTTTGATAGTACACCAAGTTATACAGAATTATCCCAAGCTATAGATTGTACCTCGGGTAGTGTACCAGCCTCGCTCACTTGTGCGCCTGTGACTGTAAATGGAACAAATGCAGTGGGGTATGAAGGTGAAGTACGATGGAAAATGACTGGAGCATTAAATCCAGGTGAAACTGGAACCGTTATTTATCAAGTTACTATAAAATAGTGAAACTGTACTAATGTCGCTAATTACAAGTATTAGTTATTATTTTTATTCAATAGTAAATAGATTTATATAAGAATGCTATGGTGATTAATCTCATCATATTCCTTCCTTTAATTATCGATACTAGTTAGCCTGATAGCAAAATATTAATAAATGCAGGTGGGAGTTTTAATCTTTTATTATCGTTATTTTTATTTTATCGTAGGAATCAGAATATTTAAAAGTATGACCGCTCTTATTAAAATTAAAGTACGGCTCCAATTTGATATTCTTGTTATGCAATGCATCCTCTAAAAATAAAAACCATTTTGAAATAAGCATAATATATTGCTTGTTTTAAAATGGTTTTTTTTTGGCATGGATGATGCTTAGTTATTAGATGAGATGAATATAACAGTTTAATTTTTTGTTTACAGGTATGAGTTACATAGGAAGTACATATGGTAAGTCGGTATTTATAGTTATTTTTAAATAGCATACATGAAGTAAGGATATAGCATGTTTTATAAGAACTTAAAAAAAATAAGTCTAAATAGATTGTTGATTAGTGTTCTATTTATAACTTCAGTATTGTTTATTTATAAAAATATTTTTCATAAAAATGAAATAGAAAGAATTGTTTTAGTTGATCTTAACGTTGAAAATAAGAAATATTTTACTTTATCTGGTATGAAATATTTCGAAATAGATAGTCTTAAATTGATTAATGACAAATTAAAAGATAATAAATACGATGTGATTGATCTTGTTTCTCATGGTGAAAATGGCCAAATCATATTAAATAAAGAGATTTTAACACTTGAGAATATTGATGATTATAAAAGCCAATTAAATTTTATTGGTGAGAAATTATCTGCTTCTGGCCATATTAATATTTTGGGTTGTGATGTAGCAAAAAATGAGGATGGTAAAGCATTAATTGATAAAATTGCTGAATATACAGGGGCATCTGTTGCAGCTTCAATTAATTCGACAGGGAATAAAATTAAAGGTGGTGATTGGAATTTAGAATATATTACACATGAAAAATCTAAATACTTATCCTCTCTTCCGACTATTTATGAAAATTATTCAGGCATTCTTTATGATCCGGCAACTTATGATCCATTAACGGTCGATACCGATCTTGATGGTGTTATGGATGCTGTTGATATTGATGATGATAATGATGGAATATTAGATACAGTAGAGGGATATTCTTGTTCTAATACTCCTATTTTTGAAAGTGCTTGGGATATAAAAGTTTATCAAGGTGGTAGTGGGCCAAGCTGTGGTGACCAACTTGGGATTGCGTCAGTAACAGAGATTGCATCGGGCACGATGGATGAGTTCCCTGGGGAATTAAGAGTTGATTGGTATAATGCTGGAGCATCTACGTTATTATCAACATTAAATAATAATGGCGGTAATGTAACTGGCTCTAATCCAACAGGAACGCATTGGATTGTTCGTCATGAGCACACCTTTAATGCTGGTGAAACCGGGGTTTATGATCTTCTACCATCAGGGACGACTCACGATAGTAAAATGGGTATAAAAATAGCTGCTGATGGTACGGAAACTGTTTTATTTTGTACTGCTGCATGGACACAACCTTCTCCTGGGGTAACGAATATTCAATTCGACGAGGGGGATAAATTACGTTTATATATTAATGAATATGCCGGAGGGAATCAGGGATTAACCATTAATCTTGGCGGTGCTTCTGGGCAAACGTATTGTACACCAACATCGATGATCGATTCCGATAATGATGGCATCCCTAATCATTTAGACTTAGATTCTGATGGAGATGGTATTCCTGATAATATCGAAGCGCAGACAACCACGAGTTATATTTCTTCTAATAATGATAACCCTGCAAATTACGCAGCAAATAATGGTTTAAATACAGCTTATACTCCAACAAGTGGGTTAACACCCGTCAATACAGATACTACTGACAATCCAGATTATTTAGACTTGAATTCTGATAATCAAGGTGGTGACGATACTACTGAAGCGGGGTTAACACTTTCTGGAATTGTTGGCGATAATGGCTTAGATAATAACTATGATAATGGTGATGATTACATTGATGTAAACGGAAGTTTTGATAATACTCAAACTGATAATTTCCTCGATTCAGATAATGATGTCACAGGTTATGGTGATGTCGAATTTCGTGATGTTGTTGCCAGTTGTGATGTTTCAGGCTTAGCGGGAGCAACACCCAAAACGGCTACAGAATTTATCACTATCAATGGTACGCCGCTTCGAATTGATCATATTGCATCAGGTGGTAATGGGGTTGGATACAATGATGGTCGTCAATCATATCAATACACGTCTTATTCATGTGGTGGGACATTTCCTTTTATGCATGTCAATGACGGTAGTAGCGGAGAATATTGTAATTATAAAGACTATCTAATTAGTAATGTAACGGGTAGTGGAGCAACGGCAGATCCTTATATTATATGGTCTTCACGTTATTGGGATCGTAATGGTAATAACTTGTTTGATAATAGTGATATTCGTATTGTGACGAAAATTACTTACATCAATGGCGATGAATTTTTCGATCAACAATATTGTATTGACTCAGCAGATGGTTCAAATAATTCTAGTATTGGTTTATCACAAGGGTTTGATACCTATTTAAACGGTGGTGATGCAGGCGCTGCATTTGCGATTCCATATAATTCAGCAAATTATCAACCAGATACAGGACCATATTCATTAGTCGGTGTAACCAAAAACTATACTGCGACTGATCAATTTATGGGATATATGGAATTAGATAAGTCTTGGGATCGTTATTTTTCTGGTCCATATTCCACCATGATTGGATCTAATTTAAATGCGGCACCATTTTTACTCGATAACACTTTAAATACTAATCCTGGCACCGATAATGGTATTGGAGTGCAATGGGGGCTTGGTGTTATTAATGATGCTTCTGTTCATTCTGTTCGTTTGTTATTTAGTACATTAGGTGGCGCGATATTTCAAGCGGATGAGTATGATTTAGGTGATGCGCCAGATACATCTACTGGAACCACTACGGGTGATTATCAAACATTATATGATGATGGTGGTGCAGGCCATGCTTTTAATGATACTGATACAGATAATCAAAATGATATTGTATTAGGTACGTTATGGGATAGTGATGACGGGACATTACAAAATATCGCGGCAAATGCAGATGATATATTAGACAGTGATGATGAAGATGGTGTTAGTTGGGTTAATAGCTTTGTTCGTGGTGGTAATAGTGTTCTTTCAATAACAATAACAAAAGATCCTGAATCAACGTTAACCGGCTTACGATTATATGCATGGGCTGATTGGAATCAAGACGGTGATTGGCTTGATAGTGATGAACAGGTTATTTCCGATATAGCAGCGACGAGTTCTACTCAAAGTTATACGATAGCTGTTCCGATAAATGCAATACTTGGCAATACTTATTTACGTGTTCGAGTTTGTTCTGATGCTGATTGTAATTCATCTATAGGGCTTGCAGGTGATGGTGAGGTAGAAGATTATCTCATTACCGCTGTTGCACAACAAATCTCAGGCTTTGTATTTGATGATGATGGAGATGGTGGTGGTACGCCAACAAATGGTATTAAAGATGGAACTGAAACTGGGTTAGGTATTGGAGTCCCGATCGTTGCCTACAATCCCTCGACAGGCCTATGTTATGCAACGACGGCAGATGCAACAACGGGAGCATATACTCTAACTGTTGGGGCTACGGGCACTTATAAAGTCTATGAAACTATTAATGAAACCAATATTGCGTCTCCAACTTGTCCACCAACGGCGCCTATATTAGATACCAATACAGGTAGTTATGCTGGCGGTACTATAGGGGATCCTGCCACGTATCAATCGAGCAGTGCCAATGTTAAGACGGTTACAGCAATAGGTGGCGCTTTAACTGATATAAACTTTGCTGATTTTGTGATTAACTCCTTTGATATTTGTTCATCTTCCGCTTATTTGACTCAAAGTAGCGGTGGTGTTAGCCAATTAAATGCCATTAATTTAGCGACAGGATCGGTTAATTTATTGACGTCACCCGTAACTGCTGGTTCTGGTGTCGGATATTCAATGGTGACAAATACACTGGCTGGAATACAAGGAACGAATACTTTAAATCTATTTGATAATGCCTATAACAGTCATTCATTACCTATCTCTAATTCAACAATGCCAAGTGCTGCTAATAATGGTGATATTGATGATAATGGGATTTTATATGCGCATAAGAGCGGTAATTTCTATTTATTTGATACCAATCCAAACAGTGAAACCTATTTAACTCAAGTTGGCATTTTACCAACGACAAATTTAAATTATGCTGATATTGCGTTTAATCCGGTTGATGGTTTTATTTATTCTGTTCCAAGCAATAATTCACGAACACTATATCGATTTGATCCTACGACAGGTGCTCGTACTTCATTGGGCGTATTACCTGGAATCGCTAATGGACCATATGGTGCGATGTATTTTGATGATCAAGGGTATTTCTATATTTCAGAAAATCCCAATCCCGGCCGAATCTATCGTGTTGATGTATTGAATGGATCAAAGCCTGCGGGCAGTTATACCGCTACTCTTTTTTCTCAAACGAATGCATCAGCTGCTGGTAATGATGGTGCGCGTTGTCGTTATGCTCCAGTACCTCTAGATTGGGCTGATGCACCGACTTCAGATGGCTATTTCACTGAATTGACAGAAGATGGACCTCGACATCAAACTGAGGTTGGTTTGCCATATTTAGGAGCTAACATGCCTGATAATGAAAATGATGGTCAGCCAACAATGGCAGCTGATGGTGATGATACTAATGGAATAACACCCGATGACGAAGATGGATTTATTCAACCAACAATCAATACGATTCTCGTCAGTGGCGATACTGTGTCGTTAACTGTGCCAGTGGTGACTTCAGGCAATGATAATTTATATGGTTGGGTTGATTTTGATACCAGTGGTACTTTTGATGCTGATGAAAAACAAACGGCTAACGTTATAGCTTCAGGTAATGCATTACTTAATTTCACCGTCCCTGCTGATGTACAAATTATGGATAGCTATGTACGTTTACGGATTTGTTCGAGCTCGGAAACGTGTGATAGTCCAACTGGAAGTTCAGGTGATGGTGAAGTTGAAGATCATATGATTTCATTAAAACCACCGGGGGATTTGGCATTAACGTTAGCGATGGATCCTAGTGTGAATGTAACCTTAGGTATTCCATTTAATGTGGTGGTTAGTGTTGAAAACATGGGGTCAACGGTAGCACTTAATACCAAAGTAACGCTTCCTATTCCGGCAGGGTACAGCTTTGTTAAAGCTTATGCTGGTGATGGTGTTACAGAAATAACCACGTATGATTCATTAACGGGAGAACTAGATCTCGGTGCCATAGGGTTAGGTTTTGATGATTATGCCGTTATTCGTTTAGCTCCTCAGTCACTTACGGCACCTGCAATCAATGCCGAAATCATAGCAACCAGTATCAACGATAATGATTCAATCCCTAATAACGGTTTTGGTAATGGTGAAGATGATACCGACATAGTAACCCCTATTATTTCTAATACAGTACAACCTAATATTTGTGAAGCCCCCGTTGTATTTGAAGGCGGCGATGCTTATTTGGCCGCAAATGGTGAATATGTTGTAACGCCTAATATGACTAATCAACAAGGGTATTTGTGGAGTTATGAGTATATTGATTTAAATCAACCTATGTATGCCGAACTGGCTGTGTATCTAGGTGATAGATCTTGTAATACCGGTTGTCCCAATGGCATTGAGAGTGGTGCTGATGGTATGACGTTTGTGCTATCTGCGGATTCACGAGATCTGAATGCCTTTGGTGCTTTTGGTGGTGGGTTAGGAGTTGGTGATATTTTTGGTGCAACGCCTGTTTCACCATCGGTCGTGTTTGAATTTGATACCTTTGATAATACTTTTATAGGAGCGACAGATGATGCTGTGGGTGGGCAATATATAGACCATACAGGCGTTTATCTTAATGGCGATGTCTATACTCCAGATGCTGCTAATACGCTTATTTCCGCAACCTCAGTTGCGGGAGGAGAGCTGGAAGATGGTCGCTATCATATTGCACAGTTTGAATGGGATCCTTCGACCAATCAGTTTACTTATTATCTCGATGGCATCATGGTTGGTCAGTTTACTCGTGATATTCGTAATGATATTGGTAATAACATGGTGCGGTTTGGTTTTACGGGCAGCACTGGAGATGGTTATAACCTTCAAAAAGGGTGTTTTACTAAAGCGCCTAATGTATTAGGGAGTGATTTAGGTGACGCACCTGATACCACTGTTGGCACTGGAATAAATAACTACACCACGACTTATGAAAATGATGGTGCGGCACATGTACAGGTTGACAGTGATGATAATGGCTTTATCGATTTACGTATGGGTAATTTGTGGGATGCTGATTTAGGTGATCTGCAAAATATTGGTGCGATTGCTGATGATGATGATAACTTTGATGATGAAGATGGCGTGACGGTTGTTTTATCAGCGACGAAAGGTGAAAACCTTGATATTACTGTAAATGTTGCTGAAGATGCGGCACGCACCAGTACAGGACAACGTTTATATGCATGGCTTGATTTTAATCTTGATGGGGATTGGGATGATGCAGGCGAACAAATCATTACCGAAGTTTCAGCATCAATAGGTAATAACAGTTTTAGTGTACTGATACCAGCGAGTGCTATTGTTGGTTACAGTTATTTACGGGTTCGCTTATGTAGTGATGTCGGTTGTGATAGTCCCGTCGGCTTAGCTAACGATGGTGAAGTCGAAGATTATCGCGTATTGATATCAGATCTTGTGGGCAATAATCAGTGTGATCTTATTGTACAAACACGCTTACCTGTTGCGGCAACAGATTATAGTTACAACTCTTTGAATGTGACGGTCGATCCGATCACGTTTACCGATATTGTTAATCCCATTGCTATTACAAATCAGATTAATGTAAATAATATTAATGCATTAGGGTTTAATCGGGTCAATGGGTTGGTTTACGGTACCTTTACAGATATGTCCCAAACTGATCGAATTCATCATTTATTTGTGACAGATAAAACGGGTACCAGCTTTATTGATTTAGGTGAAATTCGGGCTGAATCAGCAACGACTATTCGTCGTTTACAAGATGGTGAAAGTTTTGATTTTGCGACAGGCGATTCATTACGCCATAGTGGATATAGCTCCACTTCCACCGTATTGAGCGCCCCGACCGCAGGTGATGTAACAGCTAATGGTAATTATCTGATTGTATGGCGAACTGTATGGGATTCATTGGTTAAGATTGATCTTAATACACAGACATTTACGACGGTTCCGCTAGACATTGCAACTATGGGCGGGTCATATGGTGGTGGTGCGATTGAGGTAGGTGCTGATTTAGCGATAAGCAGTCAATCAGGGCTGGGCTATTTGGTCGATCTCAATGGCGATAACCTTTATATCGTGAATCTATCTACGGGGGCTGTTACAGCACAACCACTGACTTATTTTGGTGCAGAGCCAACCTTAGATACCAATGGCAAACTACAAGCGGGAGCCTTAGTTATTGATAACGCAATTAGTCTTTATGCGATGACGAATGGTGGTAATCATGATGCAAACCAAGATGGTACCATCGACTTAAATGAGCGTGCCGTCGTTTATCGTATTAACGTGATGACCCAAGAAGTTGAATATTTGACAGCATCAAATGAAGGTAGTTTGCAAGGTAATGATGGTGCTGGTTGTTATGATTCGACTGATTATGGTGATGCAGCTGCAACATATGGCCAAGCCAGCCATGCTTATTTAGATGCGGCATTAGATGGTGTGGCAGATTTAGCGCTTGGCTCTCGTTGGGATCCTGAATTTACACAATGGATCAGTGCTGATGCAACAGGGGATGATACCCATGGGCAGGATGATGAAGATTTAGTGATACCCGCTCAAATCATTGTAGAAACCAGCACCACATTACCGATTCAAGTAGTGGGTAATGGGTTTGTGAGTATTTGGGTCGATTTAAATAATGATGGTGATTTTGCAGATAGCAATGAATTATTAATTAATGATCAAGCTGTTACAGCAGGAAATAATAATATAGCAATAACGTTAGATGCTGCCAGTGCCGAAGGGTTTAATGGCAATACTGTGATGCGAGTGCGTCTGTGCTCTAGTGCTAACAGCTGTAATACCTTTGATGGTGCAGCCGTTGATGGTGAAGTCGAAGATCATTTATTTGAATTGCTCAATAGGATTGTTTTAAGTGGCGTGGTGTTTGAAGATAATGGTGTTGGTGGTGCAATAGCAGCGCACGATGGTATTCAAGACGGCACTGAAATGGGTTTAGGTAACTTTACTGTTACCGTAACTTTTAATGATGCTGGTGTTACGGGAATGACGACGGGTGATGTGATAGCCACGGACATTACGTCGGGGGATGGTAGCTATAAATTTATTCTGGGAGTTGATTTTTCAGGTAAAAACTTACTACTAGATGTGATTAAACAAGCGGATTGGATTGATATTAGTGAAGCTAATGTCACTGCGATCCCACAAGTGACCAGTACCAGTGTGATTGATAGTCAGATGGCTGTTAACGCCAGTGCGGGGGATGATATCAGTGGTCTTGATTTTGGTAAGGTACGTGAGCCAAGAATGGAACCCGATAATTTTAGTGAAGTTGAACCCGGAAAGGCAGTATTATTCCCACATAAGTTTACAGCTGCAACCTCGGGGAGTGTGAACTTTTCCATTATAAATCAAGAGGTCGCTCCAGCAAATGACGGTTGGAGTACCATTCTTTATTTAGATAATAATTGTAATGGAATAATAGATGGTGCGGATGCTCAAGTTATTAATCCGACAGTAGTAAATGGTAATACAGCAGTATGTTTACTAAGTAAAGTGTTTGTGCCAGCGAATGCGCCACTTAATGCTCAATATCATTACGATATAGCAGCAGATATGATTTTTAGTGATAGTGCGGGAATGGGACACGGTATTGCGCGTCAAGTGTTAGATAAAGACACCATTAGAGCGACGTTCCGTGGTGCCGGCGAGTTAAAGCTTGAGAAAACGGTACGAAATATTACTCAAGGAACGGCTGTTGGAGTGAGTAATAATGGCCGCCCTGGGGATATATTGGAATACGTTATAACCTTTACTAACGTTGGAGATGGTGATCTAACTGAATTAAGTATTTTTGATAGTACGCCAAGTTATACGGGGCTCTCTCAAGCAATAGATTGTACCTCGGGTAATGTGCCAACGTCACTCACTTGTATACCTGTTACTACTAATGGGGCAAATATTGTAGATTATGAGGGGGAGGTGCGCTGGAATATGATGGGCGCTTTAGCTCCAGGAGATCAAGGAACCGCTGTTTATTTAATAAAAATAAAATAACATCATCATTGACTAATATTTTAGGAAAGAACCATACGATAAAATATCGACATGGTTCTTTTTTACATTGATAAATGTAGTATGTGTTAAATATAAAACAGTTGTTGTTTAATTAAGAAATTAATCAATAAAGTTATCAAATAAATTGATATTTAATAATCGTTTTCACATCAGAAGTTGGTATTGGATTTATTTTAAGTTAAGTTGTTATTTTCATAATACACGCTATGTAAAATGTTCTACTTTTAAAAACATTATCTTATGGTTCAATAGTTATAACTTTATATTTTTGATTTTGACTTTTCATTTCGCATTTAAATAATGATTCGCAAAATTATAATTAATTTTTTTGTTTTGCTTTTTAAATAAGCGTACGTGATTAACTTATTGTTTTTTAACGATGTAAAAATATTTATTATTGGCATGCTTATCGCATTATATATATTTCATGGTTCATAAAGGATGAGGTGTAATATGAAAAATTTATTATTGATAGTGATTGGCTGTTTGATGATGTCTTTTTCTGTTTATGCGAAAGATGATAACTTACTAGTAAGTAAAATGGATGCATATATAGTTGAAGTAAATGATAAAGGAGAGGAGAAATTAGTAAAAGCAGAGAAAGCCGTACCAAAAGATAAAATTGAATATAAGTTAACTTACACAAATAATAGCGAAAAGCCTTTGAATGGCTTAATTATTACAGGACCTATTCCTGAAAATACTTTTTATATTGCCAATACAAGTAACACAAAAATTAAATCGAATTTTTTAGTTAGTATTGATGGAGGTAAAACATTTGAAGAAGAGCCAGTGAAACGCGAAATAATGAAAGATGGAAAAAAAGTTGAGATTATTATTCCACCTGAAAAATATACCGCAGTTCGTTGGATACCATTAACACCTATTAATGCTAAGGAAAAACAAGTTTTTGCTTATCGCATCGAAGTTAAATAAACGTTAAGTAAATGTACCGCCCTGCGTTTTTGCAAGGGTATTTATACACATCGTAATTAAATTAATGACCTTAAAAGGTAACCACTTTATGAATACGCATTTAAAACCTATAAGTGTATGGGTTGCGGCGGGACTCATAACGGTAGGTGCAGGTTTACTATCTAGCCAAGCCCTTGCAGCTACTGCCGCCGGAACTGATATTAAAAACTTAGCAACAGTAACTTATGAAGATGAATCTGGAAATAGTTACACCGCGACATCTAATGAAGCGGTTGTAACTGTAGCTCAGATTTATAGTGCAACGATTGAGCAGGATCTCAATACTACTGGCTCTCCTGGTCAAACTGTATATTTACCTCATGTATTAACTAATACAGGTAATGGTGCTGATACTTATACATTAACATTTGCGCAAAATCTTCCAGGAACTGATACGCGGGGAACGGATACGATTGATGCTACCACATTGAAGCTCTTCAATGATGGAAATAATAATGGTCAACCAGATGCGGGTGAAACCGAATTTACTTCTGGTGATACTGTTACCCTAAATGCTGGTGAGCAAATGAACTTAATGCTTGCAGCTGCAGTACCTACAACAGCCGTTCCTGGCGATACACTTGGTGTGACATTAGAAGCAGAAGCTCATGATGGTACACTTGCTCCTATTGATGGCTCTGTCACTGATATTGGTGATAACAATGATGTATTACCTGATACTAACGCATCATTAATTACAGTGACTAATGATGCCGTGGTTAATATTACCAAATCAGCGACGCACTTAGAGAATGTTGGTACGGAAACCGCTTTAGGTATTGATTTAGATGGTGATGGTGGTACAAACCGAGAGTTAAGTTTAATTCGTTACACAGTAACCGTTTCTAATACAGGTAATACAGACGCTAAAGATGTGGTTATCTTTGATGGTATTCCCGAAGGAACAGTATATGTCGCGAGTAGTACTGGTGGGCTATATGATGCATCAAGCAGTGGTTTGTTAACTGTTAATGGTGATACACCCATTGGTTTTGCAGCTAATTTAGTTGATGAATCTACACATGGAGTTGATTTAGACCAAGATGGCACTAATGATACCGCTGAAAATCAAATTGATGGTGGATTAGATCTTAACAGTAATGGCACTACTACAGATACTGCAGTACCTGGTGTATATGCTGTTGATGATCAATTAGCGTCAAATACAACTATCTCCATGACTTTTTATGTTGCATATTCTCCTGAGACAATGATGGGTGATACCGAAATAGGTAACGTTGCTTATTCATGTTCAGATCTTAATGGTGATGGTGACTACGATGATGCTGGTGAGTGTAATGATCCAGATCCTACAACTGCAGGTCCCGATCCATCAAACCCAACCACAACAACTACAACGACGACTACTGGTGTAGGTATTACCGATACTGGTACTGAAACAGGAACATCAGGTGGTGGTGACTCTGATGGTACTGATGATAATATTCAGACAGTAGATTCAGCTGCTGCTGGTAGTGAAGTATTCTTCTATAACAAGATCATTAATAACGGTAATACTACCGATAGCTTTGATCTTTCGACTGCAAATGTGAGCTTCCCTACTGGAACAACATTTGAATACTGGAATGCGGATGGTACAGCACAACTTGTTGATACTAACGGTAATGTAACACCTGATAGTGGTCCTGTTGATCCTTCAACATGTATCGATGCCGCTGTAACTATTGATGGTATTACTGTCAATTGTAATGAGACATTGTTCCGTGTCGTTGCCAATCTGCCATCAGATGCTGCTGATTCTCCAACACCATTTGAAGCAACAACAACGGCAACTTCTTTCAATGATGCAACTAAGACTGATAGTAAAACTGAGCGTTTAGATAATATTACAGGTCCTACTGTTGATATTGCAAACATCGCAATTACTACTATTGATCCTGCTGTAGATGTCGACCCTGTGCTTCTCGCCGGTGGTGTGCTTACGAGTGCAGATGTAGCAACGGTCTTTAATGATGAGCCTTTAGGTTCAACTGTTATTGCGCCTATCTATATTGCTAATGAAGGCGGTAGTTCAGATTCATTCCTATTAAGTGCTGAAGGTAGTTATAACGGTACAAGTTGGGAAACAGCATTACCAACGGGCTGGACTGTAGTATTCAAACATAATGGTATTGATACTGATGCAGATGGTACGGTAGATATTGCTGCAACAGGCAATGTTATTACATCGACACCAACCATTCCTGCTGGCGCTGTATTATGGGTAAATGCTGAAATTACTATTCCATCAGATCCAACTCAAGCTTTAGCTGATAGCGATCAAACGGCAGCGATTGATGCTAATAGTGATGGTGATATGGATTATATCATTTCACTTGTTGCTACATCAGACGCATCTAATGCATCTAACCGTAAGGTTGAAGCATTTGATGTCGCAACTGATGCAAGTATTGATATTACGCCTGCATCATTAAGCAACCAAATCGAACCAGGTGGTAGTGTTACTTATGACCACACGTTAGGTAACAATGGTAATACAACTGAAACTGTTGATTTAAGTTCAGGTAATAATATGACTGGATTTAATAATACAATTACTGTTGATACTGATGGTGATGGTACGCCTGATACTGAAGTTGGTAATTTGTGTGATGCTCCTGTAACGACACCAATTATTGTGCAACAAGCGGATGGTTCTACTGCAAGTGTAGAAGTAACGTGTGATGCAACAGATGGTTCAGATACAGTTCCAACACTAACGTTAGAGCCTGGTGAAACTATTCCAATGGAAGTCACTGTATTTGCACCAACAGATGCAACATCTGGTACAAATAACCTAACAACAATTACTGCTGTATCAACAATAGATCCAACAGTGACAGCTCAAGGTCAAGATAACTCTGAGGTTGTAAAAGGTCAGGTCCGTCTTTATAAGTATGCTGATTTAGATACTGATTGTGATGGTGTGGCTGATACAGATAAGACCTTCTTAAAAGAGCAAACAACAAATGTTGAACCTGGACAGTGTGTTGTTTGGAAACTGATTGCTGTTAATGAAGGTACATCTAATGCGCTAAATACTGTTATTACAGACCAATTAACTGAGTACTCTCAATTTCATGCGGGTGGTAGCTTAGTAAGTTGTCGTAACACGACAGATTCAGGCACTGTTGTAGCACTTGCTGATGCAACATATCCTTTAGAGACTGATGATTTAGGTCCTTTGTGTAACCCTGATGGTACTACTGGTACTGACGTTACTGGTGCGATAAGCGGTGACACTGTTACCTTTACTGTAGGAACACTTGTTCCTGGTGATAAAGCTGTTGGTAACTTTGTAGTGAAGATTGATTAATCGTAAATATAACCTAGCCCTCCCTACCTTGTAGGGGGGCTTATTGAGCTTATTTTAAATATATTTGAAAATAATTAAATCAAGTAAGTTCAATAAGCCTATATCCATATCTTTGAATTACTAGCCTTTGGAGAGTGCTTATGGCCCTCTTAGATGTAATAACTAAAATGAAGTACCTCATTGTTTTTATATTATTAAGTGTGAGTTCAACAGTTTTTGGGTTAACTAATGCTGGCACAAAAATAATGAATCAGGCCATCATGACTTATTTCGACTCAACGACGGGTGAGAATATTCGAGTGCTTTCGAATATATCCCATATTAAAGTTGAAAAAGTATATGATGTTTCATTATCGCCTAATACATCTGGCGATAATAAGACAGAAAAAAATGTGCCACCTGGTTCTATTGTTAGTATTCCTCACACAGTAACTAATACTGGTAATATTAAAGATAGCTATATTATTAATGTTAATAATCTAACTGATGATAATGGGGATCTTACATCACCAAATGCAGATAATATAAAAATATATTTTGACACTAATGGCAATGGTATTCATGATCCTGGCGAGCCAGAGCTTAATAAAAATAGTGATGGAGAATATATTTCTGGCCAGCTAAAGCCGGGTGAATCTATTAATATTGTTTATACTGTTGAGATTCCAACAACAGATAAAAACAATGACTTCTATGATATTGATACTGTTGTTACATCAATTAATGAACCTTCAGTTGAAAAAACTAGTTCGACTAAACTTACCGTTATTAATGGACCAATCGTTAATCTAACGATTGAAAATTCACCTATTTGTCAGCAACAAGTGACATCACTTTCTGAAATTGACTTTAGAGTCAATTATACCAGTGTTGGTCGCACCAAGCCTGAATCGGCAGCACTGCCGTATAATATTTTCGTTCAATCAGAAACAGCAGGTTCACAAGTGAAAGTTAGCCATACTGGGGTGTTAATTTCAGTAAAGCTTCCTGCTAATATTTCTTTGTTACAAGATAAAGTTGTTAATGGGCAGCCAGCTAAAGACCATTCACCAATAACACTTGTTTCTCCTGAATATAATTTTGATGGTGGTGTGGTATTAGTTGGGATTAATAATAGTTTTCTATTTGAACAAGATGATAATAATTTAGATTGGTACGAATATAGCTCTTGGGATGGGCAAGGTAATGTAGAAAAGATCGGTTTTTTAGTTAAACCTGATTATATGAAGCCAAATACATCAGGACATTTTACTTATTATGCACAAGTTAATGATGTGCGTGGAACCGTACCATTTAAAATATACAGTGAAGCAGAAGTTAATTTATCGTCAACAGCTGAAAATATCTCTAGAAGTGGTGAAGTATGTAATACGTTAGTGGGTAAAGAAGAAAATAATTTAATTGATTTCGAACTTATTGACGATAATGTATTAGACCCAAATAGTGACTTTACTATTTTATACAGTGAGCATGAGCACTTTACCCCAACAAACTTTTATTATCATTCAAGCTCAACTGGATTTGATTCAAAATTTGATGGTATTCATGCCCAAATTATCCTTCCTCAAGGTAATGAACATGCGTCAACGATTGATATTGTTGGCCCTGAATCTTCTAATTACCCCGTGAAATTACGTTCAACGGAAGGTGATTCTTTTTATTGGATTTTTGCGGAAACAGGGCCTAATACTGGTATTTTCAGAAGTGTTATTCCTGTTCATGCTGTATCACCAAAAGATAATTATATTCGCTCTGGGGGTAACCACTGTTTAGAAGATATCGCTATTCCATGGCGTACAGGTGAAATTACTCGTACAGAATTGTTATCGAATATTGATGGTACAATCAACTTTACTGGTTTTGGTCTTAATGGTTCAACTGCAGCAGACTGTGAAATTCAGTCAAATCCAAATGATGAATTAGTGATTGAAGTCTTTGATCCTAAAAATAATAATCGAATCATTTTGACTGATTTAGCGTACATAAGCCCTCAATTTGTAGTATTTGATGCAACCAATTTTAATGGTGTTGAAAATGCGATAGTGAAGTTTTATCAGACAGAAAATAATGTAGCGCCAACAGCGAAAATACGGGTACCAAATACTGATGGTCTCACTCCTGTTGCTGAAGTGATATCTGATGCTGATGGCCGAGTGTTATTTCCTAAATTAGCACCAATTGATGGTAATCAATATTATATTTCGGTTGAGCCACCACAAACGCATGTGTGGCCATCTGCTTATACAACGTTAGCAAATTTTAATATTCACAACGTTACCCCGATGTCATATGGCCCATATGGTAATGATGATATTGAAAATTCAGGTCTATTCCCAATTACGGTTAGAGAGCGTGTTGAAACGTTTGATATACCTTTGGATCCTAAAAACTTAGATCGTAGATTAACGATTCAAAAAGATGCAGATAAAGATAACGCTGAAATTGGTAGCTTTGTGAAATATTCAGTAACCATTAAAAATAATCTACCAGACAGCCAGTTATTTGATGCGCAAGTTTTTGATTCAATGCCGTATGGCTTTAAATATATGGAAGGTAGTACTCGATTAAATGACCAACCTTATAAAGATCCTGTTCGAATTGATACTTACACTTATCGTTTTGATATTGGAACATTAAGTGGAAGTACACAGCCGCCTGAAAATGGTAGCTATAAATTAACTTATGTTTTGCAACTAACAGCAGGTGCTATAGATTCAGATGGTATCAACTCTGTTTATGTTAATGCAGCAACCTTTGGTGGTACGACTGATTCCCGTATTACTTCTAATATTGATAAATACCAAGTTAAGGTAACGCAAACTGGTGTGATGTCAGATAGAGGCATTATTTTTGGTAAAGTTTTTGTTGATGCACAGTGCAACGACATCATGAAAAATCAGATGTGGCCCATTGGCGGCGTAAAAATATATTTAGAAACGGGTGATTATGTTATCACCGATGAAAATGGTCAGTATTCAATGTTTGGTGTTAAGGCGGGTAATCATGTCATGAAAGTTGACAAACAAACCCTGCCTTTAGGTATTGAATTGGAACCGACAGATACGCGTAATGCAGGAAAAGGAGATTCTCGATTTGTTGACATGCGTCGAGGTGAAATGCACAGAGCTGATTTTGTTGCACCATGTCCGGTAGAGAATCAAGAAGCGGTTTATCAAGAATTAAAAGAAAGAAACACTAATATAAATGGTGATTGGTTATTTAAAACATCAGAGAATTTTAAAGGATTACAATATGACGCTAAACCAAAAGCATTAAAAGCGGATGAGTTACAGTCAGGTGTAATTAGTGGGCCGTCAACTGCTGCTGATAATGTATCTCAAACTACAGCATCTACTTCCTCTTTAACTGTATTTAAAGGTTATGCATTAGAGTCACGTAAAGGTGATGAAGGTGACCTAGCTAAGATGATTTTGTTATATCCAAAAGCCGTACAAGATGAAGCTTATATTTATCCAAGCTCTGATAAATTATCATCTATTCGGTTTGGCTTTAGTGATTCACAAGAAAAGCTGAATGATTTGAGAACGGCATTATCGCTTTATAAAATTAAAACTGAAATTGTACCAACGGCATACAATAATATTCCTAAAGAAGCCAAGTTTAGAATTGATAATCTTCTACAAGATGCTATCCCATTACCTGAAGATGAAGCAAAAAATATTACTCGAGCGGAAGCAGAATTAGGGGCATGGTATTGGCCAACCAATGATTATAGCTATGATGGCCGTTTCATTGCAGTTATTCGAGGTGATGTTGAACCAACATTGTATGTTAATGGTAATGCAATCAATGTTGATCAATTAGGCGAACGTATTATTAATAAACGTGAGAATGCTCAAATTGTTGGTTGGTATGGTATTCCATTAGACGATGGTGATAACGTTGTTGAAATTAAAACGGTGGATCCATTTGGTAATGAGCGTCTTGTTTTAGGAAAAACGTTCTCTCATCCCAAATCTGCAAAACGCATAAGTGTTGTTGCTGATGGTGATGTATTACGTGCTGACGGTGGTCGTTCTGTTATTCCTGTTATTATTAAGTTGTACGATGAAAATAATAATTTGGCACGTGGTACTTACTTTGTAACGCTAGATACAGATCAAGGTGATACTTGGTTAGACCCTGATATTCAAGAGAATGAAACGGGTCATCAAGTTCGTGTTATTAATGGTGAAAAAACCGTTTATTTACGCAGTACTGAAAATACGGGCCAAATTAATATCCAAGCGTCAGTTGAAGACTTCTCTGACAAAATCAAACTTTATCAAATTGCCGCTAAACGTCCGTTATTTGTTTCAGGTATTGTAAATTATACCGGACGCTATGGCCGTTTTAGTGGAGAAAGACCGCCTGCTCAATTAGATGGTTATGAAAATAAAACCTATAGCCATGACGAAAGAGCCGCCGCCTTTATTAAAGGTAATATTAAAGGTGGTATGCATTTAACGTTAAGTTATGACAGTGACAAGTCTGATGAAGAATTTTATCGCGAAATATCACCAGATAGCTATTACCCAATTCCAGGTGATGCAAGTATTAAAGGTTATGATGCTCGTAGTACCAGTAAGCTCTATGTGAAACTTGAAAAAGAACGTCATTTCGCAATGTGGGGCGATTATAGCACCGCAGATGGAACTGATGAGTCTGATATTGGACGTACAAGTCAGATTCTAAATGGCTTCAATAGTATGTATAACGATGGGAAAATTACCGCACAACTATATGGTGCGCGTCCTGAAGATTTACATAAAGTGATTGAGTTTAATGGTAACGGTACTGCAATGTTTTATAGTATCGGAGACACACGCATTGTGCGTCATTCTGATACGGTAACTTTGGTTACGTATGATAGAGATAATACTGGTCTTGTTCTAAATCAGCAGCTATTAACCCGTTATATTGACTATACCATTGACTATTTCACTGGTGATATGCGGTTTAATCGTGTTATTCCTAGTTACGATCCTAATCTCAATCCTATCAAAGTGAGAGTCGCTTATGATGTGGATGGTGATGGTGATGCCTATACCGTTGCAGGTGCAAGACTCTCTTATTTATTCACCCCTTATTTACTTGCCGGTCTGAGCTACGAATATAATGATAATGATGTTGAAGGTTATGACATTGGTAGCCTTTGGGTTAACTATGATTTTGATAATAAAACGCAAATAACCGCTTCTGTTGCGAGTATGTCCCATAAGGGTGATGAAAGTGCCAGTACGTTAACTACTGATACTCAGGAAAAACTTAAAAATGGTATGGCATATAAACTTAGACTTAATCGTGATTGGCATGCGCAAGCAGCGACTGAGCTTGAATATGTTTATGCAGAAGAAGGGTTTACTAATACTACAGGTGGTGTAACGCCAGCTCGTCAAGAACTTCGTCTTCGCCATCGTCAGAAGTTAACTGGGTTAATGAACCTAAACATTGAAGCCAGTCACTCTGAATCTTTAGCTCATAAAGAAAAGCAACAGTCTATTGGAGCAACTGTAGATAGCAAGATTTTGGGCTCTCAATGGGTAACACGTTTAGGCTCTCGTTATATTAAAAATGAAACCGAAACAGATTCAGAAGAATATACCACCGCAATTGTGGGGCTGGGTCGTACATTTAGTTTGTGGGGACGTCCAGGTCGGTTAGACACTGAATATGAGCAGAGTTTTGGTCATGATAGTAAGCGTCGTTTTAATGTAAAAGCGGATTGGAAAGTACATAAGCAAGCCAGCATATATACCCAATATGAGTATATTGATTCTTTAGACGGCATTAGTAATTTAGGCAGTGGTTCAACAAGCTTATTTACGGCTGGTATCGATGTTGATTGGCTTCATGGTGGTAGTACGTTTAATGAGTTTAGACAACGTGGTGCATCAGATGGTCGTAGCCTTGAGCTAGCTAATGGTTATCGTGGTCGGTTTGAAGTAATTCCCGGTATCAGTGTTGATCCTGCGATTGAATATGTTGAAGTTATTGAAGGCGAAGGAACCTCTGGTGTCGCGGTGTCATTAGGTTTAGCTGATGTACGTAATCCTAATTATAAAACCACGGGCCGTATAGAATATCGTCACGGTGATACTGAAGATTATTATGGAATTTTGGGTGCTTGGGTCACGCGTTTAAGTCAAGATTGGAGTGGGCTTGTACGTGAAGAGTACCGTTATATCGATAAAGAAAATGCACAAAATACATGGAGTAATCATTTCAGTTTAGGTTTTGCTTATCGTCCTAGATTAACTAATCGTTACCATATGTTAGGTGCTTATGAGTGGAAAACAGAGCGTAATGACAGCACGCGTACAGCACATATTTTATCTACCCATCAGAATTATCAACTATCGCCAGATTGGACAATATCTGGACGTATCGGTCTGAAATGGGAAGATTTTACGGAATATGAGCAAGACTATGATTCTGTAGCAACAATTATTGATGGTCGTGTAATTTATTATATTAACCGTCGTTGGGATATCGACGTCCATGGTGGCATGTTAGGTACTGATTGGTTTGATAGCCGCCGTTATTCTTTCGGTGCTGGTTTAAATTATCTTGTTATGAAAAACCTACGTGCTGGTATTGGTTATAACGTAATAGGTTTTGATGATAATGACCTCGATCCACAAGGTTATAACTTACAAGGTTTTTACTTTGAAATGATGTTTAAGCTTGATGAAGACTTATTTGGTTGGTTAAGCGAATAGCGGTGAGGAATGTAATCATGAAATTATTAACAACTTCTTTATTATTTTTAAGTGTAGGGATTTCAGGCTGTGTTTCTAATGAAGCTATTTATGCCGACTATGGTGATCTTGCTTGTGGTAATACAACAACGGTTATCGATGGCCATTATTGGCCAACCGTCGTTAATTTTGACTTTGATAAAAAATCGTTAGATGCACAACAACAACACGCATTAGATCAAGCGGCACAATTATTGCAATCTAATCCAACATTAAATGTGGCTGTTATTGGTTCTGCTGATAACTCAGGGAAGGTGGAATATAACAACCAATTAGCAAAAGCACGTGCTGATGTTGTTGCTGATTATTTACAAAATAAAGGGCTTGCTGAACATCGTATTGTGACGCTAGGTTCAGGATCAAGGGAACCATTTATTGTTTCAAATAATAAAATAAGTAATCGAGTAAATCGCCGTACGCAGCTGATTCTTTTAGATGCTGATTTTAACCCGGTTAGTATGCAATACAACGAAGTGGCTAGTCATTCTAGTGCACAATAGGGAAGGGGGAGCTTCATATGAATGTCTTCAAGGGAATCGCCAAAATAGGTATAACCGTTGTTGCTAGTGCCAGCTTCGCTGTAATGGCTTTGACTGAATCTGGTACAGTGATTAAAAATCAAGCTGGTGCTACGTATCGTGATAGTGCCAATATTTTACGTAGTACAACATCTAATTTAGTTGAAACCCTTGTTCAGCCTGTTGCGGCACTGACATTGATTAATGATCAATCTAAGTTAGGCGCACCGGGTCGAACGGTGACATTCAATCATGTATTAACGAATACCGGTAATGACACCGATTCTTTTGTACTTGATATTGTGATACCTGCTTCTGTTATTAGTGCTGCAACTATTTATCCTGATGAAAATAACGATGGTGTTGCTGATCCTGGTTCATCACCAATAGCGTCAGGTTCTGTAATTGGTCCATTAGCGGCCGGTGAAAGTTTTGAATTTGTTATTGTGGCAGATATTGATGCTGCTGCGACAATTAATTCGTCGGATGCACTAACGGTAACAGCAACGAGCCAAGCGGTAAGTGTTGACGGTATTGCGATTGCAAATGGTGGCGTGGGAACACAAACCAATACCGATACCGTCACAGCAACTAATCTACCGATTGTTGAAATTTCAAAAGCATTAAGTGCTAATGTCGGTGCATCACCTAGTGGCCCACACACCGTAACATTTACGTATGCGAATGTTGGTCTTACAGATATGGATCCGTTACAGACTAATGGTGTAATTTTAAATGATGTTTTGCCTGAAGGGATGCGATTTAATGGTGCGGTATTTTGGAGTTTATCAGGAACAACAATAACTGCTTCAGGTACAACAATTGGTGGTAGTGAAACGACTGGCGATCAAGACTTAGCATTTACAACTTGTATAGCGCCTAATGCCTCTTGTCCTGATAATGATGAAATTCAATTTGTAATGGATGGTTTAGCGGCGGATGAATCAGCAACAATAACATTTGAAGTTAATATCGATTCAGGTCTTTCTGCTACCACATTATATAACCAAGGTATTTATGGTTTTGATGAAGATAATAACGGTACTGTCGATGCGGGTGAGCTAGATTCAACCAATACCAATAGAGTACCTTTCTTAATTACTTCTAATTATGCGGTTATTGCTAACAATGGTGGCTGTGATGTCGGTACCGACAATAACTGTGACGCGCTTGATGACACTAATCATGAGGTTGTTGAAGTAGCATCTGCTTCGCAAGGTGCACGGGTTAGTTTTACCAATTACATCTGGAATACGGGTAACGATGAGGATATTTTTAATGTCACTATTGAATCTTCTACATTTCCAAGTGGTACTAGCTTCTTCTTATATAAAAGTGATGGTGTAACACCACTAATAGATACTGATAATGACAGTAATCCTGATACCGGCGTTATTCCTGCTGCAGGCGAAACCTGTCCTTCATACTTAGTGACTGACAGTAATGGAGTGTGTGGATATAAAGTCATATTGATTGCAACCCTTCCTGCTTCAGCTATTGGTGGGCCCTATCAAACGGTTAAACGTGCAAGATCGTCAAACGATACTTCAAAAACAAATACTGTTATTGATCGTTTAGGTGAAATAGTCGCAAGCACAGTTGATTTAACCAATAATGTGAGAGCTGAAACAGGACTAACAGTTGAAGATAGCTGTGATGCTGTTGACGATAATTGTGGTTATGGCGCGGGTCCTGAAGCTGCGGCTGTTACAACAAATACTGCAGTACCTGGCGCAACAACACGGTTTACTTTATATGTTACCAATAAATCAGATGCAGCAGAAAGTTATGAGTTGCAATACAGCGGTTCAAATTTTGCTGTTAACACCATGCCTGCAGATTGGACTGTGGTGTTTAAAAATGCTGAGAATGAAGTCATTACCAATATTCCAGTATTAGGTCCTGATGATGCGGTGGTTGTTTATGCTGATGTGACTGTTCCTGCAGATGCGGAATCTGCTACTCAAGATGTTTATTTTAAAGTCTTTTCTCCAACAACTGGCGCAGAAGACATTAAACATGATGCAGTGACTGTTGATAATAATAATCAATGTCTGGCCTTTGGTCCGCCGAATTCAAATGGTGTGACGTTTGCTGGCGGAAGCATTGTGTATAAACATATTTTAAATAATAACACTAATGATGAATTCTTAAATATTGTGCTAACTGTTGCGAATTCAGAAACCGGTTTTTCTACTGTTATTTATGAAGATACTGATAGCGATAATATATTGACAGGGGCTGATAATGCGATCACCTCAGTGGCTTCTCTTGCTGGTGGTGCTCAGAAGGTCTTATTTATCAAGGTCTTTGTACCAGCGAATACTCCACAAGGAACGGATAACATTACAACTGTTGAAACCACTGTTAGCTGTGGCACTTTGCAAATTATCGATACAACAACAGTCGCAAATACAAATATGAAGGTCACGAAAGAACAAACACCTGATTTAGATTGTAATGGTGTATCAGATTCTGGTACTTATGTGACGACCAATTTTGCTGTTGCACCTGGTCAATGTATTATGTATCGGTTAACAACAGAGAATATCGCCATTGAAGAGGCACGTAACGTGACCTTAACCGATGCTACTCCCGCTTATACAACATTTAATGTTATTGGGTCTTTGCCGAGTATTTCAAAAGGTTCAATTAATACGATTGCAAATGGTTCTACAGGCGCAATTATAGGAACAATAGGAAGTGTGGCTCCTGGTGAATTAGAAGAACTCATATTTAGTGTTCGTATTGATAACTAGTTATCGTTTACTTGTGACGGCAATACTTGCTTGATGTTATATCAAGCAAGTTTTTTTATTTATAAAGCTATAATATATGAAAATATAAAAGCCCAATAAAAATATTGGGCTTTTATTATAAAACATCAAAATAATTTATTCTCCGTTTTTAAGGATATCCTTAGCATGAGGATTGCCATTCTTTGCTGATTCTATTAGCCAATACTTAGCTTCATCAATAGAGACATCGACACCATCACCATTAATATAAATACTGGCTAAATTATACATTGCTCTATTATTACCTTGAGCAGCTGAACGTTTATACCAATAAATAGCCTTATCAAAATCTTGTTTAATGAGGTCGCCTTGATCATATAACTTGGCTAATTCAAAACTGGCTGAAGGATATCCATTCTCATCAGCCGATTCTAACTGCTCTATTGCAATATTAATATCATTTTCAATAAGAGATAAATTTTCTAAACTTAATGTGGCTAGATCAAATAATGCTTTTGGATTGTTTTGCTTCGCAGCTATATTGAGATGTTCAAAGCTTTTCTTTGTATCTATTTCGATATCATACAGCCCTCGGCGATAGATGTCGCCTAATACCAGGTGGGAATAAGGATGATTTTTTTGTGCTGAAGTATGTAATAAATTAATTGCTTGTTGTGTGTTTTTATTCAGTTCTAGATATGAAATAGCCAATAAATAACTTGAGTATTCGTTGTTAGTATCATTGTTTTTGCTTAATACATCAATAACATCTTGATGTTTCTCTTGTATGAAATATAGATAGCCTAATGAATAAGATGATGGAGCATGTTGATTATTAACATTAATCCGTAGGTTTAATTCAGCATTAGCGTAGTCAGTTTTACCGCCTCTGCCATCGATTAGCATTAATGAATAATAATAACGGGCAAGGAGGTGATCTTTCTCTGCCGCTTTTTTATATAGTGCGCGTGCTTTCGGTTCTGATTTTGTGACTAATTCACCTTCTTCGTATAATGCGGCTAAATAAATCATTGCATCTGGATCATCTTCAGCCATAAATTCTATTTTTTTTATCTCATTATCTTTTTCGACTTTAGATGTCTCCGTATTTTCTATATTTATAATCGATTGAGATAATGGTGATAGTGTTTGTAGTGCTTTATTTTTTGAAATAGAGGTCGGTTTGTTTAATTCAGCGTCATTTAATAGGTTTGATTGGCTACTTTCTGTTGTACAACCACAGAGTATTATTAAAGTTGATACGATCGTTTTTTTCATTATTGCTTTCTCCTATCCCTGTACTATTGTTAATTTTAGAACATAACTTAAAGGGATGTATTATGCGTTCAATCTTTATTTTTATATTAACAATGTTATTAACATCATGTGCTTCTAGTAATTTAACTTCATCATGGGTAGATAGAAATTATTCAAATGTTCCAATAAAAAGTTCATTAGTTGTTGCGATGTCGGATAATTTACGTGTTAGACGAATATTTGAAGATGATATGGTTAAAGAATTACAAAGTAAGGGGGTTAATGCTGTATCAAGTTCTCAGATATACCCTAATAAATTACCATCAAAAGCGGATTTATCGAGTTATATTCAGAAAAATGGCACCCAAACAGTTTTTGTAGCGAAGTTAGTTAACATCGAAGATAAAAATATTCGCTATCCAGGTAATGGCTATGGTGGATATAGCAGCGGTTTATCATTCCATAATTACTATAATAGTTCGTATAGCTATATTTATGATGACAGTTATACGGTTTCTTATGAGTTTGTGAATGTTGAATTTACGTTGTTTGACACAAAAAGCCATAAGCCTATTTGGTCTACATCGTCAGAGTCAGTTGATCCCAATAACATGAACGACATTATTTCAGAATTAACACATATTTTAATTGAAAACTTACAAGACAATGGGGTTGTAAGATAACTGAATAAACATATTATCTTTTTTGTTTAAGCCTTACGGTAGCGTAGGGCTTTTTTTGTTCATAATAATAACGGAATTTAACTTTTGTATGATGAAATATTACGCGTTCAAATGAATGCGCTGTTGGTATAGTGGTATTTGTACTACGAATTGATATAAATCAAATAATGACGATGATAGTTACATTATCATGCAAAAGAATTTCGGAATGAGATGAGGTCTGGTGGCCTTCTCGGTCTTCAAAACCGATGTGAGCTGTATAAGCTTTGGTAGGTTCAATTCCTGCCTCTTCCGCCATTTTTCGCGCGTTTAAATGGTTCCTCTGACACTCATTACTTTTCCTGCATAAGGTTAGGGTACGAGTGCTGTTGTCTGCAATTCAGCCAAGGAACTTACCGTGACGACAATAATATCGCCAGATCTATCTTCTTCATCACTCGCTGCAACAATCAACTACCGTTTACCTCAAATTGAACAACTTCTTCAGCATTCAGATTTAGCTGATTATGTGCGCCTATTAAGTCGCCCTGTTGTGACTAATACGCTACGTCAACTTTTTGCATCTATTCGTCAGCACCCTGATTTTAAAACTCAAGGTGTTAATGATCTCGATATTATGACGTTAGTGCTTGATAGTTGTCGTCAGTTATATCGTCGTCGCCAACAACGAGTAATGAATGCAACTGGTATAGCGGTACACACCAATCTTGGACGCTCTCCCATTAACGAACAAATTTGGGACAGCGTTAAAACGGTTAATACAGGGTATAACAATCTTGAGTTGAAATTAGCTGATGGTAAGCGTGGTGATCGTAATGGTTTATTACCGACCCTGATTCAGAGTTGGATTGGCGCTGAAGATTGTGTAGTTGTAAACAATAATGCGGCATCAGTTTACCTAGTACTGCATGCTTTAGCTGCGGGCAAAGAAGTAATTGTGTCACGTGGTGAGCAAGTCCAAATTGGTGGCGGTTTTCGTATCCCAGATATTCTCGCATTGTCAGGGTGTAAGCTTGTTGAAGTGGGTACCACTAATATTACCACCAGTGATGATTATATTAATGCGATTACCGATAATACTGCAATGGTATTGATGGTGCATCAGTCTAACTTTTCAATGCAAGGATTTACTGAATCGCCAGATATTCAGGATGTGGCTGAACGCTTACCTGAGCATGTTTCACTAGTGGTTGATCAAGGCTCGGGTTTGTCATCTGAACAATATGCGCAAAGTGAAGTGTCGTTACCGCGCTATTTACAAATGGGCGTTGATTTAGTCTGTTTTTCAGGTGATAAAATTATTGGCGGACCGCAAGCGGGCATCATTGCTGGGTGTCCAATACTTTGTCAGCAATTGGCTAAAAACCCAATGATGCGTACTTTCCGTCCGGGGCGAATTGTTTTATCTATGCTTGAGCAATTATTAGTTCAGAAACTTAACCGCGATCCTGCTGCTTTTGGTGTCGCGCAACAGGCGTTAGATCGGGCAAAAGTAAGCCAAACGTTAGCTCAACAATGGGCGTTACGCTGGAAACCGTATGCTCAGGCTGTTCCTCTTGTGATGCAAGTCGGTGGCGGTGCCATTCCTAGTGAAACCTATCCTTGTTATGGTCTTAAACTTACCTTACCGGGTAAAGCACAACTGCATTTAGATGCGCTACGTGAGTTACCTATTCCGATTATTGGTTATGTTAATAGTAATCAACTGTTATTAAATGTCGCGACCTTATTAGATAGCGATCACGCCGTCTTTATTACTCAACTTGACGATTATATTCAATCTTATACAAATACTGAGGCTAAATAATGGCGGTAATATCGACACAATATCAAGCAGTAGTTGGTCTTGCTGGGCATGTTGACCATGGTAAAACGGCATTAATTGAAGCATTAACAGGCATGATCACTGCGCGTCCTCATGAACAGCAATTAGGCATGACCCAAGATTTAGGCTTTGCGCATTTTCAAGATGATAATGGCAATACTATTGGGGTGGTTGATGTACCAGGACATGAACGTTATTTGCGTAATATGGTCGCGGGTGTGTGGCATTTAAATGTGTTGCTATTAGTAGTAGCGGCCGATGAAGGTTGGATGCCAATGACGACTTCACACCTCGATGTTGCACATGCGATGGGGATTGAAGATATTGTTGTTTGTATTAATAAACGCGATAAAGTCAATGCTGAACAATTGGCTGAAATAGAAGATCAAGTGTTAGAACAGGTCATGGAACGTAGCGGATTGTTACCTGAAATTGTCACTGTTTCTGCATTGAAAAAAGATAACATTGAAGCATTACGTCAGCTGTTAATTGATACCGTACAAGTTAATATTGCACGCCATAAAATCATTGCTCCAGTAAACAGCGATGATAATACTGTGCTTGAAACCGTAACAGATCCTCTTATGTATATTGATCGGGTGTTTGTTGTTAACGGAATTGGTACGGTGCTAACGGGTACACTCGCGCAAGGACAATTAGCGATTGGTGATAAAGTACGGTGTCATCCATCAAACCTTGTTGGGACAGTGCGATCAATTCAGGCTTATCACCAGCAGTTAACTTCAGTTTCAGCAACATGCCGTGTCGCGGTGAATGTGAAAGGTGTTGGCCGTAAGGATATCGGCAGAGGACAGTTGATTACTGGTATTAATCAACAAATTACTCTACGTGATCAGTGTATTGTGCGATTAACTAAAACAGCGACAAAGTTAAAAGTTAAAAAACAACGCCAAGTGGAAGTGGCAATGGGAACATGGCACGGAACAGCACGTTTGAGCTATATCCCCAATACTGAGCTAGCGCGATTAGTGTTTGAAAAACCATTGCCATTATTATTTGGTCAACGATTAGCGATGATCCAAAAAGGTGGCAGTGGTTTACAACATGGTGCAGAAGTGGTGTGGACTGATTATATTTTTGGCTATCAAAAACGCCGTCTATATGATGTGTTAAATAATTTACCGCATCAATTACAACCAGAGTCACAACGACAGATGTTGTTAGTGTTACAAGGTTATTTTGAATGTCATGACGTTGATTTTAAACCGACGGAACAACAAACATTCATTGCACCATTTTGTTTTGACAACCAATGGCTAACAGATATATCGCAACAAGTTGAAACATTACTGGGTGGCGGTATCTCTATGGCTTCGACAGAATTATGCAGTCGATTACGAATCAATGATGCTGTGATTGAACTGGTTATGCAGCGTTTAAAGCAACAACAGAACGTGCATTTAAGTTACGGAAAATGGTGTATTGGACAAGGTGATAATGAAGATGATCTACCTCAAGATGCGCTTGATATACTGCATCAAATTCGTCAGTTTGGCAAAGCAGGGCTTGAGTTAAATAAAGTCAAAATTGTCGGCGGTAAAAAATGGTTACGTCAATTAAGCCACCAAAAATACATTACCGCGCTTGATGAAAATATCTATTTTGATATGGGGGTATATTTAGATCTTGTTAAAGCGGTAATTGCAGATCATCAACCTCATGATCGTATTACCATGACGGATATTAAAGATCGCACCGAGCTAAGCCGTAAATATTCTATTCCGTTAGCGAACCGAATGGAAAAAGATGGTTGGGTTAAACGTGATAATGATGAGCGCATTATTTTAAAAGCATGGGATTAACTGATATAGATAAACGTCGGCTGATAATTAACACTGTTAATACGATGACATGTAATATTTAAAGCATCAGAAAGGCCCTTTACTTATGTGAAATATAGGTAGAGGGCTTTTTTGTAAGATGATTTTTTTGATCCAGATACTGTTCTAAAACATATAACTTCGACACAGAACTGTCGAAGTGTGTCGACATGCCTATGTCGAAGCCATTGCTGGCGGCACCATAATCAATATATTGTCATCTTAGAAAGTGTTTTTTTACTATCATGTGTTTTTAAGCTTTTGATATTATAGTTATTATATAAAGTATACTTGTGTGGCATATTTCTTGCTTTATTAGGTTTTTTTGCGATTGACTAGGTAGACAATGAAAAGCTTTGTAATTGCAGATCCTGAGAAGTGTATTGGTTGTGGCACCTGCATGGCAGCTTGTTCGACAGTACATAAACAACAAGGACTGCAAAGCCATCCCCGCCTAACCGTGGTTAAACTAGATGATGCCACCGCGCCTGTGGTGTGTCGTCATTGTGAAGATGCACCTTGTGCCACAGTATGTCCAGTACAAGCGATCACTAAGCAAAATGATCGTGTCATGTTAAATGAAACCTTGTGTGTTGGTTGTACTTTATGTGCTGTTGCTTGTCCTTTTGGTGCAATTGCATTTGATGGTAGTCGACCTATTGCGATGGCAAATAGCTACGATACTTATATCCCTTCAACTATCCGTTCAAGTAATCCTTCAACTTCTATTCCAAGTACATTTGGTCAAGATATTCTTGCTTGGGAGCCAGGAGTAAAGAGCATTGCGGTTAAATGTGATTTGTGTGGTTTTCGAGAACAAGGACCAGCCTGTGCTGAAGTGTGTCCAACACAAGCGATCGTGCTAATTGACGAGGCAAATATTGCTAAAGCACGCGATATTAAACGTGAATGTGCGGCGGATAGTTCAGCATCAGTCAAAGGTGGAGCAGTAACACGATGAGTCCATTAGTTTTAGTTTGTTTTGCTTTAATAAGTTATGCCGTGGCTGCGATGCTATCGTATCAAGGGCGTAAGCATGAGCAAGAAAGTTTACGCCTTGCTGGAGTAATCAGTGCATTTGGTGGATTGTTTGGCATCATTGCAGGGGTAAGCACGATAGTTTCGGGTTTCGATACTGCGGATGCGACGGCGGCGATCAGTCATTGGTTTAGTATGGATATGCTATCAGCACTAATGGTGGTGGTCATTTCAGTTGTAACCATGGCAGCTTCAGTTTATTCAATTAACTATCTAGAAGAATACTACGGCAAAGGTGGTTGGAAGGTTAATGTCCTGTTCAATATTTTTGCGGCAGCGATGACAGCGCTTGTGGTGTCAGCCAATGTAATGGTCTTTATTGTATTTATGGAGATCATTTCACTGGCTTCTTGGTTAATTGTTATCAGTGATGGCAGTGCGACAAGTAAAAAAGCCGGCTTGCAATATTTTATTGCGGATCATGCCGCTAGCTTTTTCGTTGTAGTGGCATTTATGATCGTTGCCTCTCATGCCGATAGTTATCAGTTTAGTGCCATCATGCATAACCCTGTTACTGGAGCAATGGCATCTCTAGTGTTCTTATTAGCCTTAGTTGGTTTTGGTATTAAAGCGGCTGGTATTGGCTTACATGGCTGGTTACCTAAAGCGTATCCGATTGCACCGTCATACTGCTCAACCTTGATTTCTTGTGTGATGGTTAAGATTGGTATTTACGGTATTTTGAAGTTTGCGATTTTATTCCTTGGCGCAACCCAATTATGGTGGGGCTTCTTGGTGTTAATCTTTGGTGCAGTGTCTTCTGTGCTTGGCGTAATGTACGCACTAGCAGAACACGATATCAAACGATTGTTGGCATACCATACTATTGAAAATATCGGCATCATTTTAATTGGTGTGGGTGTGAGTATGATTGGTATTGCTTCACACCATCCAGTATTAGCATTGCTTGGTCTTCTTGGTGGTTTGTACCACTTATTAAACCATGCGGTGTTTAAAGGTCTGTTATGTCTAGGCTCTGGTTCAATTGTATTTCGTATGCATACCAAAGAAATGGATGATATGGGTGGTTTGGCGAAAACAATGCCTAAAACTGCTGCAGCGTTTTTGATTGGTACTTTGGCTATTTGTGCATTGCCACCATTAAATGGTTTTGTTTCAGAATGGTTTATTTACCAATCGCTATTTAGCATGGGTAAAGTTGGCACAGTCGCAAATTTAGTCTTTGGTCCATTTGGTATGGTAATGCTTGCATTTACGGGTGCATTAGCCTGTATGTGTTTCGTGAAGGTATACGGTATTTGTTTTACTGGCGCACCAAAAACAGAACGTGCAGCTAATACTCGTGAAGTGGGCCCTGCAATGATCACCGCAACCACATCACTGGCAATATTGTGTGTGGTATTAGGCGTGTGTGCACCATGGATAGCACCTTACTTCTCATCAATTGCTTCTTCTATGTTAAATATGGCGCCATTAGCGGTTGCTCATGGTTTAACTGTTTACCCTGCGGTTACTGATCAAGCGATCCTTTCAACGCCTGTGATTGCTATTGCTCTAGCGCTATTAACCTTAGTACCAGCCGCGTTACTTTACGCTTTCCGTCAACGTCGACTTGCACGTCGTCATCAAGGTGATCCTTGGGCTTGTGGTTATCAATACGAGCAACGTATGACCGTTTCTGCTGCAAGTATCACTCGTCCAATGCGTAATATGTTTGGATTTATTTATAACAATCGCCAAGCATCATTAACTGAGCGTTTTGTTCTGCCTCATTTAACTGAAGGTGGTGAAAATCCAACACTTAATAGTCGTAAAGTGTGTCGCTTCTGCATTATTGCAGTGGTGATTGTGGTGTTGTTTGTTCCTCTCATTTCAGGAGTTAGTCTCTAATGTCCCCACTTGAAATGCCAACAGCGGGTTGGATTGTCTTAGCGATTGTCCAAGCCATCTTAATGTTGATGTTAGCGCCACTTGCAACGGGTTTCTCTCGCGTTATTCGCGCAAAAATTCACTCGCGTCAAGGGCCTGGTGTATTACAAGATTATCGTGATATTGCCAAATTACTACGTCGCCAATCAGTAGCGCCAGCAAACTCTGGTTTTATTTTTTGGATAATGCCATGGGTACTTGTAGTGACAATGCTATTAATTGGCATGGCACTACCTACTGTTACTCAAGTGTCACCGTTTCCAATTTCGGGTGACATTATTACCGATATTTACTTGTTAGCGATTTTCCGTTTCTTCTTCGCATTATCAGGTATCGATTCAAACAGCATGTTTGCAGGTATCGGTAGTAGCCGTGAATTGACGTTGGGTATCTTAGTTGAGCCAATTCTAATTCTTGCGATTGTCGTAGTTGCGTTAAGTGTTGGTACCACTGACTTAGGTTATATCAGCCACGCGTTAGCGAATAACCATTGGCAGCACCCATTAACCGTTATTCTTGCAGGTCTTGTGTGTGCGTTTGCATTGTTTATCGAAATGGGCAAAGTGCCATTTGATAGTGCAGAAGCAGAGCAAGAGCTTCAAGAAGGTCCAGTAACAGAATATTCAGGTTCTGCATTGGCGATGGTGAAACTGGGTTTAGGTTTAAAACAACTTGTTGTTGCACAGTTATTCCTTGCGATTTTCATTCCTTGGGGTAAAGCAAGCAGCTTAAGTTTTGGTGGCTTGTTTTCAGCATCCATCATTTTGTTGATTAAATTGTTTGTGGTGTTCTTGATTGCTGGTTTAGTTGAAAACACCATGGCTCGTGTACGTTTTACTCAGATTCACCGTACGATTTTTCCTGCGTTTTTAGTGGCTGTATTGGCACTGATATTTTTAATTTTTGGTTGGTAAGTAATAGATATGACAAACAATACATCTCAGCAATTTCACTCGCAGCCACAAGCGGGTCGTATTGGTAAAAATTACGTCGATGGTGTGAATCATTTCTTTCCATCCGCAATTATTGATGAAGAGTGGCAGACTGAAAACCAAGTGACTATAACCGTTAAAATGACTTCGTTAGTTGAGGTGATGAAATGGCTTTACTACGATCAAGGTGGCTGGCTAACGGTTACTTTTGGTAATGATGAACGTAGCCTTAATGGTCACTTTGCGGTTTATCATGCACTGTCCATGGAAGGTGAAGTCAAAAGCTGGGTAACCGTAAAAGTCTTAGTTGATGCTAATAGCCAAGAGTTTATTTCTATTACACCAACTATTCCTGCTGCAGTATGGGGTGAGCGTGAAATCCGTGATATGTACGGTCTACGCCCTGTAGGTTTGCCTGATGAACGTCGTTTAGTACTACCCGATGATTGGCCTGAAAATTTGCACCCATTGCGTAAAGATGCGATGGATTACCGCCAGCGTCCACAACCAACAACAGAAACTGAAACGTACCAGTTTGATAATCAGCTAGGTAATGACAGCAACCGTATCGTACCGGTTGGTCCGTTACACATTACGTCGGATGAACCTGGCCATTTTCGTTTGTTCGTTGATGGTGAAGATATTGTTGATGCCGATTACCGCATGTTCTACGTTCACCGTGGCATGGAAAAATTAGCTGAAACACGCATGGGTTACCATGAAGTGGCACAGCTAACTGACCGTGTTTGTGGTATCTGTGGTTTTACCCATAGTGTTGGTTACAGTAATACTATTGAAAACGCATTATCAGTTGATGTGCCATTTCGCGCTAAGATGATTCGTACCGTATTACTTGAAGTTGAACGTTTGCACAGTCACTTATTAAACATTGGTCTATCAAGCCACTTTGTCGGTTTTGACTCTGGCTTTATGCAATTTTTCCGTGTGCGTGAAAAGACCATGGAATTGGCTGAGTTACTAACGGGTGCCCGTAAGACATATGGCATGAACTTAATTGGAGGCGTACGTCGCGATTTTCTAAAACAGCAGCGCGTACAAGGTATTGCGATGGTGAAGGAAGTTCGTCAGAAGTTTTCTGAGCTGGTGGATGTACTGCTTGCTACACCTAACATTGGTAGCCGTACAGAAAATGTGGGTGTGTTATCAAAGCAAATTGCTCGTGATTACAGCCCTGTAGGTCCATTGATCCGTGCGAGTGGTTTTAACCGTGATGTGCGTATTGTGCATGGCCAATCATTAGAGTCATACGGTAGCGTACCGATTGATATTCAAGTGATGGAAAATGGTGATGTGTTCTCACGTGTAATGGTACGTGTACGCGAAGTGTTTGAATCATTAAATGTGATTGAATACGGTTTGGATCATTTGCCACCAGGTGCGATTCTAACTGAAGGCTTTGACTATAAACCGAATAAATTCGCATTGGGCTTTACTGAAGCCCCACGTGGTGAAAACGTTCACTGGAGCATGACCGGCGATAATCAGAAGTTATTCCGCTGGCGTTGTCGTGCGGCGACATATGCTAACTGGCCAACATTACGTTATATGTTACGTGGTAACACTGTGGCCGATGCGCCGTTAATCATTGGTAGCTTAGATCCATGTTACTCATGTACTGACCGTGTCACGATTGTTGATACTAAAAAACAACGTAGTAAAACAGTTCCTTATAAAGCGATTGAGCAATACAGCATTGACCGCAAGAACTCGCCATTCAAGCTTTAGGAGGTCATGTGTTTAAGTTATTAAAAACGGTAATAAAAACAGGGTCAGTTACCACTAAATATCCTTTTGCTCCGATGGAAGTGAGTGAAGATTTTCGTGGCAAGCCAGAATTAGACGCTGATCAGTGTTTATCTTGTGGTGCATGTACGCGTGCTTGTCCTGCCAATGCTTTGATCATGGAAACTGATGCCAAAGCGGGCACTCGTCGTTGGGAACTGTCAACTGCACGTTGTATTTTCTGTGGTCGTTGTGAAGAAGTATGTCCAACTCATGCGATTAAATTGACTCAGAATTTTGAGTTAGCGGTAACCAGTAAAGCAGATCTTTATGATGAAGCGGTATTTACGTTAGCAAATTGTCGTCAATGTGAACGTCCATTTGTGGCACGTAAGTTACTTGAATATGTTTTAGATACGTTAGCGCACAGTGGCGTAACAGGAGAACAACTTCAAGAGCGCCGTAAGCAAATTGAAACATGTCCTGAATGTCGTCGCCGTAACAATATGCTAGATAGCGAAAATGTCAGTCACCTACGTTACCTTGGGGATCAAAAGTAATGAAAGGTATTAAACAATTAGTCGGCACTGCCCACACTCAAACCGTTCCTATTGAATTGCCACCGAATAGCCAAAAGCTAAAAGATGCATTGATCAAGGAAATTCGTCGTTCAGCCTATGTATACCGTGTTGACTGCGGTGGTTGTAATGCATGTGAGATTGAAATTTTTGCGGCCACGACACCTATTTTCGATACCGAACGCTTTGGTATTAAAATTGTAGCGTCTCCACGTCATGCTGATATTTTGCTGTATACCGGTTCAGTAACCCGTGCTATGCGTGCACCAGCATTACGTGCTTATGAAGCAGCACCTGATCCTAAGATTGTGATTTCATACGGTGCATGTGGATGTGATGGTGGTATTTTCCACGACCTTTATTGTGTATGGGGCGGTACGGACAAAATTGTTCCAGTGGATGTTTACATTCCAGGTTGTCCTCCAACCCCCGCAGCGACCATTTATGGGTTTGCGGTTGCACTGGGCTTACTTGATCAAAAATTGAAAGCCAAAGTGCATCAACCTGAAGTACAAAAGGCGAGTTTAAAGCACACTGAAATTCCATTGGATATTAAAGTGATGATTGAACGTCAAGCACGTCTACTTGCAGGTTATGTGCAAGGACAGCGTATTGCCGATGATGTTATGAATGTTCTGGCTACCTGTAATGCTGATAATGTTGACCAAAAAATCAGTGACTATCTCGCGACTAAAGATGATCCTCGATTAACCGAAATCGTGAATATTTTGCTATCAAAAACCATGTCAGCATTAACCGGATCAGAAGCGTGCTCAAGCGCACACCAAGGTCAGACATCATGTGGAGGCTGTCATCAATGAGTGATGCTTTAGCGGAATTAACACAGTCGCGCCATTTTCAAGGTCACGTTTACTTTTATACTTTAGGACGTAAATTTGTTGATGAAAGCTATGATGTGCCTGAAGAAGCTAAGCAGATCATGTATTACAGTCTGGCGATTGGTCACCATTTAGGTGTGGTTGATTGCCTAAAGGCTGTAATTGAATGTGAAGGTGATGAATACCTAGACTGGATCAGTGGTTTACCACAAGACGGTGAAGCATTTAATAAAATGAAAGGCTATTTTGTGTTTGGTGAAATTACGATTTATCCTGAACATCTAAATATGCTGGCATTAGCATTTGATCGGATTGATAGTTCAACACAAACCGTTCGTTCTCAGCAGTTAACCCGTGACTTTATTACTGCGCTTGGGGATATTCACCGCGAACCAACCATGTATATGATGATTCGAGGAATACGCTAATTATGTTACAGGAAGTGAATCTGTCAACAGTGATGGGCGAAAGTGTCTCTAACGATGATGTTGATCTATCCGTCAGTAATATTGTACTCACTGTGGGTAATAGCATGATGGGTGATGATGGTGCTGGGCCATTATTAGCAAAGATGATTAAAGATAATCCGATTTCAGGTTGGAGCGTGTTAGAAGGCGGTTCAATGCCTGAAGATTGTTTGCACCTTATTCGTAAAGCTCAGCCGCAACGAGTGATAGTGGTGGATGCTGCTGATATTGGTGAAACGGCAGGAGAGATCAGAATTATTGATCCAGAAACGATTGTCGATATGTATGTGGTTTCGACCCATAGCTTACCGCTAAATTTTTTGATTGATGATTTAAAAACCTTTGTGCCTGAGGTTATTTTTGTGGGTATTCAGCCAGCTATTGTCGCATTTTCATTTCCACTAACTGAGATGGTACAAACTGCGGTTGAAACCATTTATCAGCGTTTACCTAAATGGCAGGGTTCGGGTGGTTTTGAGCATTGCTGAGTGATAACGGTTAGTCAGTGTCGATAGGGTGTCGATAATATTGACGAAAAATGTCGATGTGTTTGGTTAACCGAAAGTGATTATCGACACTCTAAAAAAAGAAAGCGTGACAGTGCTCGCACTTTCTTTTTTTTTAACTATATTTCATTGGGTTAAAAATAAATTCGGTTTGTGGATATTTTTGGTACAATAAATGCTTATAAAGCATTGCAGCGTAACGCTATGCTGTGATGTATCGACATTAACAAGGTATAGACCATGAACCGGTTTGTTTTTGCAGATCCAAATCTGTGTATTGGGTGTCGAACCTGTGAAATTGCATGTGTTGTTTCTCATCAAGTAGACGGAATGCTTACTGGTGTTGATGCAGCAGAATTTACGCCTCGTTTGACCTTGGTGAAAAATGCGCATGTAACAACACCAGTTATGTGTCGTCAATGTGATGATGCACCTTGTGCTCAGGTTTGCCCAAATAATGCCATCGTTTTAGAAGATGGTTATGTAAAAGTGATTCAGTCACGTTGTATCGGGTGTAAAACCTGTGTCATTGCTTGTCCTTTCGGCGCAATGAATGTTGTGACTAAGATGGTTGAAGAATCCAAAGGCGCATCGCTATTTAAGCGTATGGTTCCTCAGTCTCAAGCACTAAAGTGTGACTTGTGTTCCCATCGTGATGCTGGTCCTGCGTGTGTGGAAGTCTGTCCAACAAACGCTATTCAGATTATTGAACCTGAAACGTTAACTGAAACCAGCAAGCAAAAACGTGAAGCAGCAGCGCTCAATGATGCTGTAGCGATCATTCGTTAGTGTTATAAACCCTTGGTTTAAAATACGCATTAATAACAATTATAGCCAAAAAGGTTAGTATGAAAAAATCAATTGTTGTTTGTCCCTACTGTGGTACTGGGTGCAAACTAAAGTTGGTTGTCGAAAATAACAAAGTCGTGGCAGCAGAACCAGCAATGGGTCGTACCAATGAAGGCCAACTTTGTTTGAAAGGCTACTATGGTTGGGATTTCCTCAACGATACCAACTTATTAACACCACGCTTGAAGCAACCAATGATTCGCCGTACACGAGAATCAGCTTTAGAAGCCGTGTCTTGGGATGAAGCTATTCAATTTGCCGGCGATAAGCTAATGGCAATTAAAAAGCAGTATGGTCCAGATGCGATAATGACAACAGGTTCAGCCCGCGGTCCGGGTAATGAAGCCAACTATGTGATGCAAAAACTCGCAAGGGCGGTGATCGGAACCAACAATGTTGACCACTGTGCTAGGGTGTGACACGCACCATCAGTCTCCGGTCTGGAGACAACAGTAGGTAATGGCGCAATGAGTAACGCGATTCCCGAAATTCAACAAACTAAATGCTTACTCATTTTCGGTTACAACGCGGCTGATTCTCACCCAGTTGTAGCACGACATATTTTAAAAGCCCGTGCAAATGGCGCTAAAATTATTGTATGTGACCCACGTAAGATCGAATCTGCGCGTGTTGCTGATCAATGGCTAGCGTTAAAGAACGGCTCGAACATGGCACTTGTTAATGCGTTAGCAAATGTAATTATCGAAGAAAATCTTTACGATAAAGCGTTCGTACAATACAACACTGAAGGTTTTGATGAGTTCCGTGAAATTGCTTCACGTTACACGCCAGAAACTGTGGAAGAAGTAACAGGCCTAAAAGCTGCGGATATTCGCTTGGCTGCACGTACTTACGCTGCGGCACCTGAAGCTATGATTCTATGGGGTATGGGTGTTACTCAATACGGTCAAGCCGTTGACGTGGTTCGTGGTTTAGCAGGCCTTGCACTGTTAACCGGTAACTTTGGTCGTCCTGGTGTAGGTTGTGGTCCGGTTCGTGGTCAAAACAACGTTCAAGGTACCTGTGATATGGGTATGTTGCCGCACCAATTCCCTGGTTATCAAGATGTAACTATTGATGCAAACCGCGAAAAATTTGAAAAAGCGTGGGGTGTTGAGCTTTCAGGTAAGCCGGGTTACCGTCTGACTGAAGTTGGCCACAAGGCTGATGAAGGTATTTGTAAAGCCTTCTATATCTTTGGTGAAGATCCTGCACAAACTGAAGCCGATCTGGCAGCCATGCGCGCGACTATGCGCAAAATGGAACTGGTTATCGTGCAAGATATCTTCATGACACAAACTGCTGAATTTGCTGATGTTATCTTCCCTGCAACGAGCTGGGGCGAGCATGAGGGTGTGTACAGTAGTGCTGACCGTGGTTTCCAACGCTTTTATAAAGCAGTGGTTCCAACGGGTAATGTGAAGCCTGACTGGGAAATCTTTAGCTTGTTAGCAACGTACATGGGTTACCCTATGTCGTACAACAATACTGAAGAAATCTGGGATGAACTACGTGCGTTATGCCCTGATTATGCTGGTGTGACCTATGAAAAAATGGCTGATCTAAAATCTGTACAATGGCCTTGTCCAACAGAAGATCACCCTGGTACATCTTATTTATTTAAAGATAACAAGTTCACTACACCTTCGGGTAAAGGTATCTTTATTGGTGCTGATTGGCGTCCGCCACTAGAGCAACCTGATGCCGAATATCCATTGGTATTGTCAACTGTACGTGAAGTGGGCCACTATTCTTGTCGCTCAATGACAGGTAACTGTTCTGCTTTACAAACATTGGCTGATGAACCTGGCTATGTGCAAATGCATCCGAATGATGCCAAAGCATTGGGAATCGATGATCAACAATTAGTTTGGGTATCTTCTCGTCGCGGTAAGGTTATCTCACGTGCTAATTACAATGAGCGCGTAAATAAAGGTGTGGTTTACATGACATACCAATGGTGGATTGGCGCATGTAATGAATTAACCATTGAACATGTCGATCCTATTTCAAATACGCCTGAATTTAAATACTGTGCGGTTAAAGTAGAAAACATTGATGATCAGCCATGGGCTGAAAATTATGTACAAACTGAATACAGTAATTTGAAAGCGCGTTTGAAAAACCAAGTTGCTAATGCATAAAAATATTGTGTAAATAAGATCTGTTACGGTTTTTATACAATATATAGCATCATAAATGAAAATAAGGTTTCCAAGATAAAAGATTGATTATTTTTATCTTGGTTCCTTATATTTTTATTATTTAAAGTTGTTGTTTTAATTTATTTATCTGCTCAAAAATTTGCATTATTATTGGTTTTATTTTAAAGATACTGTTGTTAATAATTATTGATTGATATGGATCAATACTTGGTTATTAAAATGATTGAGAATTGTATAACAAATGCTTGAATCCTTATTCGCTATTCGAGCCATATTATCAGTAAGAGTTAATGTTAGCATGGAAAACTTTGAAAGCGATTTAATGATATTTTCTAAGGCATTATTGTCTATAAATGATATATCAGGTGTGATTAATTTTCTAAATAATGAACGTTTGTTATTTATCGATGCTTATCGTGTTAACATTATTTTAAAAGATGACATAAGTGCTCAATCAATTCTATATTATCAAAATGCAGATAAAGAGTTCCAACGTTATGATTATTCAGAAGATAGCTTAAGTCTTCATCATGTTGTAACGTGTGAATATAGCCATTATATTAACGGTGAAGAACTTTATCGTACTTTTCCTCAATTATCTCTTCATCCTGCATACCCTAATATTAAAACTTACTGTAAAATACCGCTACTAATAGCAAATCAGCAGTTAGGCGCTATTGAATATATTAATCTTAGCTTACCTAATCATGATGATGTAGAAAAACAATTCAAGCTGTTCAATAATATGGTTGCTGCAATGATCGAACATATTCTTGAGCATCAAATTGCGTCGTCGCTTACTCAGCAATTAAGTAATGAACATAAGGACTACCAGTTTTTAGTTGATATTACTAATGCAGTTATTAATCAGAGTTCAAAAAAAGAACTGATTGGTTCGTTACTGCGTTTTTTATATCAACGTTTTGGCATGAATGAATTATCAATTATACAGTCTCAAGATGGCCATTATAATCAATATTCTGGTAGTGATGCTGGTGGAGAAATGGACTATCAATGTCATTTTTTCACTGATGATTGTATGATTAACAACGCAGTTGAAAATAATCAAGCGGTTATTTTAACCACGGCTGATATTTATAAATTAAATCATGATGATAATAGCCCTTATTTTTCATCACAGGCCAAAAGCGCTTGTGTTATCCCAATGATTTTTCGAGGTTTAACGATTGGTTATATTTGCTATGTCAAAGCGGTAGAAAGTCAATTTGAGCCAAGTGAAATTGAACTTTTTAAGCAAATATCAGCGCGTGTTGCATTGGCTATACACAGTATAAAAGTGCATCAATCAGCGACACCGCATCGTTCTCAGACAAAGTTTATCAGTATTGAAGATAGTTATGATGAGCATGCTATTTTTGATGACATCATTAGTCAAAGTGAAGTGATGAATAAAGTGTTAGAGCAAGTTGCATTAGTGGCAAGCTGTGACAGTACTGTATTAATTTTAGGTGAATCGGGTACAGGTAAGGAATTGATTGCTCGGGCGATTCATAAAATGAGTCATCGTAGCAAAACTGACATGATTAAGATGAATTGTGCCGCGATTCCAAGTGGGCTATTTGAAAGTGAACTGTTTGGTCATGAACGTGGTGCATTTACAGGTGCAGTAACTCAACGTGTTGGACGCTTTGAACAAGCCCATAAAGGCACGTTATTTCTAGATGAAATTGGTGATATGCCATTAGAGTTACAACCTAAGTTATTACGTGTTTTACAAGAAAATGAAATTGAGCGAGTAGGTAAAAATCAGCTCATTAGTATTGATGTTCGTGTTGTAGTTGCGACCAATGTCAATTTATTTGAGATGGTGCAACAGAAACAATTTAGAAATGACTTGTATTATCGCTTAAATGTTTTTCCAATCGAAATTCCGCCATTACGTGAACGAGCAGAAGATATTCCGTTATTGGTAAAACATTTTACGCGAGAACTGGCAAAAAAAATGGGTAAAAACATTACTTCGATTGCGGTTGAAGATATGCATATTATGCAGCAGTTTCCATGGCCAGGTAATGTGCGCGAATTACGAAATGTGATTGAACGGTCAGTTATTCTAACTCGAGGCCATGTGCTTAATGTGCCAACACAAGAGCTGGTTTCATCGCCATTAATGTTACCTGATACGTCAATTGACACCGTGATAAAAGATGTTGTATTGCCAACTGATATTAAAGCTCCATCACCGATGATTGATAAACAAATGGTAGTTGATGCACTTATTCGTTGTGGTGGTGTTATTGCGGGTCCTAATGGTGCCGCAAATCAGCTGGGGCTAAAGCGAACCACGTTGTTATCGCGGATGCAAAAAATGGGTTTAAATAGCCAAGATTTTCGATTAACTAACTGAATATTATAAATAAAAATAAATATCGTAATAGATAAGTAAAGGAAAGAGATGTTGAACACCTTTGAAGCGTTACCGGAATCGATGTTTTGCAATGCAAGTGAACGTCCTATTGTTCGTTATCGTAAAGGTAAAACGGATTGCAATGAGCTTGATTACATCATTGAAGAAACGCCGGTTGCCATTGCTTTTAATGGTGTTGCTTACACTGTCATGATGTGTACGCCCAATGATTTAGAACAGTTTGCGATTGGGTTTTCGTTATCAGAAGGGATCATTGATCATCACCGCGATATTCATGATATTGAAATGACACCTACCTGTGACGGCATTAATATTAACGTCACGATTGCGAACCGTTGTGTTGCGCGATTACAACAAAAGCGTCGCTCATTAGCTGGGCTGACGGGGTGTGGTATTTGTGGTGAAGAAAAATTAGAAACGGTATGCCGAGCATTAGCACCGGTGCCGTCGTCAGTACAATTTGATTTAAGTTATCTTGATCCAGTATTGCAACAATTATTACGCAAGCAGCAATTGAATCAACTGACGGGTTCCGCTCATGCTGCTGTGTATATTGATAATCAAGGTCAAGTTGCGGCTATTTTTGAAGATGTCGGCCGCCATATAGCATTAGATAAACTGGTGGGTTGTATTCATCAACAACAGTTAACAGGTGGCGCAGTATTAGTAACGAGTCGTGCCAGTTTTGAGATGGTGCAGAAAGCCGCAGCCGCTGGGGTTGAAGTACTACTTGCAATTTCATCTGCGACCAAAATGGCCGTTGATTTGGCAGAAAAACTTAACCTGACGTTATTAGGTCATTGTCGTAATGGTCGTGCAGATGCTTATACGCATGCAGAGCGCATTACAGGAATGATTTAATTGCGCTTAGTTATTGAATTTAATGTTAATGAATAAGTTTGTTTATTATTCATTAGTAATAAATCCCCGTTAGGTCGGGTTTTCATTCTATTACACTAAGGACAAAAATAAATGAAACTTAAACATATCGTTGCCGGTGCGCTTACTCTTTTTTCACCACTTGTTTTAGCACACCCTGGTCATATTGGCCCTCATACAACAACCGGTTTTATGACAGGTTTTGTACACCCATTTACAGGCCTTGATCACTTATCAGTGATGATTGGTGTTGGTTTATTAGCTGCACTAATCGGCGGTAAAGCAGTATCACGTTTACCTATGGCGTTTGTTGGGATTATGATCATCGGTGGCGCATTAGGTGTTGCGGGTATGGTATTACCTGGCATTGAGATGGGTATTGCTTTATCTGTTATTGGTATGGGAGCAATGTTATTAGCTGGAGGCCGTATGTCAGAAAAAGTGGCAACGGGTTTAGTAATGGCATTCGCTTTATTCCACGGCATGGCACATGGTATGGAAATGCCGCTTGACGCACAAGCACTGGAATACTTTAGTGGTTTTGTTGTCGCGACAGCAATTTTACATGTGTCTGGTATTGCGTTAGGTAAATTTGTTATGACATCAGCAATCAACCAACGCGTTATGCGTGTTGTTGGCGTTGTTATGGCAGCCTTTGGTGGCATATTAATGCTGTCTTAATTTAGCTGGATAATTGCAGTGAAAGACAACTTTGCACGACAATATATTCATATTACCGGCATTGTACAGGGGGTCGGTTTCCGCCCCTTTGTCTACCAACTAGCGCTGCAACATGCGTTAGTTGGGTGGGTAATTAATGATTCAGAAGGCGTAAAGATAGATGCTCAAGGTCGCACTGAAAACCTTGAACAGTTTATCATTGAACTTCAGCAACAAGCTCCGCCATTAAGTCGTATAGATCAAATGACAGTGACACCATTATCATTATGGCTCGTCGCAGAAAAGCCAATGTTATTTAGTATCGAGAAAAGTCAGCATTGTGACAGTACCACGGTGTGTGTTTCTCCTGATCAAGGGCTTTGTAATGCCTGTAAACAAGATATCGCAAATCCTACCTCGCGTTATTATCGTTATCCTTTTACCAATTGTACCCATTGTGGTCCTCGTTACAGTATTACCCGTGCTTTACCTTATGACCGCGTAGCGACCAGTATGGCAAATTTTGTCTTGTGTTCTGATTGCCAACAAGCGTATGAAAACCCTCTTGATCGTCGTTACCATGCTCAACCAATCAGTTGTGCTGTGTGTGGACCTTGGACGCGATTTCTTGATTATCGTGATGATGTAATATCAGAGGTTGAATTAACGCAGCAAGCAGCCATTAATCAATTAGCAAAACGGCTTCAAGCTGGCGCTGTGGTTGCGATTAAAGGCTTAGGAGGCTTTCACCTTGTTTGTGATGGCACCAATGTCGATGCTGTCACACGATTACGTCAAATTAAGCATCGGCAACAAAAACCATTAGCAGTAATGGTTGCTGATATCGAGGTAGCACATCAATTAGTCGCTGGCGATGAAGTTGAATGGCAAACATTGGATTCTCAAGCTCGTCCGATCGTGTTGATGCATAAATCTCAAACTATAAATTGCAGTAAGCACACTGTTAATATCGCAGCAAATGTTGCGCCTAATGTACCCTATTTAGGGGTGATGCTACCTTATACTCCGCTACATTATTTATTATTTACCGCATTAGCAGAAAGTAACGCTGCGGCAGTGTTAGTCATGACCAGCGCAAATGTCTCTGGCATGCCAATTGCGACAGATATTCAGCAAATTAAGCAACAATTTTGGGGGATTATTGATAGCGTACTTGATCATAATCGTCCTATTGTTCATGCCTGTGATGACAGTGTGGTGCATTATGCGGGTGGAAAAATGCGGACATTGAGAATGGCGCGAGGTTACGCTCCTTATAGCCATTTTGGGCATAAAGCCGAAATGATAACCTTAGCGCTTGGTGCACAACAGAAATCGACAATTGCACTTGCGTTACCTCAGCAATGGGTATTATCGCCTTATATAGGTGATCTTAATAACCTTGATACCGAGCAACGTTATCAACGAGCAGTGGCTGATCTGCAGGGGTTATATCAAGTAACTGCTGCGCAAATTGTTTGTGATAAACATGAGAGCTATTTTTCATCTATTTATGCCAATGAGCTGATTTCAAAATCTAAAACGGCATTAACATTACTACAAGTACAACATCATCATGCGCATGTTTTGGCGGTAATGGCAGAGTTTAATTTAACTAAACCCGTGATCGGTTTTACTTTTGACGGCACAGGTTATGGTGATGATGATACTGTATGGGGAGGAGAGGTGTTACTCGCATCGTGCCAAGACTATCAACGTATTGGTTATTTGCGTCCTTTTCGTCTTCTTGGTGGTGAAAAAGCAATAAAAGAACCGGCACGATTATTATTTGCAATGTTACTTGAGTGCTATTGCCTTGATGATATTAAAGCAATGCAATTAAGTGCTTTTTCATCGTGGAATGAAACCTATTTCAATAATTTATATCGGTTATGGCAAAGTGGCAGTCGTTCACCTTATACCTCATCAATGGGACGGTTTATTGATGCATGGGCTTGCTTACTTGGATTAATTGATCATGTTAATTTTGAAGGTCAATGTGGGCTGTTATTAGAACAAGCTGCAAAGCAAGAGCTATGCCATATTCCATTATCTTTTAAGATCACTGACAACAATATATTTGATTGGCAGTCATTATTTGCACATGTATTGCCGCTTGTTGGCGAAATTAATGATGAACAGCATCAAACATGGATTAATAGTTTAGCGCATAGTGTGTTTATGGCAATTGCCAAAATGGTTGTCACAATTGCAAAGCAACATCCTCATCACGCTATTGTTCTTGGCGGTGGCGTTTTTCAAAATCGCGTACTGATGGACCAAATTTATCATCAGTTTTTAGCTATATCACAACCGCTATATTGTGGTGAAAAGCTGCCGTCAAATGATGGTGCAATCGCAGCGGGACAATTATGGTATGCACTTCATCATCCACAAAATTCAACTATTACCTCATAGGTACCACCTAAATGCATGAACTATCGCTAAGTATAAATACGGTTGATACCGTAGTTGAACAAGCAAAGAAACAAGGGTTTAAGCGGGTTGTTAGTGTCACTCTAGCCATCGGTACTTTGTCTTGTATTGAGTCTCAAGCATTAGCTACAGGGTTTGAATTTGCTTGTCGTGACACGATTGCGGAAGGCGCTCAATTGAAGATTGAACCGGTTGCCGCGCGAGTATGGTGTTTAGATTGTCAACAACATGTAGAAATTCCAGAGCGTGGTGTTAGTTGCCCACGCTGCCATGGCTATCAACTTAATGTTGAAACTGGAGAAGAATTAATGATTAAACATATCGAGGTTGAGTAATATGTGTAACGTATGCGGCTGCGGCGATAGCCGAATTGAAGGTCATTCACACGAACATGCTGATCACCACCATGAGCATTCACATCAGCACAGTGATCAATTAGTGACAGAAGTGCCACAATCAGTAGTGATCCATCACCATTATCATCATCAAGGTGATGTTCATCATCATGTTCATTATACTTTGCCAGTTGGTATTACGCCGCAGCAAAAGACGCATGGACATCATCATGAGCATGAAAAAGGTCACACTCACTCACATGATCACGATCATCATCGCGGCCATAGTCATGATCATCATCATGCAGATCATCAACCAGAGTGTTTAGATTCTGGTGATTTGCATTATGGTAAAGGTGAAGCTGAAGTTCATGTTGCGGGTGTTTCACAACGACAGTTATTAACATTAGAGATGGATATTCTAGGTAATAATAACCAGTTAGCAGCGCATAACCGTGAACATTTTATTGAAAATCGCCAATTAGTACTTAATTTAGTATCAAGCCCTGGTTCAGGTAAAACGACATTATTAACCGAAACATTAATGACGCTGAAAGATCAGTGTGCTTGTGCTGTGATCGAAGGTGATCAACAAACAAGTAATGATGCTGATCGTATTCGTGCAACTGCAGTGCCTGCTATACAAGTTAATACCGGCAAAGGTTGCCACCTTGATGCTCAGATGATTCATGATGCTTATCATCAACTTTCGATTAATGAACCTGGCTTTTTATTTATTGAAAATGTAGGTAATTTAGTTTGTCCTGCAAGCTTTGATTTGGGTGAGGCGTCTAAAGTTGCGATTTTATCTGTAACGGAAGGCGAGGATAAACCGCTTAAGTATCCAAATATGTTTGCTGCAGCTGATCTGATGATCATTAATAAAGTTGATCTCTTGCCTTATGTTGATATTAATCTTGATGATTGCATTGCGAATGCGCGAAAAGTAAATCCAACAATTCAGGTTATTAAGTTATCAGCCAAAACCGGCGAAGGAATGGATGCTTGGTTTAATTGGTTAAACGAAAATCGACAACAATTGTAATTATTTTGCTCTATTATTTTGTACTAAAATGCTGTAAATCTATTTTATAGACAAGCAGCATTTTTAATTTATCTATTGATAAGCACCAATTAAAGTTAATTAGTGATAATGTTCAAAAAATCATCCAAATAGACAAATTATTACTATCATTTTTTTTATTTATCTATAGAATCCCGCGCAAACAAGCTAACAGAGCCTAAGCGTACACCTACGTTGTGTCTCTTATTAGCGATAATCTCGATGATAAATAACGTAAGTAGCCAATGAAAAAATACGCTCTTGTTACCGCATTATTATTATTAGCCGGCTGTGATATTACGACTGAAACACGTCAACCGCCGACAGCTAAAGATATTGAAATGTGCCAACAACGGATAGCTGTTAAAACAAATTATGTCGTTAGTGCAATGTCTGATAATACTTTAGACAATAAATCAAAAGACAATCGTGGTTGGGTATATGTTAATTATCAAAAAGATAATAATCGCGGTTATTTAAAGTTTCGATGTAATGCTAATTATGTCGAAGTTTGGGCCGCAGGTGCTGCAATGTGGACCGGCTTGTAAATGATCATTAAGATGCTCGTATTGTTATCAGTACGAGCATTTTTTATATGTATTGATTGTAATTATCTAGACATGTGTTGTGGTTAGTAGGGTTGGAAAGAGAGTATTTTTTTCATGGTAGTACTGAATCATGTATTCCCCATTAACCGATAGGCCTAAAAAATAAAGCAGTTCGTAACATTGCTTTTTCTTCACAAAATTCTCAATATTTTTTAGTGCAACAGCATTACTTAATGTCATTGGCAAATCACAATATGGCATGATAAATAAGCGCTTATCATTTTCAATGCGAGCAACAACTTCTGTTATATTTTTATTATCTTTATCGACCGACACTGGTACGTTACTTTTTGTTAATGGGTGTTTAATGACTCGTTGCACAATACAATAATGTTCATATTCAGCCCAACAACATAAAATATTGCCAAATAATTTAATAGCTTGTTTTTCAATTTCAATATAATGCGGTGCTAAATCTTCTAGGGGCACAATACCATTAATAGCTTGTGCATAATCGCTGGTAATGCATTGGTATAGATTATCTGTCTGTAACGGTACCAACTGATTAATCGTCTGTATGCGAGATGAGACTAATGTAGCAAAGAAATTACTATCACTATTTAAATGGATGTGTTCATTAATAAATTGTAGAAAATTTTTCTGCAATATTTCTTGATACTGAGAGCCAAGAGGGATAGTTAAATTTTTGATTACACTTGTATACATTCAATAACCGACTTAATAATAATAATTTATAAGGAATGATAAATAATACATTTACTAATTAATGCATCGATATGTATATAGTGTGATTATTATCAAAAAAAATCGATGTCTGTTTTTCCATTTGTGTATTATGTGCCATGTTGGCATTAATAAGCAATACTTGTATGTGACAAAAGTATTTGTGATGGTGTATTTAATTATTGCTGAATTTAATAACACACTCATGTAATGGGGGTGATTCATATGGTGGTTTATCAATTGCAATAATGATATCAGTCGCAAAAATTATGCGCTATAAAATTATGTTAGATATTTATTTGTGATCACGACTGATTCGTTTTTATTTAGTATTCTCATTATTTTATTTGTCGTTATTATACTGAGGTGTTTTTAAATACTGATGCCATAAGATTTATGTATGGATAAAACAATGTCGTGTAGGCATTGTTTATTTTATTGATGTTAAAGGAATAATATGAGTAAATTTTTTTGGCTTGCTTGGGCTTGTGCCGCAATGCTACCTGTTCATGCAAATGCATCAGACTGGAATTCTTCAGGAATAGATGGGCATTATGTTTTATCATCATTGATTGATGAGCAGCAGGGACAACAAAAAGTATTTTTTTCGCTCTATAAGGCAAAGTATAACAATAATGGCTTTGAGCGATTTTTGAGTCAATGCAATAGAAATGGATTTGACAAAACAGTTGTTATGACGATTAATGGTCAAAAAGTGGAAATGGATAAGATCTGTCGCAGAACAGAAGACAGTAAGAATTACTGGGTTTATACACCGACGACAAACAAAGGTCTCGCTTTTTTAATTACACAATTTAAATATACTGAAACTGTCAATATTCATAAAGTATTTACCAATATATATAATCAAGAAACAGATTTGAATTTTAAAATATCAGCTGATGGGTTTGTTCAGACGTGGAATAATCTATAAGCCAAAATTATAAATCAAATTTATGTAATTAAAAAGCGGTATCAAGAAATTGATATCGCTTTTTAGCTCTAATGGTAAATATAGATATTTAGTCATCTTATTATGAAATTAGCTTATATAAAAAATCTGTATTTATGTGTTTTTTAACGCGTATGATAAAAATGTATGAAATCTAGCAGAATAAAATATTGGAGCGGATAACGGGAATCGAACCCGTGTCATTAGCTTGGGAAGCTAAGGTAATACCATTATACGATATCCGCTCGGTATGAGAACAATAAACATTTGTAGTTATGAGGTCAATAGAGTTTCTTATAAATCCTACAATTAGCGCAAATGTATGAATAAAATGTACATTATTTAATAATGGCTGATTAAAATAACGCCAACCAATAAAATAAATCCAGTCTATTTTTATAAATCTTACTTAAATTTTATGTTTTAGATAAATTTCATGCTTAAAAAAGAGCCATAAAATGTTGAAATTGTGACGAAATATGAATTTTCGCAGTATTTTATATTCATTATCTTGTATATGAGCTAGTATGTTCGACACAAGCATATCAATGTAATTATAAGCATAAGTTAATAGCTATGTGATGATTTCATCTTAGTTTTTAATGCATCTTGAAGTATTAATAATGAAGTTAAAAATTACTCCATCAAGTTTAGCAATAGTGATTTCTTTATTGTTAACATTGATCGTTGTTGAAATGTTTTTTTTAAATGAAAAAAAACAATTTGAATTATTGAATAAGAAACATGATTTGGTTTTTGAACAAGACGTATCAAAAGTTATTAATAATGAAATTAACAATATGATAATCACGCTAAAAACATTTAATTTGTTATTTAAATCAAGTGATTATGATCCTCTTCAGTTTGACGTATTAGCAAAAGAAGTGATGACGACTAGCAGTAGTGTTTCTGAACTGCAGTTTGCACCAGAAGGGATTATTCAACTTACGTATCCTCATTCTGAAAATCATTCAGCGATTGGTCATAATTTAAATCGATTAAAAAAAAGACATAAAGGGGTCGTTTTATCTAAGAAAAATCATTCGCTTACCTTGATTGGTCCTATAAAGCTTATTCAAAATAATCGTTTATCTTTTATTTTACGGTTACCTATTTTTAATGAGAAAGCCAAATTTTCAGGGTTCATTATTGCGATCAGTGACTTGGAAGGCATCAGTGATAAGCTACCTTTTAATAATATTCCTTATAGAATTCAAGGTTTTGATCCTGATGGTGAAATGTTAACAATCTTCGATAATATTATTGATAAAAGCAAAGGAACGATATCTGTTTTTAACATACCAGTACCTAATGGTAATTGGTTGTTTTCAGTACAAAATAAAAAATATAACGCTCAAAAATATGAGATTGTACGTGTTATATTATATCTAATAGTGTTTGCGTTCTTCTTCTATATTTATAAGCGTGAACGGCAGCTTTTATTGACGAATAGCCATATAAATGATGCAAACAGTATTATGAAACTTGCTATTTTTACCGATGAGTTAACAAATATCTATAATCGTAGATATATGAATAATATATTGAGGCAAATATTTTTTTCTAATATAACGGAAACACATAGTATTGCTTTTTTAGATATCGATCATTTTAAAAGGGTTAATGATACCTATGGACATGATGCTGGTGATGAAATATTAAAAGTATTTACTGCAATTTGTTTAAATAGTATTCGAACAACTGATGTTCTTGCTCGTTGGGGGGGAGAAGAATTTCTGTTATTTATGGATAAGACTAATAAAGTGAATGCCACAGACGTTTGTTCTCGAATTCTAACAGCGGTAAATCAGTATCCTTTTTCATATAACGATCAGGTTATCCACCTTACTGTCTCTATTGGATTAACGTCATTTTCACCACAAAATGATCAAATCGAAGTAGTACTTAAAAAGATTGATAAAGCTGTTTATCATTCAAAAAATAATGGTCGTAATCGCGTTACCATTGTATAAGTATTGTGAATGATAAATATTAAAATTAATTATATTAAAAGAGACATACACACGGCACCTTCACCATAATCTGTTGGCGCCTTTAAGCTGTTATCGATAATAAAATTATGCTTTTTCCAAAAAATAGTAGAATTTTGAACTGAGATTAATGAAACAGATTGATAGTTGAATGTTTTAACAGCAGCAAAAAAATGGTTGAGTAATAATTTTGGTAATCCTTGTCCTTGTGCCGAGGTTATGATTGCTAAATCATGTAGGTGAAGGTGAACACTATCAACAGTGGTGCCTAGTTGATTTAACTTAGGTGTTGCGCCCTTATGATAAGGGTGGCTAATAAGATAGCCAAGAACATGCTGTTGTTCATTTATACAGACAAAACATGTTTGTGGCGATACCATTACTTTACTTTTTAGAGCTATAATAGTTTCAGAAAAATCAAGACCATAAGCTAAGTGTTGAATATTCTCAATTTGTTGCCAATGTGATGAATCGATAGGAATTATTTTCATATTTCACTGATAGTTAGAATAAAAACTATTTATACCTAGCGATTATTGTGATTGCAATGTGAACACTTTATTTAATATTGAATAAAGTGTAACCAAAGTTTAATGAGGTGTTTTAATCTGCGACATTGAAGTAAATATTTAAATGGGTTCATAATATATTTTTAAGAATTTTGATTTCATTTTAATTTATTAACCCTATTCTAAAAGTTGTTAGAATACACAAAGATACTTACGTTATATTATTCTTTGGATTCAAAATGGCTTCCCTAGTAGGTTTTTTCTTATTACCGCATCAACAATTAAAATATCGCTTGATTATCGCTCGATTTAAAATTAAAGGAATTGAAAAAACGATCCGTTATTGTGTAAGTCATGGGTTAAACAAAAATCTCAATTTCCTATTGCACCATTTAGATCGTTATTGTACTGAATTTGAAGTGATTTATGCCTTGCTTGGCGAGACAAAATCATTATAAATCAAATGGTAATAATATTTCTCAATTGATAATTATTAAATATATTATTCGCTGAGATCTCATATGAAAAATCCAGTATCATATTGATATGTTTCTCTACAGTTATTACATATGAAAGAGCCGCAGGCCATTCCTTTAGTTGATGATGTTGATACATTAACACGATTAAAAAAAGCATTTATTGCGGGTATTTGGGCAACGTTAGCCAGTATTTCGATTGGTTTTCTGTTTAAAGTTTGGTTGGCACAGTGGGTGGCAAAGGATGATTTAGCACTATTTAACAGTGTTATTGATATCGTATCATTATCATTGATTCTAATGACCGGCTTTCGATCCTCAATGGTTGTTACCTACAGCCAAACGCATAATGACCACGATATTATAAATATATTCCGCTTTAGCTTAATTATCGTTGTGCTTATTACATGGGGTTTAGTATTACCTTATATAAAACATGAGTTACATATAAATGTCGGTTATTTTGAAATGGTTGGCGTTATTTTTGGTATGGGTTTGAAAATATACTTTACCAATTTAATCGCCATGTATCGCTTATATGATGTTTCAAATAAAGTGACATGGATTGAACCAACTTCAAATGTTATTACCTTTGTTTGTTGTTACTATATTTTACACTTTACTGCGCTAGCTTCTCTTTTTTATAGTGTGATGGTTTCTTCATTGATTGTTGCCCATTTCATGTATTGGAAACGCAGAAAACAGATAGCAACAAAGCCGTTAACGACGGTGCAACTTGATCCGAATATGCGTAATTATGTTCGCAAAAGTTTTACGGCATCTTTAGAAGCTGGTGCCAGTATTTTAATGATTTATGCGGCGGTTCTACTTACCATCACTCATTTTAGCTTAGATGAATTAGGTGATTTTCAAGTGGTTGTTAGACCGATATTTACCTATATGACAATGTTGTTTGTTTTTCCTATTTATCGATTTGTATTACCTGAGTTATCGCAAAGTGTGCGTAAAGGCGAACATGCCCAAATACGTGCTATTCGTCGTTGGGTATATCGGCTAGCTGTTATTGTAAGTGTAAGCTTTTTCTTGATAATGCTTATTGGTGGTAAAGAAATTGTTGGGTTTATTTTCCCTGCACAATATAAAGGAGCAGAGATTGTATTATTTCATTTCTCTATTTTCTTTATCTTCATGATGCTTAATGCTTATCAGTTAGCGTATATTAAAGCGCATGGAAAATTTACGCTGAGTTTAATGATTCGATTAAGTGGTATTGTTACATTGGTAGTGAGTTACTATTTGCTGGCACTGTTTACTGCCAATGTGGTGGCAATTATTGTGGCACTGGGTTTTGGGTATGTGATGATGTTTATTTTATCAACCATTGCTGAGCAGCAGATTTTACGTGAATACCGACGCCAAGGTGTCAGTGTCGACTGATTTAGATGTTATTAAATCTTCTAACCTGAGCCAATAAAAAAGGTTGAGTGTGCTGTTATCTTTTTCTCATTGAAAGTGATAGCCACTCAACCTTTTATTTTCTGGAACAAGCTACTCAGTCTTGTTGGTTATCTTTTGATCATAAGACTGGAGACATACCATAGCTGTGACCATTCAACAGCACGATGGCTAACAACACCAATAACACTCCTCCAATAAGTTTTATGATAATACTGGTCATTGTGCGTTGGCGCTCATTGGTTGCTAAATAGCGGCTGACAATTTTCTTACCTGATAAGGTCATTAATGCAATGACTGATGTTGTTAGCGCCGTTCCCACAGCCATGAGTATTGCACTCGCCACACCAAGCCAATATAAGCCGACCATATTCGCAAATAACAGTACTAGAATAGCCCCTGTACAGGGACGAATACCAATACTGAATATAATAACAATATATTCTCGTAAACTGGTGGCATTATTAATTTCATCTGCACTGGCAAAGTGTTTATGACCACAACCACATTCACTACCATGGTTATGGTGCTGTTGTTGTATTCTAAGTTGCCATGCTTGTTTTAGGCTACGGTAAATAACGATCGCTCCAAGTAACAGCATGGCCATAAAACTATAGCTAATAAATTGGTCTGCGGCATCGTTGACTTGTCGCATTGAGGATTTGAAAAATATTAATAAAATACTGACTAACGTAATAGCAACAATTGCTTGTACAAATGCTGAGACCATCGTCATGATTAAGCTGGCTTTAATTTTTGTTGGATTTGTCGCTAGATAAGTAGTAACAATCATTTTGCCATGACCAGGGCCTAATGAGTGAAATATACCATAAAGAAAACTTAAGCCAGCTAATGAATAAGCTGCCGTTATATTTTGCTGAGCATCATAGAGTAAATCGCTCAATTGACCATTAATGTTACGTTGCCATTTAATACTCTCCATTAGTATTGTTGGCCATTGTTGCCATAATAAATAGCCACTACCAATAAATAACAGTAACACGCTAACACGGACTACCCATGAAACAGGGGTTACTTGGTTATGAGCTTGCTCATGGATATGGTCATGATGAGTACAAGGTGATATTGGGGGAGTATTATCAGCCTCTAAGGATGAATGGCAGCTGGATTTCATTGGGTAGATCCTAAATTAAAGCTATTGAGTGGAAGGCACAGTAGTGTTGACGTCACAATGCAGTTTTACTGTTTGCGTAAATACTTGTCCTAATTGATTATCAGGATCAGCATCTGCTGGAAGTGACATGGCAAAAGTTACTTGTTCTGGCGTTGGGTTTGGCTCAACTAATGTAAAGCGACATGTTTTTGCCAATTCAGGAGATAGAATAATGTCACTTTTGTTATTCCATGACATATCAACATAATAACTTGGTTCAAAGATTAATAATTTTAATGAATCTTTGGTGATAGTTTTTGGTTTTGATAACGGGAGTTCAAAGGTCAGCGTTGCTTTATCGCGAGGTTTAACTAATTCACCGCCTGCTGGAATATGGTATTTAATCGGTGTGTTATTATCATAAAAATAGGTAAAATAATGCGAGTTTTTCATATTTTCCATTACAGATTGCGCGGTATTTTTTAATGTTTGTTGCTTGTTTGCAGCTGACATATCTTCGCCATCAAGCATGTAAGCGGTGGTCATGGCATCAAATGTCCATACCATCTTAAAACCTGTAATTTGCGTGCTGTTACCTTCAATATAGGTTTTCATATTAATCCATGAATGAGGGTGTGCTTGGCTGGTTATGGGTAATAACGCAGCCATGGATAATATAAAACAGGGAAGGGCATTCAAGCGCATCTAAGTAGGCTCCATATTCATCATTTGATGAGTGACAATGATTCAGGGTAAATAGCAATATTCTTGTTATGTTATAACATAGAGTTATTAATGAATCTAGGTGAAGATATGGACATTATTTGAAGAACATTGAGTTGCTAATGATAGATTTGTTGGTAGTTGGTTACATTACTAAATAGATGGTAAGTTACTACGGTTTTATTAATTATACTTACATGGTCATATTTTAAGTGATGTATTTATGATGTTTTGTTATAAGTCTATGATTATATGAGTTATATGTTGATCTTTAATCGATGAAATAAAACTAATAAATAGCTTTAAGATAAAACTTTAAAAATCAGTTAGAATATAATGAGAGCGATAAAAAATTAGCATCACATGATGAGAATAATAAATAATGAAGAAAAAGCTATTTACTGCGACTTTACTCTTACTTTTGAGTACCTCTGTCTTCGCTGCGCCTGTAGAAACGGCACTGCCTATCCAATTATCATCTGTTACTCAGAATGTTGATGTTGAAAACAATACGACAACGTTAATCGGTAAAGTGGATATTGTGCAAGGCGGTATCACCATTAAAGCAGATAAAGCGGTGATTAAACTCAATGCGAAAACTAAAGAATTAAAAACGATTGAGGTGTATGGCAAGCCAGCTCACTTTAAACGTGTAATGAAAGATGGCAAAGTCATTAATGGTGAATCGAGTTATGGCATCTATACTCCTTCTGATAGCATGATGGTATTAAAGAAAAATGCTAAAATAACCCAAGATGGGAATATTATTCGCGCTAATACCATTAGTTATAATCTTAAAGCGCAGTTTATGAAGGCGACGGGAACTAAATCTCAGCAAGTTAAAACCAAATTATTACCGGAAACGAAGTAAATATATTTCAGAGCAGACCGTCACTATAAAAAAGCACCGAATTATCGGTGCTTTTTTTAATGTCTTTAGATACCATCTTCTTCAGGAACTAATTTGGGTTTCTTTTGTTGCTGAAGTTGTTCATCTAAACTTGTTATTCCTCTATGTGCTGATGCTAATGCTTGTTGGCAAAAATCAGTCAAAGTGTATTCATCTCGTTCAAGTAGCATTTCTGCTGCCATTTGTAGATTCGTGCCCGTTAATACTTTGATCTTTTCATTACGCTGACTGAGAAGTGATACACATCTAAAAGGCGTGCCTCCCAATAGATCTGTCATAAAAACAACGCCATCATCGAGTGGTAATTGGTTGAGCGCTATTTCTATTTCTTTATCTAATTGCGCAGTGCTCATGGATTCTGAAAAATCGATACAGATAAGTTGAGGCTGATGGCCAATGATTTGCTTTAAGGCTTGTTCCATACCGGATGCAAAAGCGCCGTGGCCTGTAATAATTATTGATATCATGGTTTAGTCCTTAAAGTATGCCACTGAAACGACCAGCTATGCTTATCACAACCGTTACACCAATAAGTTTTAACGGACTCCAACCCCGTTTGACTAAGGCATACATAAGTAAGGTGTACAGCAAAGGTAAAAATGCAGGCATTAACTTATCCAGAACATCGGCCTGTAATTTAACAACAGCATCACCTGCTTCAATTTCAGCGGTGGTTGATAGACGAACATAAGTAGCAACTAACGCACCAATAACGGTCATTCCAACAATAGAAGCGGCATGGCCTACTTTTTTGGTGTTTGCCTTGATCATGGGAATTGCAGCCACCCCCATTTTGTAAGCATAGTGAGCGAGTCCAAACCGTAATCCAAAATGTACGCTATTGAATAACAGTAAGAATACAACAGCTCCCATGATTGACCCTTGCAAAGCAAGATCGGCACCAATACCTGCACAAATAGGCAATAAAGTTAGCCAGAACATAGCGTCACCAATACCTCCCATTGGTGCGCCAACGGCTATTTTCGTGCTTTGGATACTGTTAACGTTTTGTTTTGAACGCTCCATTGCCAAAATAATACCCATGACAAATGTCACTAAAAATGGGTGAGTATTAAAAAAGCCCATATGACCTTTCATTGATTTGGCTAAATCAGCTTTATTGGTATGAATTTTAGATAGGCCGGGTAATAAGCCATATAGCCAACCAGAAGCTTGCATACGTTCATAATTAAATGATGCTTGGAGTAGCATTGAACGCCACGCTATACGGTTTATATCTGCTGAGGTAAGTTCTGCACCTATATTTTTATCTTCATATTCGTCTTCACCAACGCCTGGAGCTGGACGTACATCAGGAGTGGTTTTGGGAATAGAAGTGGCTGGGTGGGTGTGAGTATTAGATACCATCTTCGCAATCCTCTTGTGGTTTAGTTGGTTGTGCAGGTTCCGGTTTACGCATGAAGTCAATAATTGCCATCGCTGTTGCGGCTGAAGCTATCGCTAAAATAGGCAGTTGTAACCAAGCTGCAGCAACGAATCCAAGGATGAAATAAGGAATGTAGATATTTTTCATCATAATTTTCATCAATACTGCAAAGCCTACTGCCGGCATAATGCCACCTGCAACACCAAGGCCGTCAATCAGTTGTTGAGGTAGCATTTGCACCATGGTACCCGCATGTTCTGCACCAAAGTACACGGGTAAAAATGCACATAGGAAATAGAAAGAACCAAGTACTAATAATGCGAAATAGTTAACGGTTTCAATTCCTTTAGTATCTGCATTTCCTGCCATCTGATCACATTTTGACATCACGGCTGACATTGCAGAGAACAGTAAGGTGATTCCCATTTGTACGGCAACCGCGAAAGGCACAGCTACACCAACGGCCACATTGGGTTCAACCTTTGTTGTAATAGCAAAAGCTGTACCCACGATAGTACCAATAATGACATTTGGTGGTTGTGCGCCTGCGAGTGGGGCTAATCCCATCCAAATCAGTTCTAAAGTACCGCCAACTAAAATACCGGTTTGAAGATCGCCAAGTATCAGTCCGACAAGAGGCCCAAGAACTACTGGACGGTGAAAGTGTGTTAAGCCATTAAATAAATCTAGCCCTGCGAAAAAGGCCAGAATACCGAGTAGTACTGCTTGCAGAAATCCTATTTCCATGACGTTATCCTTCTACAGTAGAGTAAAAATATCCGTTGCTGTTTCTGTTGGAACACCTTGGATATAACACGCAATTTGATGATCTTTAAGGTAATGAAACGCGGCGATATCATTACTATCAACAGAGACTGTTTTGGCTATTTGATTTTTATTAGCGCAGTAATGCATATTGCCAACATTAATAGCAGTAATGGGTACGCCACCTTCAACAAGGTGCTGGAAATCTGTTGGTGTTTTACAAACAAGTAAGATTTTTTGTTTATCGTTTGCTTTATGAATGGTTTCAATTGTTTTTTGAATGGTCCAAAATCGAATACTGATACCATCAGCAATAACCATTTCCATTAGATTTTGTTGTATTTCATTATTGGCAACCTCATCGTTGGCAACAACGACAATATTTGCATCAGCAAACCCTACCCACTGCACACCCACTTGACCATGAACTAAACGTTCATCAATACGACTTAACACTATATTTGGCATATATAGACCTCTGTTGTTTGTTTTCGTTTGCTTTCCTATATTTATAAAAACATGTTATTTGATTTATTTTTGTATTTTATGTCACAATTTGAAGTTATTCGTAAAAATAAAGCTTTCGTTTTGTTGTTTTTGTGCTTTTGCTTTTGATGTGGGTCACTAAATAAATTTGGTATCTAAAACTTGATGAATATGGATATTATCTGAGCAGATATGAAAATGACGTGGGCTGATGAGGCTGTTTGATTTTGTTATATGCGGTATTCTATTATGAGGATTTATCAATAAAAAAGGATACATAGTGGAATTAGTCACAGTTAATGCGAGCAATCTAGCGATTTATTTAAATTTAACCCAAGCTTATGAAGCTGAGTTTTCACCGTTAACGAAGAAAATGCCTGATGATGAGGGTAAGTTTGCATTAGACACTCCAATTGAGGGTAATGTCACTGGTTATTTATTGTATATTGATGGTAGACCGGCGGGGCTAGCAGCTATTGCTAACGAGAGTGTTGATCATTATGAAGTGTGTGATTTTTACGTTGTGCCCGTGTTTCGTCAGCATAAAGTCGGTCAACGTTTTGCCCATACGCTATTTGATATGATGCCGGGTCTATGGCAAAGCAAGCAGATTGCAGGTGCTGATCATGCGATTGCATTCTGGCGACGTACAATTGGTGCTTATACAAACAATGAATTTGTTGAAGATATTTATCACGATGAATATTGGGGCGATGTTACTCGCCAATGTTTTAAAACTACTGCTTAATTTCCTGTTTCCTCAATAGCAATATATGGCATAAAACCCCTATTATTCATTCAATGATAGGGGGCTTTTTTTAACTATATATATTTAAATTAATGACTTCTTTTTAACTACAAAAGTAATGGCTGCTAAGTTATCACTATGCTGTCGAAAAACATGTCGCATATTTAAAACCCGTTTTCTGACATCAGGCTTTGTGGCTAAATTTTTAAAAATTTTAAAACACCCAATAACGCCTTCATCTTGCAGCATTCTTGCTGGCTCTAATAAATGCATCGGAGCAATCGTTTCATATTCTATTTCAAAGCCACACTCATTAAGAAGTTGTCCCCATTCTTTCGGAGTAAGTGGTTTCGCTGGATGTTGAATAGTTTCTGTTAATACTTTTTGAATATAACGCTGTTTGTTACTATCAATATCACTGGGAGTGATGCACATTTCATGAATACCAAAGCGGCCATTAGTTTTTAATAGTCGATTTGCTTCCTCAATAATCTGCTTTTTACGGGTACTTGTTTGCATGGTTAACATCGCTTCACAATATACAATTGAAGCAATTTCTGAGTCCAATTGCGTCTCTTGTGCGCTATTAATATGGCAGGTTTGATGATCGCCATTGAGATAAGAACGGACAATTTCTGCTGCTTGCTCATTTTGTTCTACTGCGATGTAAGTTTTAGGTCGCTTCGCTAGCGTTATTTGTGCCGTTAATCCAACCCCTGGCGCAAATTCGATAACATCATCACTTGTTGTAATATTAAGTTTAGTGAGCATCTTATTGGTGAGATATAGTCCACCTGGGCGGAGTACTGTTTTTCCTATTTGTGCAAGTAACCAATGGCCTGGTTGTTTTTCAGGTCGTTGGTTTTCACCTGGTATCATAAGTTTATTCGACATATTTTTAGTATCCTAATGAAAAAGAATAGGAACAAAAAGTAGAAGTATTGATATAAAACTTATCCAGCGGAAAGTTACACTAATGTCATCCATAAAAAGTTCCTCTCTAAGGTTGAATCTAAAATGATAATCATTATCATACAATGATGCATTTGAAATACACCTTGATAATTATCAAGTAGAGGGTGATAGGATGAGCTTTTCAATTATCTCTTTGATGAGTAAAACACAACTTGCCTCGTTGGCATTACTGCAAGAGAAAAGATCTTATCAGGCTGGTACGATACTGTTTCATCAAGGCAGAGAAGCTAATCGTATGTATATAATTGAAAAAGGGAAAGTGACACTTTATCGATTAATGGCTAGCGGTGAAGAGAAGGTGTTCAATGTTTTTCTTGCGGGTGATGTGATTGCTGAAATGGCTATGTTTATGTCACCTCGTCAATACCCAATGACGGCAAGGGTAGAGCAAGATTCTGTTTTATTAGTATATAAACATACTGATATTAAAAAAATAGTCTCTCAAACACCGGAGCTTGCTGTTAGGGTTATGGAGTATATGACTAACAAAATTCATTGTTTAGTCAATGATGTGAATATTTTAACGCAGGTAAATGCGAATCAACGGTTTGTGATGAAATTGGCTGAGATCTATAAAAAGCAATCATCCAAAGATAATAAAATCAGCTTATCGATAACAAAAAAATTATTAGCAACGCAACTAGGCATGACGCCTGAGACATTATCAAGAACAATTAAGCGTTTAAAAAATGAAGGATTATTAATTGAACATGGCAATAGTTTACAAATTAAAGATATCGTAGCGCTTTGCCAGTCAGTAAATTTAACCGCTGATATTTTCTATCACTAACAATTATCAAAAATACATAATATTAAAGCCCAATAAAAAAGCTAGGTATCATAAAATACCTAGCCTTTACATTTATGGTTATATTACTGAGCGATAATTATAACGCGGTCTCTAGAATCTTACGGCTATCTGCGATCGTCAGTTTACCGTGTTCACCTAATGCGGTCATCCCGTGTTTTTCAAGGCTAGCGATCAGTACATCAATATCGGCTTCACCTAGTTCAACATTTGCCAGTGAAGTAGGTACGTCCATCTCTTTAAAGAAAGCGATGGTGCGCGAGATTGCTGCATCGATACGTTCGTCAGTTGTGCCAGTGTTAATACCAAATACGCGTTCTGCATATTGGACTAATTTTGCTTGTTTCTCTTTACGACACACTTGCATAACAGCCGGTAGCACAATACTTAATGTGCGCGCATGGTCGATAGCATAATTACCTGTTAATTCATGGCCGATCATGTGAGTTGTCCAGTCTTGTGGAACACCAACACCAATCAAACCATTTAATGCTTGCGTTGCAGACCACATGATATTGGCACGAACGGCGATATCATTGGGTGTTGCTAGGGCTTTCGGGCCTTCTTCGATAAGTGTTAGTAATAGACCTTCAGCAAAACGATCTTGAACTTTAGCATTCACCGGGAAAGTTAAGTATTGCTCCATGGTGTGAACAAAAGCATCGACAACACCGTTAGACACTTGGCGTGGTGATAGGCTTAATGTGGTTTGAGGATCTAAGATAGCAAATGTAGGTTTCACTAATGGCGATCCAAAGAACAGCTTATCTTTACCACGAGATACCACCGAGCCACCGTTAGTTTCAGAGCCTGTTGCTGGTAGTGTTAATACACAGCCAATAGGTAATGCTGTTGCTACAGGGGCTTGATCATGCAAGATTTCCCATGGATCTGCACCTTCATAACATGCAGCTGCTGCAATGAACTTAGTGCCATCGACAACAGAACCACCACCAACAGCTAATAGAAAGTCATAGCCTTCTGCTTTAACTTTAGTAACCGCTTGCATTAAAGTGTCATATTGTGGGTTTGGCTCAACACCTGAAAACTCACCCCAATTAAAACCAGTTAGAGCTGCGGCTACTTGCTCATAGACGCCATTAGTCTTAATTGAACCGCCACCATAAACAACGAGAATTTTCTTATCTTTCGGAATGTCATTGGCAATTTCAGCAATTTGACCTTCACCAAAATGAATTTTTGTAGGGCTTTGATAGGTAAACTTGTCCATTTTATTTTCCTTAGAGCAGCAAACTGAGCTGATTATTATAATGATTTTAGTTATCAGATACTGAGTACCTTAGATCTCTCCAGTCTAGGGGATAATGCGTATTTATTTAATACATAATTCTCTTTAATGCTTGCCTATTTCTCTTTTGTTACTGCTGTTGAGCGTTAATATCTGCTAAGGTGAGTGAAACGATTTTGTGAGTAGATAACCATGAAAAGTGGAAGCATTGCAAAGATAACTACCTCTCAACCTATTACCATACCAACATCTATAATTACCTTGGCTGATTCGTTATGTGAGTATTATGGCTTAGCGCATCAATCTGGTCGTGTGGATACCAATCTTGCTGGAATACGGCTATTTAGAATTGATAGTTATCATAAACATAGTCCGCAAATGTATGAGCAAGGTATTGTTATTATTATTCAAGGCCACAAAACTGGCCATTTAAATCAGCATCAATTCAATTATGACCCACAGCGATGTTTATTAGTGACTACGCCTTATCCCATTGTTTGTGAGACCTTTGCCTCACAGCAACAACCATTAATTGGAATTAATATTGACTTTGATTTAACCGTTATTCGCCAGTTAGTCACTATGATTGAATCAGAGCAACAGCATCAATTTAATTATGAAGGTAGTTGTGGTGTGGCGACAGCAAAAATGACCAATCGTATGTATCGCAGTGTCGAGCAATTATTAGAAGTATTGCACGATCCTCTTGATGCGATGGTTGTTGGTCCATCACTGATTCGGCAGTTATTTTATTATTTACTTCAAGGTGACCAGGGATATTTATTGGCGCAATATTGTGAACAAGACAGTGCGTTAGCTAAAATTTCATCGGTAATAGATTATGTTCAATTACATTATGATACTAAATTACAAGTACATGAATTGGCGGCAATGGCAGGAATGAGTGTCTCTGTTTTTCATAAAGTGTTTAAACAAGTCGTTACCGATCCGCCACTGCAATACATTAAGAAAATACGGTTAAATAATGCTAAGACGTTAATCTTGCAACAAGGTATGGCTGCTAACATTGCAGCAGGGCTGGTAGGTTATGAAAGTCCTGCACAGTTTAGCCGTGAATTTAAGCGTTATTTTGGTTTACCACCAAGTAAAATCCATGAAAATGCGGGATTTGTTCGATAATATACCTAAAAAGTATTGTTAATATGCAATCATGATAATTTTTTATAATATATTGTTTTATTAGCGTAGAATCTACCAAAGACAAGACAACAATAATAAGGAAAACCATGTCTGCTTCTCAAAAAAAAGTGTTAATTTTATTTGCTCATCCGTCACAAAACCGTTCTGAAATAAATGTTCCGTTATTTAATGCATCTAAAGGTTTTGACCACGTTACGACCGTGGATTTATATGCAGAATATCCCAATTTTCGTATTGATATCGATAAAGAACAACAGCGATTACGTGACCATGATGTGATCGTGTTTATGTTCCCGCTTTATTGGTATTCCACGCCATCGTTATTAAAAGAATGGCAAGATCTAGTGTTGGAATATGGTTTTGCTTACGGCAGTGAAGGTAAAGAATTAATAGGTAAAAAATTCTTTTGTGCGCTAACCGCTGGTGGGGCGGAATCAAGTTATCGTAAAGAAGGCTTCAACCATTTTACTATTCGACAGTTACTACAACCGTTAGAACAAATGGCTGAATTAACAGGGATGGAGTTTTTGGCTCCGTTTGCGTTATTTGGTGCAGGCACTGCTACGGAAGAACAACGGATCACCAAACACTTACAAAATTGGCGTCGTGTATTAGTCGCCATAGCAGAAAATAAGCTCGATTATGACGCAGCGAGTAAATTATCAAAATTAAATCATAGTCTTGATCTTGTGATCACGGAGTAGTCATGACGGGAATATTTTTACAAGCATTTATCTATTTAGTCGCCGCCGTGATTGCGGTGCCGATTGCAAAACGTTTTGGACTTGGTTCAGTATTAGGTTACTTAATTGCAGGCGTCGTTATTGGTCCTATTATAGGATTAGTTGGTAGTGAAACCACCACTATTCAGCACTTTGCTGAGTTTGGGGTCGTAATGATGTTATTTATTGTCGGCTTAGAACTTGAACCTAAAATGCTATGGGGTATGCGCCATCGTTTATTAGGTTTAGGTGGTCTGCAAGTTGTAGTGACTGCTGCCGTTGTGATGGGTATTGCGAGTACACTAGGGCTTGGGTGGACTTATGCTTTGGCGATTGGTTTGATTTTTTCATTGTCTTCAACCGCAATTGTACTGCAAACGTTTAATGAGAAAGGGTTAAGTAAAACTGAAGGTGGCAAAAGTGCATTTTCAGTGTTGCTGTTTCAAGATATCGCCGTTATTCCCATGTTGGCATTAATTCCATTATTGGCTTTACCTGAATTAGTTGAAAAAGCACAATCAACCATGGCAGCAGCTGCAGAACATCATGAAGAACTGAGTTTGGTTGCCGGTTTACCAGGATGGGGATATGCCATTGTGGTAATTCTTGCTATTGCAGGGGTTGTCGTTGGTGGGCATTATCTTAGCCGGCCACTATTCCGCTTTGTTGCTGCGTCTGGTTTGCGTGAGATTTTTACAGCTACAGCATTAATGTTGGTGATTGGTATTGCCACATTAATGAGTTTAATTGGATTATCGCCAGCGTTGGGTACGTTCCTTGCGGGTGTAGTGCTGGCCAACAGTGAATTTCGCCACGAATTAGAATCGAATATTGAGCCGTTTAAAGGCTTATTGCTGGGGCTATTCTTCATTACTGTTGGTGCTGGGATTAACTTTGGTATTTTGTTTGATCAGTTTGGTACCATTATTGGATTAACTCTGGGTGTAATGCTAATTAAAGCGTTGGTATTACTAATATTAGCGTTTGTTTTTAAAGTGAAAGGTAGCGATAGATGGCTATTTGCACTTAGTTTGGCACAAGCGGGTGAATTTGGGTTCGTATTATTAAACTACACCGTCCAAAACAATGTATTGCCAGCTGAGTTGGGTCAGACATTATCATTAGTTGTGGCGTTGTCGATGTTCTTAACTCCTGGGTTATTTATATTATTTGATAAGGTCATTTTACCGCGATTTAGTGCGGCTAAAAATGAACGCGAAGCGGATGAGATTGATGAACAAGGGAAAGTTATTATTGCGGGTATTGGTCGATTTGGTCAGATTGTGAATCGCTTATTGACTTCAAATGGCATGCAAACTGTGGTACTCGATCACTCTGTGACTCAAATTGATAATATGCGTCAAATTGATATTAAGAGCTTTTTTGGGGATGCGACGCGACATGATTTATTGCATACCGCTGGTATTGAAGATGCCAAAGTGTTTGTTGTGGCCATTGACGATCAAGAACGCGCGACAGAGTTAGTTCATTATATTAAACAGACTTACCCGCATGTTCGTGTATTAGCGCGCGCTTATGATAGAGGTCATCATTACTCATTACGTTGTGCTGGTGCGGATTATGTGATTAGTGAGACCTACCGTTCGGCATTAGCGATGGGTGCACAAGCTTTGAAAGAGCTCGGTGTACACCCGTTTAGAGCAGAGCAGCAAAAAGAAATGTTTGTTGAGACTGAAGCAAAGAGTAAAGAGTTGCTGTATCAAACATGGCGTGATAGTACCGAAGAAGATCGTTTTAATGCTTCTTATGTCGAGCTGTTTAGACAATTAGAACAAACGCTAGGTGAAGCCATGAAACAAGAGCGTACTGATAAACATACTAAATCAGAACGTGGTTGGACACCGCCCCCGAAGAATTTTATTGCAGAAGCAGAACAAATGCAGGCGAATAAGAATAACTAACCTTGATGGGTGAGATTCTTGAGCTCAAATAACACATGCAATTAAGTTAATAAGACGCTAACTGATTAATCATTAGCGTCTTTTTTTTATATTATTGAACTCATATCTATGTAGCATTTGCATACAATTTCTAAATAACTGCTTAAATTTATTTATGTTATTGTCAGCTGGGAAAGCTTATTTCGAGCTTTATTTGAATATTGGTAATAGGTGAAATGTTTAAAAAGAATCTACTTGCATCGCTTCTACTTAGCTCTTTCGTTGCTCAACCTGCTCTCGCTGACACAACATTAAATATTTATAATTGGTCAGAATATCTACCAACAGAATTATTGACACAGTTTACGAAAGAAACCGATATCAAGGTTAACTATTCAACGTTTGAAAGTAATGAAACGATGTATACCAAGATCAAAATGATCGACGGTAAAGGGTATGATTTAGTTTTCCCATCCACTTATTACGTGTCTAAAATGGCTGATGAAGGCTTATTAGCAACATTAGACCATAGCAAGATCTCCGCATTTTCTAAACTAGATAGCACAATTTTAAATCAACCTTTTGATCCCAATAACCAATATTCATTGCCTTATGTTTGGGGGAGTACCGCATTAGGTTATGATAATGATCGCATTGATAGCCACCAGATCACACACTGGAAAGATCTGTGGAAGCCTGAATTTAAAGGTAACGTGTTATTAACTGACGATCCACGCGATGTGTTTGGCATGGCATTGATTATGAATGGTCATAATGTTAATAGCCGTAATGAAGCTGAAATTAAACAAGCTTATGAAACATTAAAAACATTGATGCCAAATGTGGCAGTATTTAATTCAGATGCGCCACACATTCCTTATATTGCTGGTGAAGTGTCAGTTGGAATGCAATGGAACGGTACTGCGGTACGTGCTGAAAATGAAAATCCAGCACTTAAATTTGCTTATCCTCAAGAAGGCACTATTTTCTGGATGGATAACATGGTTATTCCCGCAGCCAGTCAGCATAAAGATGCGGCCTACCAATTTATTAATTTCTTATTAAAGCCTGAGAACCAAGCTAAAATTATCACAGAAATTGGCTATGCTGCGCCTAATTTAGAAGCATTAAATAATCTTCCTGATACTATTCGTCAAAGTGAGATTATCTTTCCACCAAAAGCGATTAAGCAAAAAGGTCAATTTCTAGCGGATGTTGGTGATGCGACGGCACTCTACCAGCGTTACTGGATGGAGTTAAAGAAATAATGAAAGTTATCTACACTGAAAAACAACGTTTGCACCATGTACGTTTTGAATTTTTAAATGGTGAAGCGACGCCGTGTTTTGAAAAACCAGAACGTGCCGACATGGTGCTGAGTGCGCTAAATAACCACGGTGGTTTTACGATGGTTGAACCCAATAGTTATGGTGATGCGCCACTGCGTTGGGTTCATACTGATGATTATGTTGATTTTCTTGCTAGCTGCTGGGATCAGTGGGTAGAAGCGTTTGGTGATGTACATGATGCGTCGCCATACTGTTTTGCACCTGCACGTCATTTACGTAACCGTATTCCAAAAGATATCGAAGGTCGATTAGGGTATTACAGCTTTGATATGACCGCTGCTATTACTGCTGGATCTTGGAAAGCAATTGTTGCTGCAACTGAATGTGCACTAACTGGTGTTGATTTAATTAAACAAGGTGAGCATGCCGCGTTTGCGCTATGTCGTCCCCCTGGCCATCATGCGGCTTCTGATTTAATGGGGGGTTATTGCTACGCTAATAATGCGGCTATTGCAGCAGAGAGCTTTATTCGTCAAGGCGCGAAGCGAGTTGCAGTACTGGATATTGATTACCATCATGGCAATGGTACGCAAAGTATTTTCTATAATCGTAATGATGTGTTATTTGCTTCTATTCATGGCGATCCTGATTATGATTATCCACATTATTTAGGTTTTGCTGATGAAGAAGGTGAAGGCGAGGGGCTAGGCTTTAATCTAAACTTGCCATTACCGCTACATACAACTGATTGGTCGGTGTATGAGCCCGTATTAGCGCAAGCATTAACTCGCATTGCAGACTATAAACCTGAAGCGTTAGTTATATCATTGGGTATGGATACCTTCGCCGATGATCCTATTAGTTACTTTAAATTGATGCGTAATGATTATCAAAATATTGGTTGGATGATTGGCTTATTAAATATTCCAACACTATTTGTTTTTGAAGGAGGCTACGCGGTTGATGACTTAGGCCATAATACCGTTGCCGTCCTTGATGGATTTAATAAAGCACTCGTTTAAGTTTATCGTAATATAAAATTATGCAAGATGAAAAGCGATAGTCAAATGGCTATCGCTTTTTTATTTATAAAACAACCCCCATATAAACGCATAACTCACGCTTAATTCGGTTATATTCACTTGATATGACTTTCTGAGCTTGATAGTTAGTACCATCGTCGGTCGCTATATCGTTTTCTTCAATTTCTAAAAACGGTAATTCACTACTATTTGTTAATAGATAAAGAGCACGATGACCATCTATCTTATAATTTAAATCAAAGGCTACAATTGTTTCCATATTAATATAAACATGATTAATTTTAAGCGCTTTTCTCATTACAGATATCCTATGTAAGTAACGTTAAAGTCACATATAATCTGTGGCTGAAAATAGCATATTCCGAGTCTTAGCCTTTGTATGCAGAAAGTTCTGCAATGAAAGATTTTATTATTCGTTAACAGCAATCGCTTGAATTGAATCTTTTTTATTCTGCTTTCTTTCAACTTTAGCTAGCCACAATAAAGGTGCAATTATCATTACTGTTCCTACTAAGGTTGTTACATCTGGCACTTCATCAAATAGGAAATAGCCGACAATCACGGCACCAATTAAGCCGCTGTATTCAGCACTGGCTATTTTATTACTTTCTGCTGCTCGATAAGCCACTACGCATGTGGCGGCATACACTAAAATTAAGGCACTAGAACCAGAGGCGGTAATCAAAGGTGACCAATCCCATGGTTTGTTGTCCCACAATGCTAATGCGAGTGATACAGGCATACCTATTAAGTTTGTGAGTAACAATGTTTGAGCAACGCTTTGTTGGGTAGGTAATTTACGAATAAAAAGGTTATTTACTGCAATCGTGAATGCAACCACGAGTGCGGCTAATGCTGCCCAACTAATGTCTGTTGGGCGTACAATAACTAACACGCCGGCAAAACCGATGATCCCCGCAGCAATAGAATAACGACTGAGTTTTTCACCGTAAACCATGACGGCTAACGGAAGCATGATCAAGGGTGCAGCATAGAAAATAGCATTGGCTGTCGCTAGTGGTAGCGTATTTAAAGAAATAACCATAAATATTGCGCCTAATAACCACACATGAGCACGTATACAATGCCATTTTAAGCCAACTAAAAAACTTTGTTTGGTTGCATGTAAACAAAAGGGAAGTAGGATCATCACCGCTGATAATTGACGGAAAAATACAAATTGAAATACTGCAGCATCTTTGCCCATAGTTTTTATTAGTGCATCAGAAAGTACGGCGACTAAATTACCAATAATTAAAATGGTCATAGCAAAGCCAACAGAACGTTTTTTCATTATATCTACCGCAATAAACAAGGTGAATGGTGATGCTGATTGAGGTTAAGAAGCGCAAACAACAGCATTAATAAGTCTGTATATTATGATGAATTTAACATTAAGTATAATGATATAGCCTGTCCGTAATTAGCTCGGTTATTGCTCATAAATTATTACCAAGGAAGGGCATTACCGTCATAACTTAGAAATTTTCCAGTATCTTGTGGTGTTAATGTGGCTAATAAATTTAATAAGCATTGCGCAGTATAAGAGGGGGTAAATAACTTGTGGGGCGCAACATTACGTTGAAATGGTTTTGATAGTGGGCTTGCGGTTGTACCGGGGTGAAAAGCAATAACACAGCAATGAGGAAGCTTGGTGCGCCATTCGATACTAATAGTTTTAATAGCCATATTAAGTGCGGCTTTTGAGCTACGATAACTGATCCAACCGCCTAATCTATTATCTTCAATACTACCGACCTTGGCTGAAATCGTTACAAAATAACTGCGAGATGATGTTTTTAATGCAGCCATGAAATGTTTGGCAATTAATAAGCTAGGTAACGTATTCGTTTGAATATTGGCTTGGAAAAAATTCGTATCAAATTGTTGAATAGACTTTTCAGGTTGATGCTCAGTTGTATGGAGCATACCAACAGCATTGATCACGACATCAAGTCGAGGTAATTGTTTTGCTAGTGCTTTAATATGATTCTCAAGTGTAATATCACATTGATGCCAATGTAGGTGTGAATGTTGATATTGAGGCTGGTGGTGAAAAAAAGTTGCATGGATGTTTGCATGTGGCTTGATGAGTAACAATTGTTGAATAATCGCTAACCCTATGCTGCCTGTGCCACCAAGAACTAATACATTCATGAGATCTTCCTTGAAATCGTAATATTATTATTTATCGATATTGTAACAATGGCTGCTAAATTAAATTATAGCTAACCTTCTGTAATATGCTGAGAGTGATAAAACATCTAAAATTCAATTATCAGTCTAATAAATGTTCGTTTAAATTCCTTTAGGGAATAAAGTCTTTACAGTTAATAATGACCGCTATAGTATACACGGCATGGAGAGATGGCTGAGCGGTTGAAAGCACTGGTCTTGAAAACCAGCATACGTTTATAGCGTATCTAGGGTTCAAATCCCTATCTCTCCGCCACATTCTTAAAAAGCCAACATTTAGATGTTGGCTTTTTTGCGTCTAAATAAAATAGTGATGTATTTAATTGATGTAATAAAAGCGGGTTCAAGTCCTCTAATACCCAAATCAGCTCCGCCAAATTTAAGAAAGCCGTTAGAATTTAGCTTTTTTACGCCTGAATAAAATAGTGATGTATTTAATTGATGTAATAAAAGCGGGTTCAAATCCTCTAATACCCAAATCAGCTCCGCCACATTCTTAAAAAGCCAACATTTAAATGTTGGCTTTTTTGCATCTGAATAAAATAGCGGTGTATTTAATTGGTGTAATAAAAGCGGGTTCAAATCCTCTAATACCCAAATCAGCTCCGCCAAAATTAAGAAAGCCGTTAGAATTTAGTTTTTTTGCGTCTGAATAAAATAGGGATGTATTTAATTGGTGTAATAAAAGCGGGTTCAAATCCTCTAATACCCAAATCAGCTCCGCCAAAATTAAGAAAGCCGTTAAGAATTTAGCGTTTTTTACACCTGAATAAAATAGTGGTGTATTTAATTTTCGTAATAGAGAAGCGATTATTAGCATGTTGTAAATAACCTCGTTACTGAAAACGAGGCTATATATTTACTATCAAGATGAGAAAATGTTGAAAATTAACTGATTAAAGTTATTAGATAGCGACTGCATTGTGGACATTAATATTATATTTTATTATATGCGATAGAAATAATAATCGCTCAACCTTTAAATCGGTTAAGCGATGTAAATCATATTCTGATGGGTATTGTTTATTAAGATCTAATAAATTAAATTGGTCATCAATAATTATTTCTTTTTTTAATGATTTCATTATTAATGAGTGACAATAATCTTGAGGTGATTCTTCAAATGCTATTTTTTTTATTATTTCATCAATAGTAATTACATTTCTATATTCAAAGAAATCAAACAATTGCTCTTCGATTGTAATAGCTAATTTTTCAGTGTCTATATGAGAGTTTTGTGATGTTTTTTTATATTCAACCGTTACTCTAACTTTAGGACTTGAAACTAACTTTTCTTTTATGTCAATTTCAAGAGTACAGCTTGTTTTAAATTTATCAAACCATGAGCGTATTCTTTTTTCAACATCAGATTTATAAAGGAAAGGTTTTATCCATGCTTTATTTAATGATATTGAGAGTGATTTTGCTGAGCTAAGCATGTAATTAGTATCCTAAAATAAACGAAGCATAATTACAGCACTATGTAGGATTTTGTTTTATGATAAGCATCACATTGCAAACATGAATAGATCATTAATTGTTAGTATTATCAGTAATGTTAATTTTCAAAAAAAAGAGGCTGACCGCGCCTCTTTTTATATTGATTATTTATTGTTCTTTTTTCTTAATAAAAGGATTCCAAGCAACGATATTAATCCCATGACACCTGTCGAGCCTCCGGAATGTTTATCTTTTGCTGTATCTTTAACTTGCTCAGTAATTTTTAAATCAATAACTGCTGGATCGTGATCAGATGCTCGATAAATATCTTCATAACGGGGAGAGCATGTTTTTCCCACACAGTTATTTTTATTCGCATATTCTAATAATGTGGTTTCTCCAGCGTTAATATTCCAATCAGTTGCATCAATAACCTTACTTGTTAAATCAGGCGATAATAGAATGTAATCTAACGTACCAATATTATTTTGATATGAAAAGCTATATGAATCAGGATGTAATTGACGGATGATATTAGTATAGCCATAAGTTTTGTTAATAACTTTACCTTCAGGTCCATATAATAGTGTTCCAGTTTCTTGATTACCACCAATATAGGTATACCCTGCAGCTTTGATAGTATGATTTTTAGGTACATTATTACGATTAGTTAATATTATTACAGGATCTTCATTTGCGTACGAATTTAGATCGCCAATAATAACTTTAGATCCTGGAATTTTAGCTAATGCATCACCTAAATGTTCTGCGGCAGCAACCCGCAAGTTTTCGCATGAGCCTTGTTTATCTGCATCAAGTTGTTTGCCAGTGTTAACATCTTCCCAGCAAGTAGAACCTTTGGATTTAAAATGGTTAACAGAGACGGTTAAAGTCTCATCTGTACCTTTGATTTTAAAGGTTGGAGCAATAGTATCACGCTGATGATTACTACCACTTTCTATTTTTTGTTTGCCTTTTTCATCGGTATATTTAACTTCAGGAGCATGTTGCTCTGGCATTTTTATTATACGGTATTGCTTTAATGTGACTTTACTTGGTTTATAAATCACTTGGCTTGAAATGGCATCACCGCCAACAAATTTTTCGTTATTATTAGGTTTTACGTAAGCATAATGTTCTGCTGGATCTTTGATTCGATCATTAATTTTAGTTACGAGATCATTAACGGCAGAATCCGATTGAAAGCCATTATTTTCAATTTCCATTAAACCGATAATATCAGCGTTCATTCGTACAATAGCATTCGCTATTTTAGTGCTTTGAAGATCAAATTCTGCTTGAGTTGTCGCCCCCCTATTTTGTTTAAGAGGGTTTTGAGTTTCACCTGTAAAGGGAGAGTTGAAGTAATTAAGAACATTAAAACTAGCAATACGTAAATCACCGCCTTGTTTTAATTCTGGTGCGTAGGTTCTATCGTTTGTATGAATAAATGTATTCGTATCAGCTTTATTTGTGACATAGAAACGGTAATCACCATAAGAATAACCAATTACACCTTCTAGGCCATTAACGACATCACCAATACGAATATAATTATCAGTTGTTCCGGTGCCGTTATCTTTACCAAAGGTTGGATACCAAGGAATATCACCATTTGCAGCTTTGGTAAATGACTCAATAACTAATAAATCATTGGGCTGATTTGTATGAGAGGTTGTTGGTACTTGTGTTTGATTAGGGTGTACGTTTACAGAACCATGTGAAAGTAACATGTTGTTACGGTATGCATTATAATCAAAACCATAATTCTTGGTGACGTTCATTTGGGCATTTTCATTAATTCGTACTAGCATCCCCTCGTAACGTTCTAAATCAAATTTATTCGTGTTATCAAATGTTAAAACGGTTATGGGTGGTAATTCATTATTTATTGTCAGAACTTGAATATCTGTGACATTAATTAATTTAGTCCAATGGTAATCTTCGCTAACTTTGGCTGTAACGTTAACTTTTTGTCCTACTTTTAAATTATTAATATCTGAAGTTTGAACAAAAATACCATCTGATGTTGCTGGATTATTGTCCGTTACAGCTTGCATAAAAAAGCCTTGCTGTAGATCTTTACCTAAATTGTGTCGTTGAATGGCGGTAATAATACCGCTGACTTGATAATACTGAGTGGATATATGTTTATTATTTGGAATATCAATACCATCAACGGAAGAGTATTCGCTATCCCCTTGAATTTTTTGAATGGTTAATGTCTCTATTTCATTTTGGTTTTGATTATTAGCCGCACATAGTTGAAAACTAAATGATGACAGGGTGGCGCCAATAATTACCGCTAAAATATTTTTTTTCATGAGTTACGTTCCATGTGTATAACAATATATTAATTATCATTCAATGAGTTAAAATATCTGATGCTATTTAAAACCAATAATAAGCTTTTAAATAACCTAGTGTACCTGTATTACCACCCATTGCAGCTTCAGCAACGAGTTTTACATTCTTGGCATACATATATTGCGTACCAACGACAACATGTTGATCATCTTTGTCGTTATTATCGTCATTGTAAATATTACCTACAATATAACCTGTTAATTGGCTTGTAATGTCGTAAGAACCCGATAATACGTAGGTCATGCTATTTTTGTTTACGCCATCACGGTCGGAATAAGAGGTAAACCCACCAATAGCAAATTTGTTAATTTTATACTTGCCGTGTAATGAATATAATTCACCACGATCATGGACGGTTTCAGCAGCAGCAATGATGGTAAGATTGTTAGTAAAATAGCCAGCATAGCCATTTATGACTTCACCTTCTCGAGAATCAGTAACGTATGATCCTTTTTTCCCTAAAAATATACCATTCTCATCATACAGTGATTGTGCATCTTGTTCGTAATCCCAACCTTTTGCTGAATATGAAATTCCAACTTTTAAAGCACCAAATTCACCACGATATTTAATCGTATTATCTTGATCTCCTGCTTCTGATACTTCGTCGGCTAATTCATTTGAGAAGTCGCCAAAAGCGTCATAGTGATCATAGGCTGTATCTGTTCGTCCAAACTCGACGGTTTGTTTGTCAGTTAAGAAATATCCCACATAAGCTTTATCAATGACTAATCTAAAATTATTTTCATAAGTCCAATCAGTACGTTCTGCATCAATTTCTAATTTGGCATAAAATTTATTAGTTTGTCCTTTTATACCAATGGTTCCAAAAGAGTCATCAACATAAGATTTAGATTTGTCGCCAAAAGGGGATTTATCTCTATTTGTGACAATGGTTCCGCCAATTTCAGCGCCACCATAGATATCTAATCTATCGCCATTATCTTTTTTATAAATAGTTGCAGAATGAGCTAAGCCACTCATAAGAAGGGATGAAATAGCAATTGCTAATATTTCTTTTTTCATTTGATTTACTCACAGATTAACTTCTGCGAATAAAATACTTCTAAGGAATAACTTTGCTGTAGTAATTAATACCGCTAAAGTCACATTTAGAAGAGAAGTGTGATACGTAACAAAGCAATCGTTTGCTTTTTGACTTTAATTTGAAGCAAGATCAAAGTCTTGATTTAGGAATTCAGCGGATAGTGACCTTAGTCGTAAGAGGACGTTACGATAATCGTTACTTAATAGTATTAACGGTTAATACTATGTATTGTTTCAATATTACCATGGGCTTGAATAACAGTACCTTGAGACTGGCTACAGCCACTGATCAGGATAGATAGTAGTATTAAGATAAAGAGATTTTTAATTGTGGTCATTAATAAAGCCTGAATCGGTGAGGGCGTTGCCAAGTTTACTCGGATCACGAATAAGTAACAAGGATGTAAAATTTAACTACTATTTTGTGTAACGAGTTTTGTATTTATATATTTATACAACATTAACTGAACCTTTATCAGCAAATCGTCAATATACCGGTGTGACCCTAGTGTTGTTGATCTATTGATCTGATTTTGATTGTTTTTAATGATTATTGATTGATAAAAGTGCAGTTGATATTTTTTTTATTATTTTTACTTTACAGTGCGCTTAGTCAACTATATTATTCGCC